>NZ_CP116902.1:122500-385000 GCF_028471905.1 Aneurinibacillus uraniidurans | reverse complement strand
TTGTATATGATCCTTCCGGCATCTCCGCTTCTCGCTTCGCAATCAGAGACTCCAGTTTGTTAATGATATCAAATCGACCGTCTGTCTCCACCGCTGTCGGTTCTGGGTTTCCAGATGCCGCTTCCCCTGTCAGCAGTGACTCCGTAAAGCAGGAGTATACATTTTTGTGGCAGGCTGGACCTGCCGGAATTACTTTTACAACGAGGGAATCTCCGTCGCAGTCATACGTAATATCGACTACGCGCTGTGTATTGCCTGATGTAGTCCCTTTGTTCCATAGCTCCTGGCGCGAACGGCTCCAGAACCATGTTTCGCGTGTCTCGATCGTTTTTTTGAGCGACTCTTCATTCATGTAGGCAAGCGTCAGCACTTCCTTACTCTGTGCATCCTGCACAATCGCTGGGATTAAGCCGTTGCTGTCAAATTTCAAATCTTGCACATTCATTTATACCGTCTCCTCTGTTATACGCATCTCGATCTTACGCTCATGTAAGTACTGCTTTACTTCTTGAATGGATGTTTCCTTATAATGAAAAATCGAAGCTGCCAGCGCTGCATCCGCTTTTCCTTCTACAAATGCATCATAAAAGTGCTCCTTTGAGCCTGCACCGCCGGAGGCAATGACCGGAATACGAACAGCTTCCGATACCGCCCGTGTCAGTGCCAGCGCAAATCCGTCTTTTTGTCCGTCCGAATCCATACTCGTCAGCAAAATCTCACCTGCACCAAGTGCCGCCACCTGCTTCGCCCACTCGACCGCATCGATGCCTGTCGCCGTACGTCCACCGTGTGTGTACACTTCCCAGCCCGTTCCATCTGCTTTTGCCTTCGCATCAATCGCGACCACAATACACTGGCTGCCGAACACTTCCGCCCCTTCCCGTACAAGTTCCGGGCGCTTAACGGCTGCTGTATTCACGGACACTTTGTCTGCTCCAGCCCGCAAGATGCGGCGCATATCTTCCACCGCATTAATGCCGCCACCAACCGTGAACGGAATCGTTACGTTCGCCGCTGTATTCTCGACCACCTCGACCATCGTCTCCCGACCTTCATGGGAAGCTGAAATATCGAGGAATACAAGCTCGTCCGCGCCTTCGTCACTGTACCGCTTCGCCAGCTCAACTGGATCACCGGCATCGCGCAAGTTTACAAAGCTAATCCCTTTTACAACCCGACCTTCTTTTACATCAAGACACGGGATGATTCGTTTTGCCAGCATGCACTACACCTCCTGCACGCTGCGCAGCGCCTGTGCAAGATTGATCCGGTCTGTGTACAATGCCTTACCTACAATCGCACCGCCGACTCCGTCTTTTGCGTACTGCGCCAATTCGAGCAGATCCTGCTCCACGCTCACACCACCGGATGCGATGACGGTTTTGCCGATCGCACGCGCCAGCTGTACCGTTGATTCTGTACTCGGCCCTGCTAGCGTGCCGTCACGGGAAATATCAGTGTAGATGAACGTCTCTGCTCCCTTGGAAATGAGCACTTTCGCCAGTGCTTCCGCCGTTACCTCAGACGTTTCCAGCCAGCCATGTGTCGCCACATAGCCATTGCGGGCGTCAATACCAATCGCCACCTTATCACCGTACTTCGCCAGCACCTGCTCCGCAAATGGCTGATCCTGAATCGCCGCTGTTCCGAGAATCACACGGGCTACGCCACTCTCGATGTAGCGTTCTATATCTTCCATTCGGCGCAGGCCGCCGCCAATTTGAACGGGTACGTCAAGCGTACGAGCAATTTCACATACAACTTCATGATTAACCGGCTGGCCTACTTTTGCGCCGTCAAGATCAACCAGGTGAACCCACTGTGCACCCTGCGCTGCCCATTGCTTCGCCATGTCGAGCGGCGAATCGCCATATACCGTTTCTTGATTGTAGTCGCCTTGTAACAGGCGCACACACTTGCCACCGCGAATGTCAATCGCCGGGTAAATAATGAAACTCATCTCCACACCCTCATTTCTATCTCATTATGTCGTACGCGCCGTTTCACATAGCTCCGCAAAATTTTGCAATAGCTTCATGCCAACTGTCCCACTTTTCTCCGGGTGGAACTGCATGCCATACACATTGCCCTTGCCAACAATCGCTGGCACTTCCTGATAATAATCTGCCGTCGCTAGCAATACTGGACGGTTTTCCTCTGTCGGCTGCAGGAAGTACGAATGTACAAAATACACATATCCCTGCTCCACGCCGTTAAAAATCCGATTATCCTGCAAGAATGCCAACCGATTCCAGCCCATATGCGGAACTTTGTAATCTCCTTCAAAACGCTCAACGCGACCTGGAAGAAGCCCTAATCCTTCGTTCGCACCGTGCTCGGTACTGCTATCAAATAACAGCTGCATTCCAAGGCAAATGCCGACAAGTGGTTTGCCACTCGCTACGAACTGGTGAATCGGTTCAATGAGACCCAGTTCTCGCAAGTTTTTCATCGCATCGCCAAATGCACCAACCCCCGGCAGAATCGCACCGTCTGCTGCAAGCAACTCATCAGCCGTGGATACGAATTTGTACGCATACCCGAGGCGCTCCACTGCCTTGCTCACACTATGCAAGTTGCCCATTCCATAGTCAATTATCGCGATCATCGTTACAACATTCCTTTCGTGGACGGGACCCCTTTCACACGCGGGTCGATCATCGTCGCTTCATCAAGCGCACGGCCAAGTGCTTTGAATACCGCTTCAATCATGTGGTGCGTGTTATGTCCATAGTGCACAATAATATGGAGCGTAATGCGCGCTTCAAGTGCCAGCTTCCAGAAAAATTCATGGAACAATTCAACCGGGAAATTGCCGACATTCGCAGATGGGAATTCAGCACGATATTCAAGGTGCGGGCGGTTGCTAATATCAATAATGACCTGACCAAGTGCTTCATCCATCGGAACAAACACACTTGCGTACCGCTTAATCCCTTTCTTGTCACCGAGCGCTTCCCGCAGCGCCTGACCTAAACAGATTGCAATATCTTCTACTGTATGGTGGTAGTCAATCTCGATATCGCCTTTTGCCTGTACATTCAAGTCAAACTGACCATGCTTTGTAAATAGATCGAGCATATGATCGAGAAATGGAACATCCGTTTTTAATTCACTACGGCCTTCGCCGTCTATAGCAAACGATAAAGTAATATCCGTTTCATTTGTCTTACGTGCAAGAGATGCCTGACGCATGCTGGTTCCCCCTAGTTCTGTTCGTTATCAAGGCGAATCTGAATCGCCCGCGCATGTGCTTCTAGCCCCTCCTGGCGGGCAAGGGCCACGATTTTTTGTCCGTTCGCCAGTAAATCCTGACGACTGTATGAAATCAAGCTTGTTTTTTTGAGGAAATCATCCACATTGAGCGGGGATGAGAACCGTGCCGTGCCGTTCGTCGGCAGAACGTGGTTCGGTCCGGCAAAGTAATCGCCTACCGGCTCCGAGCTGTATGCACCAAGGAAAATCGCCCCGGCGTTTTTCAGCTTACCTACATACTCCATCGCATCTTTCACTATGACCTCAAGATGTTCCGGAGCGAGACGATTAACTACATCAATGCCTTGTTCCAGACTATCCACGATGCAGATCGCACCGTGATCACGAATGGATTTCTCGGCGATTTCCCGACGCGGCAGAACCGCAAGTTGTTTCTCGACTTCCTGCTGTACTGCTTTGGCCAGTGTACGACTTGGTGTAACCAAAACAGAGGACGCCATCGCATCGTGCTCCGCCTGCGACAGCAAGTCAGCCGCCACATAACCAGGGTTTGCTGTGTTATCTGCCAGCACGACAATCTCACTCGGTCCAGCTACCATATCGATATCAACTAAGCCGAATACTTCTCGCTTTGCCAATGCTACATAAATATTCCCCGGACCCACAATTTTATCAACCGGCTTGATCGTTTCCGTTCCATATGTGAGAGCCGCAATCGCCTGGGCGCCGCCGACTTTGTAAATCTCCGTTACACCAAGCGTTTGCGCCGCTACAAGCACGCCTGGATTGACTTTTCCATCCTTGCCTGGCGGCGTAACCATCGCGATCTCTTCTACCCCGGCTACTTGTGCCGGAATGGCATTCATCAAGACAGAGGACGGATACGCCGCTGTGCCGCCCGGTACATACAGACCGACACGCTGCAATGGACGGATAAGCTGACCAAGCATCGTACCAGACTCTTTCGTCGTCATCCATGACTGACGCATCTGACGGCTGTGGTAATCACGAATGTTAATTGCGGCTGCCTCAATTGCTTCGCGTACTTCCGGGCTAATATTTTGCTCAGCCTCCGCAAATTCTGCTTCACTTACTCGCATGCTATCTAACATAATGCCGTCAAAGCGAGCGGTATAATCGAGTACTGCTTGATCGCCGTTCTGTTTTACCTGTGCCAGAATATCAAGCACAGCCGCACGCTGCGTGTCAGTTCCATTCTCTACATCGCGGCGTGTAGAAAAATTGTTAGCCTCTACAATGCGTATCATTTATTTCTCCTCCACAATTGACGCGAACTTCTCATATACATAATCAACCGCTTCGCTCTTCATTCGGTAGCTTACCCGATTGGCGATCAGGCGGGTCGTGATCGGTACGATTTCTTCTAATTCAACCAGGCCATTCTCTTGTAATGTACGTCCAGTTGACACAATGTCCACAATCCGGTCGGCAAGTCCAATGAGTGGTGCCAGTTCGATGGAGCCATTTAGCTTGATGACTTCCACCTGCTGACCTTGCTCTCGAAAATATTTCGATGCAACACGCGGATATTTCGTCGCGACACGCGGCGTGCCACTCGTCGGTTTCCAGTCTGGCAGACCCGCAACAGACAAGCGACAACGACTAATCTGCAGGTCCAGTAACTCGTATACATCGCGGTCTTCCTCAAGCAGCACATCTTTCCCTACTACCCCGATATCCGCCACACCATATTCTACATATGTCGGAACATCCGTTGGCTTAGCCAGAATAAAATCAAGGTTTGCCTCCGGAACGGGAACAATCAATTTCCTGGAATCGTCAAACTCTGGTGGGAGCGGCACCCCGGCACGACGTAACAGGTCCGCCGCTTCTTCAAAAATCCGCCCTTTCGGCATCGCTACAATTAATCGGTCACTTGCCTGCATCGCCATTATGCTCCCTCCTTCGTCAGGTCAATAATATCGGTATATTGAGAAAAATCAGCCGCCAGCCATTCATCCTTCCGCTGCGCAACGACCACTTTTCCTTCTTCTATGCGCAGACGACGCGCTAGCTCCAACGCTTCCTGACGCTGTGATGCTCGATACAAAATCAGGCTTTTTTCTACCTTTATTGGCGTATCGCCTACCGCTTCAAGCAGTCTATCCATCTGAACGGCAAATCCGGTAGCTGGACACGGACGTCCAAACTGTGCCATTAGGCTGTCATACCGTCCACCTGTACAAAGGGCAAACCCTTGATTCGCTGCATACCCTTCGAATAAAACGCCTGTATAGTAATCAAGGTTGCTGCTCATGTTCAGATCCAGAATGACAGAGTCTGTTACTTGATACGCTTCGAGCGCTTCCCATAATTCATACAAGTTCGCTACGGCTCGGCGTGCCTGACCGTTCACCGTAATCGCCTCAGCTCGTGCAATGAGCTCCTTACCGCCGCGCAGCTTCAACAACTCACGCAGACGCGCTTCGTTTTCAGCTGGGAGCTTTAGTTCTTTCACATATTGACGGAACCCTACATAATTACGGCAGTGCAAGTACTCTCGCAACACATCGCGGTCTTCTTTGCGCGGAACCGTTTCTTCGAACAGCCCCTCCAGAAATCCCACATGCCCAATCGCAATTTTAAACGTTTGTACCCCTGCGGCTTTTAATACAGATACCGCAAGCGCAATCGCTTCTGCATCCGCGTCCACCGACGCTGAACCGATGTTTTCAATGCCCAGCTGGACAAACTCCGCATTGCGTCCTGCCTCTTTCGCTTGTGCCCGGAATACGCTCGCGCTGTACATCAGGCGTAAGGGAAGCGGCTCATCTTTTAAAAGCGACGACGCCACACGTGCGATCGGGGCCGTCATATCGGGCCGCAGCACCACGGTTTTACCCTGCCGATCGAGTAATTTGAATAGTTTGTTATCAATAGTGGCACTCGCGCCACCGACTGTATCGTAGTATTCAAGCGTCGGGGTCATAATCTCCGCATATCCCCATTGTTCCATGCACTGCTTTACTTTATCTTCAAGCTTGCGCTGTTTCTTCAACAAATCCGGGAGTACATCTCGCATACCGAGCGGTTTTTCAAAGCCTAACGGTCTCGACATCAGTGTTTCTCTCCTTTATATCCTTTAGTTCGCTACCAAGCTAAAGGATTGTTATTGATTGTAAGTCTACCACGAGGAATCGTGCTTGTAAAGAGGGGGAAAGCGATTAGTTTGAGCCGAGCAAGGAGGAGGCAGCGTTCGAAAGCTTGTTGTTTCTTTTTAGCAGAGAAGTATAAACTGCCCGCTCCGCCAAGAAACGGGGGAACGGCAAAACATCTGGGTTTCTTAACGATGGAGCCAATTGCCGTTCTTAATCCCCGTTTCTTGCCTCCGCTCGGTATAAAAAGAAAAGACAGCGCTTTTCGAACGCTGTCTCCTCTAGCTTTGTCAAAATAATTGCTTCCGCTTCCCTTACAACACTCTTAGCCTAACAAAAACCATGAGAGTATGAACACCGGAAGTATATGTTCAAAAAGCATTGCCCTGAAGCGGACAGTTACACTTCTTTGCCGAAAAGAAACAGACAGCGTTTGAACATATACTTCCCGCTTGCCTCATACCTCCTTCATGATTTTTTGCACTCGATTAAGAGGGCTGCCGGATGATCTGCATCGGATTCCCCCCGACGAATGCCCCGGCTGGCACGTCTTGATGCACAAGTGTTGCCGCTGACACGATCGCTCCATCGCCAATCGTCACGCCCGGAAGAATCGTCGAGTTTGCCCCGATCATTACATTCGAGCCGATCTTGACATCACCGAGCCGATACTCTTCTATTAAATACTCATGCGCAAGAATCGTCGTATTATATCCAATAATGCTGTTGTCTCCAATCGAAATGCGCTCCGGAAACATCGAATCCATCATGACCATCAGTGCAACCGATGTTTGCTGGCCGATCTTCATGCCCAGAAAGTTACGATACATCCAATTTTTCATCGGGAGCCATGGAACATAGCGAGCGAGTTGGACAACAGTGAAGCATTTCATAACTTTCCAGAAGCTCACCGTTCTGTAAATCTGCCAGAGCGAATTAGCGCCCGTCACCGGGTAGCGTTCTGTTTTTCGCTTTGCCATATGCCACCTCTTACTCGCTTTCGATTGGCTGCTTGACGATCTGAATTAAATCAGACATATCATTCAGCAAATACGTTGGCTCGAATGTAGAAAGAAACGACGCCCCTTTCAGACTCCACGCTACACCTGCTGATGCCACACCCGCATTTTGTGCTGCCTGAATATCGTACTGGCTGTCTCCAACCATTAATGTACGAGTCGGGTCAGCATTCAGCAATTCGATGGCTTTTAACACTGGAGCTGGATGCGGTTTGTGCTCTTCCGTATCCTGGTAGGCCACAAATGCGTCCATATATTTATCAAGTCCAAACATGCGTACTCCCATTTCCGCAGTATGGCGCTGTTTTGTAGTCACAATCCCCATTTTCACACCCATAGCTGCCAAATCATGTACCGTCTGCACAACATTCGGAAATTCGCGTACAAGCTCGTCATGTACGAGGTCATTATGCTCACGGTACACCTGCACCAGCTCGTCTACATGCTCGGGTCCGAATATCTCCATCTGGTCATACAACGGCTTACCCATATGCGGGAGAATGTCATCACGCGTATATTTGCCTGGATAGTATTTTTCTAATGTATACATAAATGAAGTTAAAATCAGGTTGTTCGTGTCAATCAGTGTACCATCAAGATCAAACAGCACATACTCATATCGCAACATTATATCCCTTCCTTATGTACGTATTATTTCTCACTCTTCTCCATATCGCTTATCGGCATAGCCAAGACGGCGACGTACAACCATCAGGATCAGTGCCAGTACAATCAGCACCAAACTAATCACCTGTGCCATACGCAAGTAATCTGTCAGCATCAAACTGTCCGTCCGCAATCCCTCTATGAAAAAACGTCCAATCGAATACCAGATGATATACGTCAGGAACAAGTCTCCACGCCGTAATCTGACCACCCGGCGAAGCGTAATAAGCAGCAGAAAGCCCGCCAGGTCCCAGATTGATTCATACAGGAATGTCGGATGATAATACTGGTATGTATTCGTTATCGGGTCAAGGATGTACATCTGATTGATAATAAACTGCGGAAGATGCAGCCGTTGTAGAAACTCCAGCGTCACCGGCCCACCATGCGCTTCCTGATTCATAAAATTCCCCCAGCGACCGATTGCCTGCCCAATAATTAAGCTCGGTGCTACAATGTCTGTCAGACGCCAGAACGAAATATTATGAACTCGAGAATAGATATAGCCCGCCAAGATCGCCCCAATTAACGCACCATGAATCGCGATTCCACCATGCCAGATTGCAATAATCTCACTCGGATGCGTGCTGTAATATTCATCCCAGCGAAAAATAACATAATAAATACGCGCCCCAATAATCGCAGCCGGAACCCCGTACATGACCACATCCATAATAATCTCCGGGTCCATGCCGACCCTACGCGCTTCTCGTAAGGCAAGCAACAGCCCAACAAGTGCCGCTGTCCCCAGAATAAGTCCATACCAATGTACAGGGATCGGCCCCAGATGGAACGCGATCGGGTTAAGAGCCTTTACCATATCGTATCTCTCCTTAGATGTCGTCTGCCGCTTCTTCGATCGTATCTGTCAGTTTCTTACTAAATACAACCGCTGCATTATAGCCCATACGCTTCAGACGGAAGTTCATCGCCGCTACTTCCACGATCACCGCCAGGTTACGCCCTGGACGAACTGGAATCGTCATTTGTGGTACGTCTGTGTCTAAAATTTTTAACTTCTCTTCATCTAATCCTAGACGCTCATACTGCTTCTCCGGGTCCCAGATTTCTAAGCGAATGACAAGTGTGATCCGCTTAAAATTCCGAATCGCCCCGGCACCAAATAGCGTCATGACATTAATAATGCCAACACCGCGGATTTCAAGCAAATGCTGAATCAACTCTGGAGCACTACCAATCAGCTGATTCTCCTGTGTTTGTCGTACTTCCACTGCATCATCCGCTACCAGGCGATGGCCACGTTTTACGAGTTCAAGCGCCGTTTCACTTTTTCCGATGGAACTCTGTCCCACAATGAGCACGCCGATCCCGTATACATCGACAAGCACCCCATGCATCGTCGTTGTCGGAGCTAATCGTCCTTCTAGATAGGTTGTCAATTTACTTGACAGTTTCGTAGTTGCAAGAGAAGACGTCAGAACAGGAATTCCACGTTCTTCGGCTTTTGTGAGCAGAATGGTCGGAACTTCACAGCCATGCGCCACACAAATACACGGTGTCTGCTCATCTAGCAGACGTTCAGCACTTTCTGCCTTTTCTGCATCGGATAACATATCGAAAAAACTCATTTCTTTCTGCCCGAGTAATTGTACACGCTCGGCAGGGTAGAACTGAAAATGCCCGGCAATCTCAAGCCCCGGACGACTGATATCACTTACAGTGATTTCCCGGCGTACACCCGCTTCCCCAGCGGCCACTTTTAAATGGAAATGATTAATAATATCCCGCACATGCGTTTTCTTCACATGTTCCACCCTTTCTTTCTATAATGATTGTTCCTATTGTATCATATTGCCCGTCCACTCCTCATTTTTATGTTTTCTCTCCTCATTACATCTTCACTAAATCAGGAAGAAATATTTTTCCTTGCTTTTCCTTATCACGTTATAATAAGTAAAAAGATCATATGATCAGATAATTATGCTGATCCAATAAAAAGGAGGAATCATAAAATGCGCTGGACAATCGGGAAAAAAATCATTACGGGTCTGCTTCTCAGCACTTTTATCCTAGCCTCGCTTCTATCATGGAATGCGTATACGACAACAAAAAGCAATTTGATTGAAAGCGCACAAAAGAAACTAACAGGTGATCTTGTACTTGGCTATGAGTACATAAATCAGAAAGTCCCCGGGGAGTGGCGAGCCGACAACGGCAAGCTGTATAAAGGAAGTGTACTGATGAATAACAACAATGAGCTAGTGGACCAGATCAGTACCTTTACTAATGGAAACACAGTAACACTCTTTCTCGGTGATACACGTGTCGCCACAAATGTAAAAAAAGAAGATGGCAGCCGGGCAGTCGGTACCAAGATCGCCCCAGAGGTCGGGAACATTGTTCTGAAAAAAGGAGAGCGTTATACTGGACGGGCCCAAGTAGTCGGAAACTGGAACCAGACGGCTTACGAACCAATCAAAGACGCGCAAGGCGCAGTCATTGGCATATGGTATGTTGGTGTACCAGAGGCGCCATACGTCGATCTCGCTTTTACATCAGCGCTACAAAATATCGGGATTGCCATCCTGCTCTCAGTCATCGTTGTAACGTTAGGAATATTCTCCCTCCGCCGTTCGATTATTCGTCCACTGTCCACATTGACAGAGACCGCGCATCACATCGCGAACTACGAACTACAGGCATTCGAGATGAAGCGAAAAGCAGATGACGAGATTACCGATCTCGCACACAGCTTCCAAAAAATGATTACAAATCTGCAAGCTACCGTTCAAAATCTTTCTGAGAGTGGCCGTCTTGCTTCCACCTCCTCTCACGATCTAGAATCAGCTGCGCATCAAACAAGTACAGCCTCCACACACATCGCCGCTACAATCAGCGATGTGTCAGCACAAGCTCTTGAGCAAGCGGAACAATCTACCATCCTACTACACAATATGGAGCGAGCCATTAAAGAGGCCCGAACGGGTATCCAGCATGTAGAACATACGATGGATAACGCATCCACCTCCTCACAAGTCGCATGCGAAGGAGATAAAGCTATCCGCGAATCAATTGAACATCTGCATAAGGTAACAAAAATGGTTTCATTTGCAACCGATTCCATTCATCGTCTCGGCCAACGCTCCAATGAAATCGGAAGCATCATTACCGTTATCACAGACATTGCCAGTCAGACCAATCTCCTCGCTCTGAACGCGGCCATTGAAGCGGCCCGAGCAGGAGAACAGGGCAAGGGGTTTGCTGTTGTCGCAGACGAGGTACGCAAACTAGCAGAAGCATCCAACGAGGCCGCGCAGAAAATCGTTCATATGATTACCCATATTCAAGAAGAAACTTCTTATACCGTACGCACTATGGAAGAAAATCTGCTTGAAATCGAGGAGCAAGAACAAATGATTGAGAAAGCAGGAACAGCCCTTGAAATGATCGTTACACAAACGGCAGAAACAAAAGCAAGCGTGGAACAAGTAAAAGAGATTTTCCATATACTTGCCCGCGACTCCGAACAAGGTCTTGTCCTTTTACAGCAAATCAACCGACTGATCAAATTATCCGCCGCTTCCGCCGAACAAGTAGCAGCGGCAGCACAGGAACAAGCTGCGACTGTCGAAGAAGTAGCCGCTTCTTCAAGTGACTTATCTAAACTAGCTGAACAGTTAAATCAAGAAGCATCCAAATTCAAAATTACCTCCATCTAAAAGAAGAATCAAAAAAGGACGATTACAAGACAGGAAAAAGCAATGCCTTCTCCTTCTCATAATCGTCCTTCTCCCAAATTATCTACTTCCGTTATTGCATCTGCAAGCGAGCTTCTGACCGTTCTCGATCCCGTATAAGCACAGGTGCGAGGAACTGAGCGGTGTAAGACTCTCCCACCTGGATCAACTCTTCCGGTGTTCCCTCTCCCACAATCGTACCGCCTCGATTTCCGCCATCTGGACCGAGATCGATAATATGATCGGCGGTCTTAATCACATCGAGATTATGTTCAATGACAAGCACACTATCTCCTGCCTCGACAAGACGTTGTAACACACGAAGTAGACGATCAATATCATCAATATGCAAGCCAGTTGTTGGCTCGTCAAGAATATAGAGCGTTTTTCCATTGCTGCGGCGGTACAGTTCAGATGCCAGCTTTACGCGCTGCGCTTCCCCGCCCGACAGCGTCGTAGCAGGCTGACCAAGCTTCACATAACCAAGACCTACATCGAACAACGTCTGCATTTTACGCTGAATGCGCGGAATGTTTTTGAAAAACTCAAGCGCATCTTCTACCGTCATCTCAAGTACATTGGCAATGTTCTTGCCTTTATACCGTACTTCGAGTGTTTCACGGTTATAACGCTTGCCGTGACATACTTCACATGGCACGTATACATCAGGCAGGAAGTGCATCTCAATTTTAATAATCCCGTCACCACGACAGGCTTCGCAGCGACCACCCTTCACATTAAAGCTAAACCGACCTTTCTGATAACCGCGCATCTTCGCTTCATTCGTCTGCGCGAACAAGTCGCGAATGTCGTCAAATACGCCAGTGTATGTGGCCGGATTAGAACGTGGCGTCCGTCCGATTGGTGACTGATCAATGTCAATGACCTTATCAAGATGCTCAATGCCTTCGATTTTACGGAATGAACCTGGCTTCGCTTTCGATTTATGCAAATCTCGCGCAAGCGCCTTGTGTAAAATTTCATTAATGAGTGTCGATTTCCCCGAACCGGATACACCCGTTACACACGTAAACAAGCCAAGCGGCACTTTGAGCGTAACATTGCGCAAGTTATTCTCTTTCGCACCCGTCACTTTAATCCATTTGCCATTCGGCTGACGGCGTTCGAGCGGCACCGGAATAAACTTGCGTCCACTTAAATACTGACCAGTTAGCGAGTTCGGATCATTCATAATCTCCTCAGGCGTTCCCTGCGCGACCATCTGCCCGCCATGAATGCCCGCACCCGGTCCAATATCAATAATATAATCCGCTGCCAGCATCGTATCTTCATCGTGTTCAACCACAATAAGCGTGTTACCAAGATCACGCATATGCTCAAGCGTCTTGATCAGGCGCTCATTGTCACGCTGATGCAGGCCGATGCTTGGCTCGTCGAGAATATAGAGCACACCCATCAGACTCGAACCAATCTGGGTTGCCAAGCGAATACGCTGGGCTTCCCCACCGGACAGCGTACCGGCTGAGCGGCTCATCGTTAAATAATCCAGTCCAACATCAACGAGGAACTGCAAGCGGGCCTGGATTTCTTTTAAAATCAGGCGAGCAATCTGCATCTCTTTATCCGTCAATTCCAGCGTATCAAAAAACGCATGAGCATCGACAACAGACAAATCAGTTACATACGCAATGTTTTTCCCACCTACCAGCACCGCAAGTGCTTCAGGACGCAGTCGATCCCCCTTGCAAGTCGGGCAATCCTTTTGGCTCATGTACAGTTCAAGCTGCTGACGAACATGATCTGAGCCTGTCTCCCGATAGCGGCGCTGCACGTTGTTGACTACGCCTTCAAATGTCGTATGCGTCTCCCGCACCGTCGTGCTAAAATCGCTCTTGTAACGAAACAGAATCTTTTCTTTCCCACTACCAAACAAAAGCACATGCTGCTGTTCATCCGTCAATTCCTCGAACGGCTTGTCCAGATCAATCGCATAATGCTTCGCAACACAGCTCAAAATCTGACTGTAGTATTCCGATGTAGAACTGTTCCACGGTTCAAGCGCCCCTTCGTTCACGCTCTTTGTCTTGTCCGGTACGACCAGATCTGGGTCAACCTCTAGCTGACTGCCAAGCCCATCACAAGTCGAGCAAGCACCAAACGGGCTGTTAAAAGAGAACAGACGCGGTTCAAGCTCAGACATGCTAAAGCCGCAAGTCGGACAGGCAAGGTTCTGACTAAATAACAGTTCTTCCTTCTCCATCACATCGACAAGTACACGACCTTCTGCCAAACGAAGTGCGGTCTCAAGGGAGTCTGCCAGACGACTCTCGATACCTTCTTTCACCACAATCCGGTCGATCACGACTTCAATCGTATGCTTCTTGTTCTTCTCTAGCTTAATCTCCTCAGACAGATCCCGTACTTCTCCATCGATGCGCACGCGCACATATCCTTGCGTACGAATCTCTTCGAGCAGCTTAACATGCTCGCCTTTACGCCCTTGAATGAGCGGAGCAAGAATTTGCAAGCGGGTTTTCTCTGGATACACCACAATACGATCTACCATTTGCTCAACTGTCTGTGCTGTGATTTCGATCCCATGCTCCGGACAATGTGGACGTCCGATACGGGCGTATAACAGACGCAAGTAATCATAAATTTCAGTGACAGTCCCGACAGTAGAACGCGGGTTGCGACTCGTTGTTTTCTGATCAATCGAAATCGCCGGAGAAAGCCCTTCAATTGAGTCCACATCCGGCTTGTCCATTTGACCGAGGAACTGACGCGCATACGCAGAGAGCGACTCTACATAGCGACGCTGGCCTTCCGCATAAATCGTATCAAACGCAAGCGACGATTTTCCTGAACCGGACAATCCGGTCAGAACCACAAACTTGTCGCGCGGAATCGTAATGTCAACATTTTTCAAGTTATGGGCGCGTGCGCCCTTAATGACAATATTCTCACGGCTCATACGCCCGTCATCATCCTTCCGCTTTCAATTCAAGAATCAGATCGCGCAGCTCAGCCGCCCGCTCAAAATTCAGGGCACGTGCTGCTTCCTTCATCTCGTCTTCCATACGTGCCACTACTTCTTTACGCTCTTTCTTACTCAATTTGCTATACATCTTCTGCGGCAAATACTCTTCCTCTTGCTCAGCCACTTTCGTTGCTTCAATCACATCACGCACCGCTTTTTGAATCGTCTGCGGTGTGATGCCATGTTCTTCGTTATACGCAATCTGCCGCTTCCGGCGACGGCTCGTCTCATCCAATGCCTTCTCAATGGATTGGGTGATTTTATCAGCGTACATAATCACATGACCGCTCGCATTACGTGCCGCCCGCCCGATGGTCTGGATCAGCGAACGTTCGTTGCGCAGGAAGCCTTCTTTATCTGCATCAAGAATCGCTACCAACGATACTTCCGGTATATCTAACCCTTCCCGCAGCAGGTTAATGCCAATCAGTACGTCAAACACACCAAGCCGCAGATCACGAATAATTTGCATACGTTCAATCGTTTTAATATCCGAGTGCAAATAGCGCACTTTGATTCCAATCTCTTTGAGGTAGTCGGTTAAATCCTCCGACATTTTTTTCGTAAGTGTCGTCACCAGCACCCGTTCACCACAGGCAATCCGGTCATGAATCTCCCCTACTAGATCATCAATCTGACCTTGTGATGGACGCACATCAATGGTTGGATCAAGCAGGCCTGTCGGACGAATCACCTGCTCGACTACATCCGGTGCCTTCTCCAGCTCATACGGACCTGGTGTCGCCGATACATAAACAATCCGATTAATATGTTTCTCAAATTCTTTGAATTGCAGCGGGCGGTTATCGGCTGCGGACGGCAGGCGGAAACCATGCTGAATGAGCATATCCTTACGAGCCTTATCCCCGTTATACATCCCGCGAATTTGCGGAATCGTAATGTGGGACTCATCCGCCATAATCATAAAATCATCTGGAAAGTAATCAAGTAACGTATACGGTGTCGCACCTGGGGCAAGCCCCGCTAGATGACGTGAATAGTTCTCTACACCCGAGCAGTAGCCCATCTCCTGCATCATCTCGATGTCATAGCGTGTTCGCTGCTCTAAGCGCTGCGCTTCTAGCAGCTTGCCCTGCTCTTTAAAATGCGCCAGCTGCTGTTCCAACTCCGCTTCGATGCTGATGATCGCCTTACTCATCTTATCCGGTCCAGTTACGAAGTGAGACGCCGGAAAAATCGCGACGTGTTCCCGCTCCAGAAGCACAGCACCCGTTAACACATCAATTTCGGTGATCCGCTCAATTTCATCACCGAAAAACTCTACACGTATCGCATGTTCACTTGTAGAGGCAGGAAAGATCTCCACCACATCTCCACGCACGCGAAATGTACCGCGCGTAAAGTTAATGTCGTTCCGATCATACTGAATGTCAATCAGCTTGCGCAGTACGTCGTCCCGCCCTTTCTCCATTCCCCGACGCAATGATAATAGAAGGGAACCGTATTCCTGCGGTGAACCGAGACCATAAATGCAAGACACACTCGCCACAATAATGACATCATTACGCTCAAACAATGCGCTCGTTGCTGAGTGACGGAGCTTGTCAATCTCTTCATTAATGCTAGCATCTTTCTCAATATACGTATCCGATTGCGGAATGTACGCTTCCGGCTGATAGTAATCATAGTAACTGACGAAGTATTCTACCGCATTATGCGGGAAGAACTCCTTGAACTCGCTGGCTAACTGAGCAGCAAGTGTTTTATTATGGGCAATGACCAGTGTTGGCTTCTGGACACGATTAATAACCTGTGCCATCGTGAATGTTTTCCCTGTTCCAGTTGCACCTAGCAATGTTTGATGCTTCTTGCCCGCTTCAACTCCATTCACTAGTGCAGCAATCGCAGTTGGCTGATCACCTTTTGGTTCGTAATCAGAGACGAGCTCGAATTTTTTCGTAAGCCTTTCCAACATCTCACCATCTTTCTGCACAAAATACTACCTTCTATTATAGCATATGAGCTATGCGAAAACGCAATTTAACCGAACAAAAGTTCTCTCTGGTTATAAGTTCATGAGTTTTGTTCATATTGAAAATGTATTTTTCTTATTTTTACGATAAATTAATATTTACATTTTTTACTGATGCAGGGTATCATTAATAAAATATTAATAAAATTTTTACTGTTTTGTTTAGGAGGATTGCGAATGATTGAATTTCGCCAGGTAGATAAACATTACGGCTCCTTTCACGTTCTCAAAGACATCAACCTAACGATCTCAGCAGGCGAAGTTGTCGTTGTAATCGGCCCTTCCGGTTCCGGTAAATCTACCATGCTCCGTTGCATCAATCGTTTGGAAGCGATTTCATCTGGTGAACTGATTGTGGACGGCGTACGTGTTCATGACCGTAAAACAAATCTTAACGAAATGCGCCAAGAGATTGGCATGGTCTTTCAGCACTTTAACCTGTACCCGCACATGACAGTGCTTGAAAACATTACGCTAGCTCCGCGTAAAGTCCGGAATATCCCGAAACAGGAAGCGGATAAAACAGCCCGTTACTATCTCGAAAAAGTCGGACTTGCCCATAAAGCCGATGCATATCCGGGCGAACTGTCAGGCGGTCAGCAACAGCGTGTAGCAATTGCTCGCGGTCTTGCCATGAAGCCAAAAGTTATGCTGTTCGATGAGCCAACCTCTGCACTTGACCCGGAGATGATCGGGGAAGTACTGGACGTTATGAAAAGTCTGGCTCACGAAGGGATTACGATGGTCGTTGTGACACACGAGATGGGATTTGCCCGTGAAGTAGCGAACCGTGTTGTCTTTATGGATCAGGGTCAGATTGTTGAAGTAAGCGAGCCGAATACTTTCTTCGAGAATCCGAAAGAAGAGCGGGCTCGCGCTTTCCTAAGTCGTTTACTTAATCACTAATGTTGAGTTCTTTTATCACACATATATAAAGGGGGATTTTTTAATGGTAAAGAAAAAATGGAAAGTATCCGTTATAACAATGGCGCTTGCTATTACTGCTGCTCTCACAGGTTGTGGTGGTGGTGGAGATAAACCAGCAGCCGGAACAGCTACAAGTGGCGGCGACACCAAAACAGTAAAAAGTGCCGTCGCCGCAGCAAAAGAACGCGGAAAACTCATTGTCGGTGTAAAATACGACACCAACCTGTTCGGTAAAAAAGACCCAGCAGACGGTCAGGTTAAAGGCTTTGACATTGATGTGGCAAAAGCTGTGGCAAAAAAGGTCGTTGGCGATGAAAACAAAATTGAGTTGAAAGAAGTAACCTCTAAAACACGTATCCCGCTTCTTAACAATGGTGACATCGATGCGATTGTTGCAACAATGACCATTACAGAGGAACGGAAGAAACAGGTTGATTTCTCTGATGTATACTTTGAAGCAGGCCAATCGCTGCTCGTTGCTAATAACTCCCCGATTACGGGTATTCAGGATTTGAAAGGCAAAACCGTCATCGCGGTAAAAGGCTCTACTTCCGCGAAAAACATCCGTGAGAAATCTCCCGAAGCAAAAGTAGCGGAATACGAGAACTATGCGGAAGCATTCACTGCGCTTAAGTCGAAAAAAGGTGATGCGCTTACAACTGATAACTCCATTCTGCTTGGCATGCAGAAAGAAGATCCGAATTATAAGCTCGTAGGCGGTCTGTTCACGGATGAACCGTATGGCATTGCGGTTCGCAAAGGCGACACAGAAATGCTGAAAGCTGTAAACGAAACAATCAAGGAAATGAAATCTTCCGGTGAATACGATAAACTCCATGAGAAATGGTTTAACAAAAAGCCAGAGAAAAAATAAGCAGAACTGGGTCTGACGGTGCGCTTCACTGACCGACAGGCCCTTTTTTTCACAGAAAGGACGGGGAAGCATGCTAAACACGATTGTAGAAATTTACTCAACCTACTCCCATGAATATACAAGTGGACTGCTTACCACGCTGGAGGTCAGTCTACTCGCACTGGTAGCAAGCTTAGCACTCGGCACACTTGTAGCCTTGCTCTGCATTTCGCCATTTCGGCTACTTGTCTTTATTGGGCGTGCTTATGTTGAATTTATCCGTAATACCCCGCTACTTATTCAGATATTCTTCTTTTATTTCGGACTGCCGGGTTTAGGAATCGAGATCAACTCCTTTGCTGCCGGAACACTTGGCCTCACGATTTATACAGCAGCCTTTATCTCGGAAGCGATTCGAGCTGGGATTCAATCCATTTCCAAAGGACAGATGGAAGCGGCCCGCTCGTCGGGTCTATCATATGTGCAAGCAATGCGCTACGTCATTCTGCCGCAAGCATTCCGAATTGTGATTCCGCCACTCGGCAATCAATTTATTAACCTGGTAAAAAACTCAGCCATTCTCGGTGTCATCGCCGGGATGGACCTGATGTACCACGCCGATATTGTAGCAACCAGTACGTTCCATACATTCGAAACGTATATACTCGTAGCGGCCTTCTACCTATTACTTACCGTTCCACTATCGATTCTGGTCAACTTGCTAGAACGCCGCATGCGCGTCGGACATAGATAAGCAGACACTGTACTACGAAAGGAGTGACCGTTATGGATTTTGCTGGTGCTTATAGCGCTGCTAATTTACGCTTTTTGCTAGAGGGCTTTCTTGTTACCCTAGAGGTCGCCGCAATCGCGATTATCCTATCATTTATTTTCGCCGTCATTATTGGCGTAATTCGCTATATGAAAATTCCAGTTCTGTCACAGGCGATGTTCGTCTGTGTAGAAACGATTCGAAATCTACCGCTCATCCTCATCATCTTTTTCGTTTACTTCGCACTCCCGGATATCGGTATTAAGCTTGAGGTATTTAGCGCAGCAATTGCAGCTCTTACTATATTTGAAGCGGCTATGATTTCTGAAATTGTCCGCAGTGGTCTGCAATCTGTTGACAAGGGACAGATCGAGGCAGCCCGTTCATCCGGCATGTCCTATATGCAGACACTACGACACATCGTGCTCCCACAGGCGCTCCGCCGCATGGCACCGCCGATGGTCAGTCAATTCATCTCACTGTTGAAAGATACCTCACTTGCGATCATCATCACCCTTGAAGATGTCATGCATAACGGACAGATCATCTACAATACGCACACAAACTATATCATCCCGATTTTGCTTATCATTGCATTGATGTACTTTGTGGTAAACTTCAGTCTTTCGCTTGTGGCTAAACGGTTAGAGCAAGCGAGGTAATGTGTATAAAAGCAGCTTCCTAGTAAATAGGACGCTGCTTTTATTTTTTATAATTCCCCATAATTGTTTGACATTCTTACCATATTTCTAGTCCATTATTAAGACGTAAACAAAACCCCACTTACATTAAAGGAGATGGCTATTTATGAAAAAGAAACTTGTTGCAACTGCTTTAGGTGCTGTATTCGCTCTGGCATCCGTTGGATCTGTGTTTGCTGCTGATGCACCTGCACAATCACCATCCCAAGAGAAACAATATGCTGGACATCATGCACATGCTACCCTTGATGCTGCGACGAAAGAAAAAGTAAAAGCCATTCGTGATCAGGTGAAAGCTGGCACACTAACACAAGAAGCAGCGAAAACTCAATTAGAAGCACTCGGTATCAAAGCCCCACAACACCGCGAAGGGTTTCTTAATAAACTTGACGATGCTACCAAAGCAAAAGTAAAAGCCATTTTCGAACAAGAAAAAGCTGGCACTTTAACTCATGATCAAGCGAAAGCTCAACTCGAAGCACTCGGCATTAAACTGCCACAACATCAAGATCACTTCGCTAACCTTGATGCTGCGACAAAGGAAAAAGTAAAAGCCATTTTCGAACAAGAAAAAGCGGGTACTTTAACGAAAGATGAAGCTAAAGCTCAGCTCGAAGCACTCGGCATCAAAGCACCAGAACGTCATCAAGGTGCTTTCAATAAACTTGACGATGCTACCAAAGCAAAAGTAAAAGCCATTCGTGATCAAGTAAAAGCGGGTACTTTAACAAAAGATGAAGCTAAAACTCAGCTTGAAGCACTCGGCATCAAATTCCCAGCTAAAGGTGAAAAACATCAAGCAGCAGCAACAAATTAATTCAGACAGCATCTGATTTATAAGCAACAGAAAGGCACCGTGAGTACAAGTCACGGTGCCTCTTTTCATTCTGTAAGATTATTCGACTTCAACCAAAGATACCCGATGTACATACCGATCAATCCAGCTGCAGCACCGATGAGTATAACCGGAAGCGGTTGATACGCCCCATCGAAGCCGACCATCATGATACCAAATGTCGCGATGATACCTACCCATACATTTCGTATGGCACGCGAGAGAACAGCCGCCAGCACAAGCGGCATGATCAATGCAACTATATAACTGACAATCAAAATGAAACATCCTTTCCTTGATCCAACGGCACACTCGATTCAGGTTCATCCATCGGCTGATGATTTCGTTCCAAAAGCCCCCCGCGACGCATTCGGGACACCCCTACCATCTCTCCTGTTGCTTCCGGTGCCAAAATCAATCCGAGCTGATGATGATCTCCCTGGTATACCGAGCGCTGCACATATTTAATATGTCCGTCCCGATTCAACACTTCCATTTTACAAAAGGCGGACTGCTGCTGCAACGCCGGATACAAGTCCTCTACCCCAGCAATGCTCTGTCCATTCACTCGCATGATCACATCGCCCGTCACAATCTCCATCTCATCCGCCGGACTCCCCGGCAGAACTCCCAGCACGCATACCCCTTTATTCCGTTGCACATATAATGGTGCATGAAGCTTCTGCTGCCAGCGGCTGTACATACGCAAGGTACCATGCCCGGCCAACGCCAGTACGCCACCCAGCACAGCAAACGGTAACCAGTACGTGCCAAGATAACCAAGCACAAAAATCAACAGACCGAGCCCCATTATCCATGTACCAGGCCTGCGCATCTGCTCGTCCGGTGTCGCGACAATCGCCGTATCCTCATGTCCAATCATAAGCGGAAGGGGAAGCAGACTTAAAACCGCAGCGCCTGCCCACCAAGGCCAGCCGGACGGCAGTACAAATGAATAAGAGCCTGTTCCATCTGCAATGAACGTGATCAGCGGGACGAGCCACAACCTACGTACACGGTACGCTCCCACCACAAGCCCCCGCTGACTAGTAAGCAGCATCGGCGAACAGCCGTATAATGAAGGGCGCCGCAATAATATCCCTTCTGCCACATATAAAAGGCCAAGCAGTGCCGCAATTGCCGGAGCATGCACCTGCTGCATCCACCCTGCCAGCGACGCGAATAGGCCCGTCCCACTCGCATCCACCTGACGGAATAGCGCAGACAGCACGATCAACACACCACCCGCATATCCCGCCGCCGCAAAACGCGGAGCAATCAATCCCAGAAGTAAACTCCCAATCCAGAGTGACAATACATCGAAGTATGACAATGCAATGCCGAATCCCAACAAGAGAATCGATATCGCCGCTCCGACTATGATCCCCGGAACAAGTGCCTGTACAATCTCACGTGGTGCAGACGTCACCCGCACGGAAAAAAGGCGCCGTTCCTGTTTAATCTGCCGACTTGCATACCAGAAGAGCAAGAGAATAAACGCATACAGTGCTGGACTAAGCAGCGTACGCGGAATTTGTATAAGCAGATCAACCAAAAAAGTAGACCAGTCTATCATATCTATTCCTCCACCTCATAAAAAACAACCACGGCCATTTCTACACCGTGGTTGTAAAATTCTCTATTTCAGCTCCTAATCCCTGCTGAAAAATCATTTTGCTTCTCTTGACAATACTTCCAACGCACCCTGCATTTGCAAGTCATTCTTCGGATCACGAATACGCGTAATCAACTCTTCCTGCATCAGCTGTGCTGTCTTCTTATCTACTCGTCCCGTCATCGGGAGCTGGTGCAGACTCTGGAATGCTTTTACTGCTGTTTCCGTATGACTATCAAAATAGCCATCCTGACGCCCCGGTGCCTGGCCAAGCCCTTTGAGAATCAATTGTAAGTTTTTCACATCCGCACTGTTCATATCACGCACAAGCTCTGTTTTGTCCGAAATCGGAGCCGCCGTGAAATAGTCCGGTTGATTAATTTTCACATCCGGTGTGATGCCTTTTTTGTGAATCCAGTTTCCTTTCGGCGTCAGCCACTTGGCGACTGTGATTTTCAACTGACTGTCATCTTCTAACGGAATCGTATTCTGTACGGTTCCTTTCCCGAATGACTGGTCACCGACTACTTTGTAGCCATTTTCCTGAAGGGCTCCCGCAAGAATCTCCGATGCGCTCGCACTTCCTTTATCCGTTAAGATTACAACCGGATACTTCGCCTGCTTAAGATCAGAACGAACGATGTCTTTGCGACCATCACTGTACTGTATCTGAAGGATAATCCCTTTATTCGGTACGAGGAGATTCCCGATTGCCTCTACTGATTTCAGCAGGCCTCCTGGATTGCCTCGTACATCCACAATCAGACCGCTAATGTTTTTGGCTTCGAGCTTCTTCAGTTCATTTTCAAAATGCTGCGCGGTGTTTTCAGAGAACTGTGTAATCTCGATCTTACCGTACGTTTTGCCATCCTTCTCAACAGTGTCCGCATATACGGTTTCAACCGGAATATCATCCCGGACAACCGTAATCTGCATCGGATCAGATAGACCGGCTCGCATGATTTCAAGCTCTGCTTTCGTTCCTTTTGGTCCACGAATCTGTAGAACGGCATCCGTTAAGCTCATACCGCTCAAGCTTTTTCCATTTACTTTTAGGATCTGATCTCCTGGACGCAAGCCTGCACGTTCCGCAGGAGAACCTTTGAACGGGGAAACAATTGTCACCTTATCATTTTTCAGCGTGACTTCGGCCCCAATCCCCTCAAAGGTGGACTGAATGGATGAGTTGAAATCTTTCGTTTCTTTCTGATTCATGTAATCGGAGAATGGGTCATCGAGCGTCTTAACCATGCCGTCGATAGCACCGTCAATCAGCTTAGTTTGTTCCCGCTTCTCCAGAGCCGTTCCCTGAATGATCTGGTACGCTTCGTAAATCTTCGCCAGTTCCGGGTTCGGTGCCGTCACCATCTCCTGCTTATTTCCTGCTGTACCACTGCTGCCCCACGCCTGTCCAACGTATTTGGCAGCCGCAAGCGTCACGATGCTTGTACATACAACAGCTAACAGAATGATGGTGATGAATGTGCGGCGTTTCACTACCACTATACGCACCACCTTTGTATAATCCGATTTCTACCACCTAGTATATGACGGATATACCCTGGATATATCCGTCATTGTGAGTTGCTTAATTTATATATGACATCGGATTTACTTTCTGTCCGTTTTGAATCACTGTAAAATGAAGATGCGGCCCGGTCGCACGTCCAGTTGCCCCTACTTCTGCGATTTTCTGTCCGGCTTTTACCCTTTGACCTTCTGACACCATAATACCGCCGTTGCGGATATGCGCATACAATGTGCTCAACCCGTTTCCGTGGTAAATAACTACGGTATTACCATAGCCGTTCATATAACCGGTTGACGCTACCACCCCATCACCTGCTGCCATGATTGTGCTTCCTTCTGGAGCCGCCATGTCCTGTCCATCATGGAATTTGCGAGTGTGCAAAATCGGATGGATGCGGTATCCGAACGGAGACGACAAGCGCGCTCCTGGCAGCGGATTACTAAGTTGTCCATTTCCGTGGAAAGAAGGCTCTCCGCCTGAGTCCCCACCGCTACCAGAATTAGCCCGGTTCTGCTCATCGAGTTTTCGCTGAAGCTGGTTTACCAGTTCGAGTGCTGCCTGCTCCTGCTCGTCTTTAATTTCAACAAGATCGCCTTCCTGCTTCTCCAACTCTTTCAGAATGCGTTCACGATCCGCTTTCTGCGCTGTCATCTCAGCAATTAACTGCTGATTTTCTGCCTGCATCGTTTTCAAGTTAGTCAGATTCGCCTGAATCTCGTTTTTGCGTTTCTCGATAATATCACGGTCACGCTTATTATCTTCTAAAATCGTTACATCCTGATCGACAATCGATTTGACCGCATCCAGACGTTCCAGGAAATCTGCGAAATCCTGAGAGCCTAGCAGCACTTCCAAATACGAAATGTCGCCTGCTTCATAGATAGCTGTCACACGTGTTTTGAGCAGCTTATCCCGCTTCTGCACGCGCTCCATCGCTGCCTGAAGTTCTTTAGCAGCTTCCTGAAGCTCAACGGTTGTCGCCTGGATTTTTTGATTCAATTGATCAATTTTCGCTTGCGTGTCATTCATTTTCAGGTCAATGCTCATGATGTCTTCTTTTGTATCCTGCTGCTGAGTGTGCAGCTTATTAATCTGCTGATTAATCGTTCCTACTTTTGCCTTTGCTGCTTCGCTTTGCTGACGAATCTGGTTAATTTCCTGCTGCACATCAGATACACTACCAGCCCGGCTAGCTGCCGGAGTAAGCCCCGTAATTGCAAGAGCTGCTACAAGCGGAATCAGGAATTTCTTTTTCATCTTTTCCTCCCCGAATTGCAAATCTCTTATTTTTATATCTACCTTTTACACGCGCAAGAATTTGCGCACGGACATCATACTTCCCCAAATACCGATAAAGGCACCAATGCCGAGCAAGATAAACGCAACCTGCAGCATTAATGGATGAAGCGGCAGTAAATCTAGAAAAGAAAGTGCAAGCTTTCCTTCCACGAAGTTCAAAAGCCATTTATAGCTCACTGCTAGAATCACAATCGGTAAGATCGCACCGAAAACACCCATCAACGCGCCCTCTACAAAAAATGGCCAGCGAATAAAGCCATTTGTTGCTCCGACAAGCTTCATAATCTCAATCTCGCGGCGGCGTGCGAAAATCGTTAACTTGATTGTATTCGCGATGACAAACATGGCCGTAAAGGCAAGCGCAAAAATAAACGCTACAATAACAAAGCGGATTACATCCGTAACCTCAAACAACTTTGCCGTTGTTTGCTCCGCGTAATTTACACTCTTTACACCTGGAATCTTTTCAATCTTTTTGGCGAGTGCTCCCGTCTGCTGTGGTGATTTTGCCTTCACGACATACGAATCAGGCAGCGGATTTTCTTTTTCCAGCCCATTTAAGAGCGAACCTTGCTTTCCAAAGCTTTGCTTCAAGCTATTCAATCCTTGCTGCTTGGAGACAAACTCAATTCCTTGTAATTCTGGAAACTTGCGTATCTCTGCTTCTACCTGCTTAGCTTGTGCCTGATCACTCGTAACATCAAGCATAACACGAATCTCAACCTGCTTCTCTACCTTCTCAACCAAATGCTGTATATTCAACGCCAGCAAGAGAAACACGCCGAGAGTCAGCAGGGTAATCATCACGGCACTGATCGAGGCAAATGTCATCCAGCCGTTACGACCTAAGTTCTTACATCCTTCACGCAGATGACGGGTCATCGTGCTAGTCTTCATAGCCGTACTCCCCTCTCTGCTCATCTCGAATGATGCGGCCTGCTTCAATGGCAATAACCCGCTTCCGGACGCTATTCACAATTTCTCTATTATGCGTGGCCATCACAACTGTGGTGCCACGTCGGTTAATATCAAGTAGCGTCTGCATAATATCCATCGACGTCTCGGGATCAAGGTTCCCGGTCGGCTCATCGGCGATAATGATGCTTGGGTTATTTACGATCGCCCGCGCAATGGCTACCCGCTGCTGCTCCCCACCAGAAAGCTGATCGGGAAGCGAGCGTGCTTTATGTTTCAAGCGAACAAGCTCAAGTACTTCCATCACACGCGGCTTAATATCTTTGACCGGTGTTTCAATAACTTCCATCGCAAACGCTACGTTCTCATAAACTGTCAGACGCGGCAGCAGTTTAAAATCCTGAAATACGACGCCAATCTTGCGACGCACATACGGAATTTGCCTTTCTTTGATACGATTAATCGCAAAAGTCTCTCCTTCTGCGGTCAACATGATCTGGCCTTTATTTGCGTTTTCTTCACGGTACATTAATTTAATAAACGTTGATTTTCCCGAACCGGAAGGTCCCACCACATAGACAAATTCGCCACTTTTAATGCGAACATTAATGCCTTGCAGCGCGATCGTGCCGTTCGGATACGTCTTCCATACATCCTGCATTTCTATCAAATTGGATCACCCAGACTACAATATATTTTACTGCTTTTACTAGAAAGTGACATCATTCAACACAAAACCCCTATGCTATTATACCATTTGTCGATAAAAACGCATGAACAATCGTACACCATTTTTGAGCATTTCCGAAAAAAATCATCCCTCTCCTGCTCTGGAAAGGGATGACGGGATAAATAATGCTAAATTCTGCCGAATACTAGCGTTCACGATTCATTCTATAAAAGATGCACATCGATTTTTTTCTCGTGATCTTCTACCCACTGATGCGTGCGCTGCAAATCGATAGAAGCGGCATTCAGTTGAATTTCTACCTGGTTTTTCGCCGTGCCACCGAGCACGTTACGTGCATTCACAACTTGCTTCGGATCAAGAGCGGCGTAAATATCATCTTCAAACAACTCGGAGAACTGCTTATACTCATCAAGCTTCATATCAAGCAAATATTTTCCTGCATCAATGCAGTACAGTACGCTTTTGCCGACAACTTCGTGCGCCTGACGGAACGGCATGCCTTTCCCTACAAGATAATCCGCAAGATCAGTCGCATTCGAGAAGTCTTCTGCTACTGCCTGACGCATGTTTTCTTTCTTCACTTTCATCGTCCGAATCATTGGAGCGAACAGCGACAGAGCACCGTGCAGTGTTGTAACTGTATCGAACATGCCTTCTTTATCTTCCTGCATGTCCTTGTTATAAGCAAGCGGTAGCCCTTTCAGTACCGTCAGCATTCCCATGAGATTGCCGTACACACGACCCGTTTTCCCACGTACAAGCTCGGCTACGTCCGGATTTTTCTTCTGTGGCATGATGCTTGATCCTGTGCAGAATGCATCATCCAACTCCACAAAATTAAACTCGTTGCTCATCCATAAAATCATCTCTTCACACAGACGAGACAAATGCGCCATCAGAAGTGACGACCCGCTGAGGAATTCAATGATAAAGTCCCGATCACTTACTGCATCCAGGCTGTTTGTATAAACCGCATCAAACTTAAGCAGTTCCGCTACATACTCCCGGTCAATCGGGAATGTTGTACCCGCAAGCGCACCTGCGCCAAGCGGCAGCACATTAATACGCTTGAAGCTATCCATCAAGCGTTCCGCATCACGCTGGAACATAGAGTAATAAGCCATCAAATGATGGGCGAACAAAATCGGCTGTGCGCGCTGCAGATGCGTATAGCCTGGTAAAATAGTATCCACGTTTGCTTTTGCCTGCTCTAAAAGAGCCTCCTGTACTTGCGCAATCAATGCTACGAGTTCGACAACACGCGCACGCAAATACAGGTGCATGTCAGTCGCCACCTGATCGTTACGGCTGCGGCCTGTATGCAGCTTGCCGCCAACTGGTCCCACTTCATCAAGCAGCATTTTTTCGACGTTCATATGTACGTCTTCATTCGAAATCGTGAACTCGGCTTTGCCTGCTTCAATGATTTTCGCTACTTTTTTCAAACCTTCCGCAATCGTTGCCGCCTCATCTTCACCGATAATGCCGCATTTTCCAAGCATCGCCACATGTGCAAGGCTGCCTGTGATATCTTCTTTCCATAGTTGCTGGTCGAACTGAATCGATGCTGTGTATTCTTCTACCAGCTTATCTGTGGCTTTCGTAAAGCGACCGCCCCATAGTTTCATAAATACAAGGCGTTTCCCAGCCCCGGCTGTGCCCGAACGGAAAACGCCTCCCCCCTCTCTGCTATTGCATTCCTGTCTTTATTATTGCTGTACCGCTTCTTTTTTATCGATAATAACCGCTTTCGGTGTATGGTCAAGCTTGTCTTTGTTTGTTTGAACGAATACTTGTGTTTGCAGACCCCACAGTTTAACAAACCCAATCGCTGCTTGGTGATCGAATGTATCTTCTGTGCCGTATGTCGCCAGGTTTTCATCGTACAGGGAAGACTCAGATTTACGTCCCACAACAATCGCATGTCCTTTGAACAGTTTCACGCGAATAGTACCTGTTACGAATTTTTGTGTTTCTTCCACGAACGCTTTGAGTGCATCTGTAATTGGAGAGAACCACAGACCTTCGTAAATCACCTGAGAAACTTTTTGCTCGATGATCGGCTTGAACTGCGCAACTTCACGCGGCTGTGTCAAGAACTCAAGCTCACGGTGAGCCAAAATGAGTGTGATCGCACCCGGTGCTTCGTATACTTCACGAGATTTGATCCCAACCAGACGGTTTTCTACGTGGTCGATACGACCTACACCATGCTTACCTGCGATTTTATTCAGTTCGAGAATCAGTTCGCTCAGAAGCATTTGTTTGCCATTCAGCGCAACCGGTTTACCTTGTACGAATTCGATTTCGATTTCTTCTGGTGTATCCGGTGTATCTTCGAGATGAGCAGTCAGGTCATACGCACCCTTTGGCGGCTCGTTCCACGGATTTTCGAGTTCACCGCACTCGCATGCACGTCCCCACAAGTTCTGGTCGATGCTGAACGGGTTGTCGAGATCGATTGGAATCGGAATATTGTGCTCCATTGCATATTTAATTTCTTCGTCACGGCTCATGCCCCACTCACGTACTGGAGCAACGATTTTAAGGTCTGGATTCAATGCTGTGATGGAAACGTCAAAACGAACCTGGTCGTTTCCTTTCCCTGTGCAGCCGTGTGCGATCGCAACCGCGCCTTCTTCTGCTGCGATGTCAACCAGCACTTTTGAAATAAGTGGACGAGACAGTGCAGATACAACTGGATATTTACCTTCATACATTGCATTTGCTTTCAGAGCTGGAAGTACAAATTCGTTTGCGAATAGTTCTTTTGCATCGACTACGTATGACTTGATCGCACCAACCTGGATTGCTTTATCACGTACGAAATTGAGGTCTTTGCCTTCGCCGACATCAAGTGCTACTGCAATAACGTCGTAGTTATAGTTTTCTTGCAACCATTTGATTGCTACGGAAGTATCTAAGCCGCCAGAATAAGCGAGAATAATTTTGTCCTTTGCCATGATTATAGGTCTCTCCTTTTAAAACGAGCTAATTTTTCGTTTGATTCACTATGCAATATTATGCATCCTTATTTATAAAAATTCAATACCTTTTTTGCAAAAAAACTATTTACCACTTTCTTGCCTGATAATTTGTTGTACCACATCGGAATCAACATCAATGACGAGATCGGCTGAATCGCTTCCGACAGCTGCCATTCGCTCCAGTCGTTTGTTGACCGCAGCGAATAATGTTCCATCAAGATAGCCTGTTTTCTCTTCATACATTCCTGCTTCAATACCGGTAAGAATTTCGATCCCTTCTTCAATGGTCCGCACCTGCCAGATGTGGAATGTTCCACTCTCTACTGCTTCGACGACTTCCCGACGCAGCATCAAGTTTTTCACATTCTGGTGTGGAATGATGACTCCTTGCTCGCCGGTCAAGCCTAGCGCCCGACATACCGCAAAAAAGCCTTCAATTTTTTCGTTTACGCCTCCGATTGGCTGAATCTCGCCCCACTGATTCACGGAACCCGTAACCGCAATTCCCTGGCGAATTGGAATATCTGACAAAGAAGAAAGCAGTGCATACAGCTCCGTACTAGACGCACTATCTCCGTCAATCATGCTATATGTTTGTTCAAATGTGATACTAGCCGATAGCGGCAAGGGTTTATCCTGAGCAAACTTTCCGGCCAAATATCCGCTTAAAATCAACAAGCCTTTGTGATGAATCTGCCCGCTTAGCGAAGTTTCCCTTTCAATGTTAATAATCCCGCTGCGCCCGATGAATGTCTGGGCAGTAATCCGGTGCGGCTGGCCGAACGCGTACTCACCAATCTGCAGGACCGCAAGCCCATTGATCTGTCCCACACGTTCTCCGGTTACATCGACCATAATGGTGCCGTCTTCAATCATCTCCCGCATTCTCTCATCCATTCCGTTGGATCGGTACTCCTGCTCAGCAAGCGCTTTTTGTACATGCTGACCATATACGATATCACTTGCTTCCTGCTCAGCCCAGAACGCAGCTTCCACGAGCAGACGTGTAACAGCTTGAAATCCAGTTGTTAGTTTTCGTTGATCTTCCGCAAGCCGGGCGCTGTGTTCAATCAGCCCCGCTAGCGCCGAGCGGTGAAACGGGCGCAGTCCTTCTTTTTCCCCGTAGCTTCGCACGAACGATGCGAACGCAAGATGATTGGCCTGTTCATTTTTCATCTCGGTATCAAATTCGACGTTAACCTGGAACAACTCAGAAAAATCATCATCCCACTCTGCAAGTGCGCGGTACACATCGTAATCTCCGATCAATACGACTTTGACTTGAAGAGGAATCGGCTCTGGCTTCAGCCCACTTGCCGCCACAAGTCCCTGCTCTTCCGCTACATTCTCAATCTGGATGCTGGCAATTTTTAAGGTTCGTTTTAAAACATGCCAGGCATACGGATTCCGCAGCAATTCACCAGCCTGCATAATCAGATAGCCCCCATTTGCTAGATGTAGGGCACCTGGCTTGATCATCGTGAAGTCAGTCGTCATCGTACCAAGCGTACTGCGATATTCCATCCTTCCAAACAAATTATAATAGGACGGATTCGTCTCAAAGACGACGGGCGCTCCTTCCACTTCACTGTTGTCCACTACCACATTGACACGGTAACGGTAGTACGCGCTTTTCCGATCGGGTTCAAGCAAGCTTTCCATCGGATCTGCTTCTTTTTCCTGCTCGGTGAACAGTTGATAGTTTTCGATCACATTTTCCTCGTATGCTTTTATATACGCCTGTACCTGTTCATCGCGGTATAGCTTATACAAAGGCTGGAACAGATGATAGACTGCATGGCGGGCCGAGTCTTTGTTCATCGAAGCAATAGTCTGTGCAAGCTCTCGCTCAATCAGATGTACCTGACGCAGTGTCTCCGCCGCGTCTTGTTCAAGCTGTCTGCTTTTTTTCTCCCAGACTTCCTGCTCTTCTTTAGATAATTGGCTAAATGCCTCATTGCTCATTGGCTCGCCAGATACAAGCGGAATGGTCGCAATCCCTTCAGGAGTACGCTCTAGCGCAAAGCCTACTTCTTCTGCTTTATCCGCTAGCTTGTCCCATAATTCTTGTGCGCGATTATTGAAGTTCTGTACCGTATACTGACGCTGCTTTTCATATTCCTCTCCGGTGAAGGTAGACCGGATTGCACGCTCGATTCCCTGGAACAACTCATCTATATATGCTTTAAAAACACGGCCTTCTCCCGCTGGAAACGATAGCGCAAGCGGGTAATCCGGACGCGAGAAGTTATATACGTAACACCAGTCAGCAGGTGTTGGCTTGTTTACGGCAAGCTGTGCGACTTTTGTCCGGGCGTATGTCGTCTTTCCAGTCCCAGGCTGCCCCATGACAAAAAGATTGTATCCGGCCTGCCGAACTTGCAGTCCGAACTCCATGGCCCGAACCGCTCGTTCTTGCCCGATGATTCCGTCATGCAGCGGTTCTGCTTCGGCGGTTGTTTCAAATGGAAATACAGTTGGATCAATCCGAGCTCGTAGGCGGGTTGCCGGTACTTTTCGTTTATCTAACACATTCTTGTCTACAGTTTTCCACATAGCTGAACCTCTTTTCTGTATCGAACCTGTCTTACTTTTCATTATAGTAGCACTTCTCTTAAAAAACATCGTTTTCCAGACAAAAAAGAACAAAAGCTGGAATATGGCCGGCGGGGCGGCTTTGTTTGTAGAATCGACAACGTGTGGTGGAAGGGAGTGGGAAAAGGAAAGAGCCGTTCGCTTCGGTACGCTTGCAGGGAAGTTGGAACTGTCCGCTCCGGGAGCCCACCGAACGTGCCCGCAAAGAACAGCCTGAGATGTTGATTCACTGGAGGATTGCGGGCAAAGGCTCGTTCGCCGATCTCCCTCCGCTGAGTAGGCGCGTACAAGTGCTCTCTTGCTCCTTCCTTCTCCCACTCCCCGCACAACGTTTTGTTTTACAAAAAACAGGCCCCGCCCGGTCCCGCTCCTCCTCCACACTTTGGCGGAAACCTCATCCTAAGAAAGAAGAGGCTGCCTCAGTCGCCGTGTTACAGCTTTTGAGATAGCCTCTTGTAGTTTTCTATTACTGTGCCAACTTTTTCAACTGCTCATTTGTATTTTGCTCAAAGCGTAACCGCTCTTTTTTCAGTTGAACAATCTGCTGCTCCATCTCACGCAGCTTGCTAATCGCTTCACGCTCTGCTGCTGTATCCCGGCTCTCTTTTGCTTTCTTAAGTGCTTCTATCTGCGTCCGAAATTTATCGTGGATCTTACGCATCAACTCATGATTCTGATCCTTAATTTCTTTGATCTGCGCATGAATTTGCTTGAGTTCCGGGGATATAGCTTCACTTCCTGGATGGGCAAATACCTGCGCTGGAGCCATCATCAGCATTAGGGCTGCTGCCAGCACCGTCGATCTCCAGATTTTCTTCATCATTATTTTTCCTCCTTCTGGCATAATTGGTCACGTAGTAGGGTAACCGGAAGGAGGAATTTTATACAAAAAGAAGGATGCAGGTGGATTGAACCCCTACATCCTTCTTTTTCTTTATCCCATTAATGCTACAAGAATCGCTTTTTGCGCGTGCAGACGATTTTCTGCCTGATCAAACACGTGAGATTGTGGACCATCGATCACTTCTGCTGCCACTTCTTCTCCACGGTGCGCTGGCAGACAATGCAGGAAGATCGCATCCGGCTTCGCTTGTTGCATCATCTCACCGTTCACTTCGAAGCCTTTAAACTTCTCAATCCGTTCCTGCTGTTCTGCTTCCTGGCCCATGCTTGCCCACACGTCTGTGTAGATCACGTCAGCATCTTTTACTGCCTCCATCGGATCATGCGTAACCACAACATTCACGCCTGTTTCCTGAGCGAATTGCTTGGTCATCTCGGTTACACCCGCATCTGGCTCATAACCTGCTGGAGAAGCAACCGATACGTGCATACCAACTTTCGCGGCCCCAATCATGAGGGAATGCACCATGTTATTGCCATCCCCTACGTACGCCAGTTTCAATCCTTCCAGCTTGCCTTTCTGCTCAATGATTGTCTGGAAGTCCGCCATCACCTGACACGGGTGCTGCATATCAGTCAGCCCGTTGATAATCGGAATTGATGCGAATTCCGCCAGCTCGCGAACCATATCATCCGAAAACGTCCGAATCATGATGCCATCAATATAGCGAGACAGTACTTGCGCTGTATCCGAGATCGGTTCTCCACGACCGATTTGCAGGTCACGGCTGCTCAAAAACATTGCCATTCCACCAAGCTGATACATCCCTACTTCAAATGATACACGGGTACGTGTGGAAGACTTCTCAAAAATCATACCCAGCGTTTTGCCCGCAAGATGTGGATGCGGAATGCCTTTTTTCTGCTCATCCTTCAGCTTTGCCGCCAGATCGAGCAAATACAGGATTTCGTCTTTTGTATAATCGGAGAGGCAGAGGAAATCTCTGCCCTTTACTTGTTCAGCTACTGTCATCTTATTTCACAGACTCCTTTCGTTTTGCCCCGTTTAAATACGAGCCGAGGTCAATCGCTTCACCTGCACCATGTCCATGTACGTCCAGATACGACGCAAACGTATCAAGGAATGTAAAGCACGGGATGTTCAGCGCAAGGGCCAGCTGACGCAGTTCAAATCCGAAACGCCCCCGTTTGTTTCCAAGCGTCGGTGTATTCACGAACGCTTTTACCGGACGATCCGCACAAATGGCTTTTACACGCTCTACCGTCTCCACAACTTCTGCCACTTGCAAGTCATGCTCGTTCAGAAGAGCTGCTGTACCCGGTGTTGCAATCACCTGTACGCCCAGTTTTTTCAGCATCGCAATGTGTGGCACGAATGCTGCTTTATCCTGTTCCGACAGCGATAGCAGAATCATATCGCCATTCACCAACCAATCGCAGATACCTTCTTTCCAGGCAATCGCCTTGCCAATCGCTTCCTCTACGGAGTAGCTAAGTCCGATTACTTCCCCGGTTGATTTCATCTCCGGTCCAAGCGCCGGATCAACACCGTTCAGCTTAATAGTGGAGAATACCGGACCTTTCACCGCATAGAACGGAATGCGCGGCATCATGCCTGTGCCATATCCCATATCAGCGAGTTTCTCACCCATTTGAGCTCGCGTAGCAAGTGCCACCATCGGTACGCCGGTTACTTTGCTCACGATTGGCACGGTGCGGGACGCACGTGGGTTTACTTCCAGTACATAGATTGTACCTTTATCATCAATCACAAGCTGCAAGTTAATCAAGCCGCTTGCGTTCATTTCTTTTGCAATCAACGCAGCATAGCGCCCAATCTCTTCACGCTGTGCATCTGTAAGATGCGGAGACGGGAAGATTGCCATACTATCACCGGAGTGAACCCCAGCACGTTCGATATGCTGGAAGATGCCCGGGATGAGAATATTATCTCCATCGCAAATCGCATCAATCTCGACTTCCATACCGGACACATATTTATCAATCAACAGCGGGAACAGCGCACCGGATGATGTGTAGCGATTCCAGTCGGCAAAATACTGATCCAGCTCTTCCGAATTGTGCAGCACGGCCATACCACGTCCACCAATAACGTACGATGGACGGATAAGCACCGGGTAGCCGATTTCTTCTGCGACAAGGTGTGCCCCCTGCTGGCTGTTCACACCTTGACCCGGGATGTGCGGAATGTCGAGCTTACGCAGCATCGCGTAGAACAGTTCCCGATCTTCTACCATATCAATCGCTTCTACAGACGTACCATATACATGCACCCCTGCTTTTTGCAGTTTCTCTGCCAGGTTGATCGCCGTCTGGCCGCCGAACTGTACCATAACGCCATCTACCTGTTCTTTTTCAATCACGTTTAATACGTCTTCAAGCGCAAGCGGTTCAAAATACAGCTGATCGGCTGTGTTGTAATCGGTCGATACGGTTTCCGGGTTGTTGTTAATGACAACCGCCTGAATGCCGTGCTTACGAAGCGATTTCGCCGCATGTACTGAGCAATAGTCAAACTCGATACCCTGACCGATACGGATCGGACCAGAACCTAAGACCAGCACTTTTTTGCCATCTTTCGTAACCGGAACTTCGTCGCGCCCCTGCCACGTTGAATAGTAGTACGGTGTGGCTGCCACGAATTCAGCCGCACATGTATCGACAAGCTTGTAAGCTGGGCGGATTCCCCACTCTTTTAAGGCCGTACGCACTTCCTCAAAACTCGCGCCACACAGGCGGGCAATCGTACTGTCTGCAAAACCACGCAGCTTTGCTTCTTTCAGCAGTTCCGGCTTCATGCCGCTCCAGCGCACATCCGCCATGGTTTTCTCCAGTTTTACGATCCGAGCAAGCGCGTTCAGGAAGAAATGATCCACCTGGGTTTTCTCATGAATGATGTCCACACTCATGCCACGGCGAAGTGCTTCTGTGATGTAGAAAATACGCTCGTCGGTTGCCGTCACCATCTGTTCAATCAGCTCATCGTCGCTTGCTTCTTTCACATAGCTAAGCTCTACGTGCTGAATGCCAATCTCAAGCGAGCGGATGCCTTTCAGTAAGGCACCTTCGAGTGTACGGTCAATCGACATGACTTCACCCGTTGCCTTCATCTGCGTGCCAAGCGTACGGTCGGCATGTGGAAACTTATCAAACGGCCAGCGCGGAATTTTCGCCACGACATAATCAATCGCTGGTTCAAAACTTGCATACGTGTAGCCTGTAATCGGGTTCACGACTTCATCAAGATGATAGCCAAGTGCGAGCTTCGCAGCTGTACGGGCAATCGGATAACCAGTTGCTTTCGAAGCAAGCGCAGACGAGCGACTTACCCGTGGGTTAACTTCGATAAGATAATAATCATCACTATTCGGGTCGAGCGCATACTGAATGTTGCAGCCCCCTACAACACCAAGTGCACGAATGACTTTACATGCTACCGAGCGCAGCATCTGATACTGGCGATCTGTTAATGTTTGGGACGGTGCGAATACGATCGAGTCCCCGGTATGCACGCCCACCGGATCGAAGTTCTCCATGTTGCAGACGATGATGCACGTATCGTTCGCATCACGCATAACTTCGTACTCAATTTCTTTCCAGCCTTTAATACTACGCTCGATCAATACTTGCTGAATCGGACTTGCATTCAGACCACGCTTTGCTACCACGCGAAGTTCCACCTCATCATTGGCAAAACCGCCGCCTGCACCGCCAAGCGTGTACGCCGGACGTACAATAACCGGATACCCGATGCTGTTCGCAAACGTAACCGCATCTTCGACCGTTTGCACCGTTTCACTTTCTGGAACCGGCTCCCCAATGTCTTTCATCATCTGCTTGAATTCTTCGCGGTCTTCCCCGCGAATAATCGTGTCAAGCGGTGTGCCAAGCAGCTGCACATCATACTTCTCCAGCACACCTGCCTTCGACAATTCTACCGCCAGGTTTAGACCTGTTTGCCCGCCAAGCGTTGGCAGCACGCCATCCGGGCGTTCTTTGGCGATAATCTTTTCCACCGCTTCAACCGTGAGCGGCTCCATATAGATCCGATCTGCGACTTCATCATCGGTCATGATCGTCGCCGGGTTATTGTTGACGAGAATAACTTCTACGCCCTCTTCACGCAGTGCCAGACACGCCTGCGCACCGGCATAGTCAAATTCAGCCGCCTGCCCGATAACAATCGGACCGGAGCCTAAAACGAGAACTTTTTTGATGTCGGGTAATTTAGGCATAACTCTTCTCTCCTGTAGCCTGGCATTGGCGGATAAAGTCCGCGAACAAATGATTCGTATCATCCGGGCCCGCATGTGCTTCCGGATGGAACTGCACAGACGAGATCGGCAATGTCTTATGACGAACACCTTCGACTGATTTATCGTTTACGTTCACAAATGTCAATTCAAGTGGTGATACCGCAAGTGACTCCGGCTTCACAACGTAGCCGTGATTTTGTGAGGTCAGATACACTTTACCTGTGATGACGTTCTTCACTGGATGGTTGCTACCGCGATGTCCGTACGGCAGGCGCTCGGTGTCGCAGCCAAACATCAATGAGATAAGCTGATGTCCCAAGCAAATACCCATCGTCGGATAGTTTTCCACGATCTGCTTCAACTCTCCAAGCTGCGGTGTAAGATCTTTCGGGTCCCCTGGTCCGTTCGACAGAAATACACCGTCAGGATTGAGTGCTACAATTTCGTTATATGTCACGCTGTACGGCATCACGGTTACCTTACAGCCACCGTTTAGTAGATTGGTTAAAATGGATTTTTTGTAGCCAAAGTCAATCAGCGCTACATGTGGACCTTCTGCATCTTCGCTGTACGTTTGTGCTTCTTTGACCGACACACCCGGCACAACATTGCCAACTGGCTGTGGCTTGAACGAATCAAGCTTCGCCGGGTCAGCCGTCATCAAACCGTACACTTCACCTTCCGTCCGCACAATGTGGGTAATCGCACGGGTATCAATACCAGACAGAACCCCAATTCCATAGTGCGCCGCAATCTCTGCAAGCGAGTGACCGGCTTCATAATGACTCGGCAACTCGCATAAGTCACCTACGATCAATCCCTTGCAGGCTGGCTTCAAGCTTTCATAATCGCGGTCATTAATTCCATAGTTTCCGATCAACGGATACGTGAACGTAATAATCTGTCCGGCATACGAAGGGTCGGACAGTACTTCCTGGTAGCCTGTCATACCTGTATTAAATACGACCTCACCGGTGCAATCCGCAGCACTGCCAAACCATTCTCCTTCAAAAATTTCACCCGTACTTAATACGAGGTATCCTTTCATCGCTTCCACTCCTTTATTGTTCCAGCATGGTGCTATACGTTCGCCTTTACAGCGGTTAATACGTCATCAAGTACATTCACCGCATGCGCAATTTCCTCTTTTGTAATCGTAAACGGTGGCAGCAGGCGCAATACCTTTGGACCTGCCATTAGCAGCAAGATATGGTGCTGTTCACGCATCGCATTTACGATCGGTGCTGCCTCTATCGAAAGCTCCACACCCATCATCAGACCTTTGCCACGAACGGTGATGACTTCCTGATGCTTGACAGCCAACTTCTGCAATTCTTCGGCAAAAAATGCACCAATCTCTGTTACACGGTCTAGGTAGTTGTCTTCTTCAATCGTTTCCAGTGTAGCAAGACCGGCTGCACTTGCGAGCGGATTGCCACCGAATGTTGTGCCGTGACTACCGGCGCTAAATGCATCGGCCAGTTTTTCCTTGCCGACAATCGCCCCAATCGGGAAGCCGCTGCCTAGTCCTTTTGCCACTGTAATAATATCCGGTTCAAGCCCATAATGCTGGTGGGCAAACCATTTGCCTGTACGTCCAATGCCAGTCTGCACTTCATCGACAATGAGCAGCAAATCGTGTTGCTCACACAATTGTTTAATGCCTTTTGCAAATTCCGGGTCAGCCGGATGAACTCCGCCCTCACCTTGAATCATCTCCAGCATGATCGCGCATGTTTGATCGGTAATCGCTGCTTTAAGAGCTTCAAGGTCATTGTAAGGTACGGTCACAAATCCTTCCGGCAGTGGAGCAAATCCATCTTTTACTTTATCCTGTCCGGTCGCTGTCAGTGTTGCCAATGTACGTCCGTGGAACGACTGGGTGAAGGTGATCACTTCATAACGGTTTTCACCTTTGATTTTTTGCATGTAACGACGAGCCAGCTTAATCGCCGCTTCGTTCGCTTCCGCGCCACTGTTGCAGAAAAATGCCCGGCTGCCACATGTGAGCGATACAAGCTTATCAGCTAGCTTCTCCTGCACCGGAATTTCGAACAAGTTCGAGCAATGCCACAGCGTATCAAGCTGCTCCTGTACTTTTGCCTTTACTTTCGGTGGAACATTGCCAAGCGATGTAACGGCAATACCTGCAACAAGATCAAGATACTTGTTACCTTCCGCATCCCATAAATAATTCCCTTCCCCTTTTACAATCTGGATCGGCCAACGTCCATAGTTTGGAAATAAGCTGCTCATGCGTGTTCCACCTTGCCTTCCGCTACAATTTTCGTTCCGACAGCATCCCCGGCTGCCACTCTCCGTAAAATCCCTGGTTCATAGCCATTAATAATCAGCACTTCTTCTACCTGCTGGCCGAGCGCATCGAGTGCTGCCCGCACCTTCGGAATCATGCCGCCATAAATCACACCATCCGCAATTAATGCTTCAATCTGTATCCGATCCAACTGTGGAAGTACTTGCTTCACACCGTCAATCTCCTGCATCACGCCTGGTACATCCGTTACCATCACGAGCTGCCCTACGCCAAGCGCTCCAGCAACTGCACCCGCTGCGGTATCCGCATTAATGTTATATACCTGTCCTGTTTCATCTACACCAAGCGGTGCAATGACCGGGATCATCCCTGCTCCGCTCAACGCTTCGATCAGCGTTGGTTCTACGCGCTGAATCTCACCGACAAACCCGAGGTGTTCCGGCCCTTGTGTTACCTGAATTGTCTTACCGTCAATGCCGCTAATGCCTGCTGCACGTCCACCCGCCTGCTGGATGCTAGTCACAACTTGCTTATTTGTATCTCCAATGAGCACCATTTTTGCAACCTTTAACGTCGGCGCGTCAGTTACACGCAGTCCGTCAATAAAGTGCGGCTCAATCCCCATTTGCTTTAATGTATTGGAAATGGCTGGGCCACCACCATGTACGATCACCACGTTCGTCTCACCCTGCTGAAGGGCTGTTAGATCTTCATAAAAAGAGGCAGGCAGCTGTTCTAACGTGCTGCCGCCGCATTTAATTACGAGCTGATTTCCCATATTCGTTTCTCTCCTCTGCTCACGTTACCCGCTTATGGATAAACCGGCGTAAATGCAAGCCCGGTTGTTTCCGGAAGTCCAAACATGATATTCATATTTTGCACCGCCTGACCGGCCGCGCCTTTCACGACGTTATCAATGACGGACAGCAACACGATGCGTCCTACCCGCTCGTCAATATGCCAGGCGATGTCGCAGTAGTTCGAGCCGGTTACTTCTTTTGTTTTCGGATACGCACCTGGACGTAACCGTACAAACGATTTACCTTCATACGCCTTACTAAATGCCACTGCGACCTGCTCGGCACCTACACCGTCTGCAAGCGTTGCATATGATGTCGCGAGAATCCCCCTGTTCATCGGCACCAGATGTGGGGTAAAGGAAATAATCGCATCCCGGCCTGTCAGCTTACGGAGTGTCTGTTCGATCTCTGGTGTATGCTGATGCTTCCCTACCTTGTACGCAGAGATGCTTTCATTCACTTCACAGAAATGGGTGCCAAGTGATGCCCCACGTCCAGCACCTGTCACGCCAGATTTCGCATCCACAATGATAGATTTCCCATCAATCAATCCTTCGTTTAGAAGCGGCAATAAGCTCAGCAGGGTTGCTGTCGGATAGCATCCTGGGTTTGCAAGCAACTTCGCATCCGCGATAGCCGCCGCACTCCATTCGGACAATCCGTATACTGCCTGATCAAGATAATCCTGTGTGATCGGCTCTTTGCCGTACCACTCTTTATAAAGTTCCGGTGCTTCCAATCGTAAATCTCCAGAAACATCAATAATGCGTAATTTCCCGTTCATAAGCGCAGGTGTCAGCTTGCTGCTGACACCAGATGGTGTGGCGATAAATACAACGTCTGCTTCTGCCTGAATTTTGGCACAATCAATTGTCTCGAGTTGCTCGGTGAAAATATGATTCAAGTGCGGGTACACTTCCTGGATTGCTTTACCCGCCTGTGAGTTGGAGTAAATCGCAGTAATGTTCGCTTCCGGGTGCTGAAGAAGCAGGCGAATGAGCTCAGCTCCACTATAGCCGCTTGCTCCGATAATCGAAATGTTCACGTCTCGTTCCCCCTATTTGTCCTGTCTGCATAAGTTATGAATTATTATACGTTCATAGGAATAAAAATTCAACAATAAAAAAAGATGCTTTCTCCCCATTTTGAGAAAAAGCATCCTTTGCCCTTACTTCATCGTCATCAGCCAGTCTGACAGTTTCTTCGCCTCCTCTTCTGTCACAAGCCCGCCCGGCATGCCATCTTTACCTTTCAGCAAGATCGTTTTGATTTCATTTGTATTTTTGTAACGACTTCCGACCTTTGTCAAATCCGGACCCGCTCCACCCTTCATATCCTGACCATGGCAGGCTGTACATCTGGTCTGATATATTTTCTGCTCCTCAACATGAGCACCACCCGCAGTACTTCCTGTCTTCCCTGCTGCCCCGCCACTTGGCTTGCCTGCTGGAGCCTGTGCAGTCGGCTTATTTCCTTGATTGTCGCTCTTCGCAACGCCACAGCCCACAGCTAGTGCGATAACGAGAAGAAAACTTGCTATCATCATGGACTTCTTCATACAAAATTCCTCCTCCAAATCATAACGATTACACACCTAGTATGTTCGGAGGAATGGTTGTTCATCCGGTTTTATGTATGCTCGTAAGTTTAGTGGGAAGAGCGTAGGGGAGACACTGATGCACGGCTGCTTTTTCTGCAGGGAAGCGGAGACGGCCGCTTTGTTCGCGCCGGGCGGACTGACCAAACATCTGGGTAATTCGATGAGGGAGACAATGGTCAGTCTTATTCGCCCTATGTTCACAAAGCTCCACAGGGAAAAGCAAACGTTTATCTGTGTCTCCCCCACGCTCTTCTCCAAAGTTACGTGCATATAAAACAGATGAAGCAAGCCCTTCGTAGCTAAATAAAAAAAGCATCCTGATTGCGCAATCAGAATGCTTTCTATACTTAATTACAACAGAGATTTAAGTACAAGTGGAAATCAGCAAAGCGTGTCGGGAGCGGAGCAGGGAAAAGTAAGGAAGCCTTTTGATGCGCCACCTAGCGGAAGGCGTGTAGCAGACGGGCCTTTGCCTGCAATCTACTCCCCTGGCCATCACTTCGGAAGCGCTTTGCAGGCGAGTCTGCTGAACGCCTGGAGCGGACAGTCATACCCCCATCACGCATCAAACAGCGACGCACGTTTCCCTGCTCCGCTTCCCGCCACCACACCCCCTGCTGATTTACCACCCTTGTACTAAAGCAACTCTTTCGCTTTCGCCACAATATTCTCCGCTGTCAGACCGTACTTCTGAAGCAGTTCGTCCGGTGTACCAGATTCACCGAATGTATCTTCCACACCAACACGGCGAAGTTTAGCTGGATGCTGTTCACACAGCACTTCTGCTACCGCAGCACCAAGGCCACCGTAAATGTTGCACTCTTCAGCTGTTACGATCCCTTTCGTTTCACGCGCCGCTTTCACGATAATATCTGCATCAATCGGCTTGATCGTTGCCATATTGATCACGCGTGCCTGAATGCCTTCTTTAGCAAGCTGTTCCGCTGCTTTAACTGCGATATGAACCATCACGCCTGTTGCGATGATCGCCACATCGTTTCCTTCGCGAATTTGTACACCTTTACCGATTTCAAACTCATAGCTGTCATCGAACAACACCGGAACGCCCGGACGGCCCATCCGAATGTACATCGGGCCATATGTATTCGCTGCCGCATGAATTGCTTTTTTCGTTTCCGTTGCATCTGCTGGCATAATAACTGTCATGTTCGGAATCGCACGCATAAGTGCTACGTCCTCAACAGCCTGGTGAGAAGCACCGTCTTCGCCAAGTGTCAGACCTTGATGAGTCACGGCAATTTTCACGTTCAGATTCGGGTAACATACCGAGTTGCGAACCATATCCGCTACACGCAGAGAGCCAAACAGCGCAAACGTGCTAGCAAACGGAATTTTCCCCGATGCTGCCAAACCTGCAGCCATCCCGATCATATTCGCTTCTGCAATCCCTACATCAAAGAATCGCTCTGGGAATGCTTTTGCAAAATCTGCTGTTTTCGTTGATTTCGCCAGATCGGCATCAAGAACAACGATATCTTTATTCGCATGTCCAAGCTCAACAAGCGCCTGACCATATGCGTCGCGGGTTGCAATTTTCTTTGCTGTCTCGTTACTCATTACTTGTCCCCTCCTTGGCCGCACAGTTCAGCAAGCGCCTGCGCCAGCTGTTCATCATTTGGTGCTGTGCCATGCCAGCCGCAGTTATTTTCCATATACGAAACACCTTTACCTTTTACCGTGTTCGCTACGATACAAGTCGGCTTGCCTTTTACAGTACGCGCTTCTGCAAGAGCAGCTGCAATCTGCTCAAAATCGTGACCATCAATCGTAATCACATGCCAGTTAAACGCACGGAATTTCTCATCGACTGGATGCACATTCATAATATCTTCTACATTTCCGTCAATCTGCAGGTGGTTGTAGTCCACAAACGCTACCAGGTTATCCAGCTTGTAATGACCAGCCGCCATCGCTGCTTCCCACACCATACCTTCTTGAATTTCGCCGTCACCCATCACAACGTAAACGCGAGAATCACGCTTATCCAGTCGGGCAGCCAGTGCCATCCCGTTTGCAGATGACAATCCCTGACCGAGCGAGCCTGTACTTTGCTCAACACCTGGAAGCAACTTTTTGCTCGGGTGACCTTGCAGACGAGAGTTCAGCTTGCGGAATGTTTTGAGTTCATCTTTTGGCAGGTATCCTTTTTCAGCCAGTGTCGCATACAGAACCGGGCTTGCATGTCCTTTACTAAGGATAAAACGGTCACGATCCGGGTTATCCAATTGATTTGGATCAACATTCATCTCATGGAAATACAGCACAGTCAAAATATCGGCTGCTGATAAAGAACCGCCTGGATGACCAGAATTAGCCGCTGCTACCATCTTAACGATTTCCTGGCGGATGTTACCCGCATGCTGTGCCAGCTGCGTTGTTTGCTCTTGCGTAAGTATACTCACTTGCCTCTCCTCCATCTATTACAATCAATTTCGCCGGAAGCCTTCCCCAAGCACTTCATGCGTCTCGCTTACGATGACGAAGGCATTAGGGTCATGCTGCCGAACGATCGCTTTCAAACGTCCCAGCTGATTTTGATTCACTACACACATCAGGACCGGACGTTCTTCATCTGTATACCCACCGTGCGCGGACAGGCGCGTGACACCGCGATCCATCTCATACAAAATCGCATCCCGAATTTCATCACGCTTTTCTGAAATAATAAACGCCATTTTGGCGTAGCCAAGGCCCATCTGGACCGCATCCACCGTCCGACCCGTTACAAACAGCGTAATCAGTGCATACAGTGCCTTTTCCGGTCCGAATACAAATGCCGCTGTCAATACCACAAAGCCGTCAATGGCGAGAACTGCTACTCCCAAGCTGATGCCCATATATTTATGTACAATCTGGGCAATTAAATCTGTGCCACCTGTGGACGCATTCGCCCGAAACACAAGACCGATTCCCACACCAACACCGACACCGCCATATAAGGCAGCAAGCAGCGGCTCATGTGTAATCGTCTGCCAGCCTTCTGTCATCAAAACGAACAGTGGCAAAATAAACGTACCATATATCGCTTTGACGCCAAACTGGCGGCCCAATGTAAAAAAGCCCAAAATAATAAACAAAAAATTAAATACCCACTGCGTATAGGCGGGCTTAATCCCGAACAAATAATTGATGATAATACTGATGCCGCTCACGCCACCGGACGCAATCTGAAATGCATTCAAAAACAGATTAAACGCCACGGCGACGAGAAACGCACCAATCGTCAACAGCACATATTCGCGCAGCACCACCGCCCATGCAGCAGGTGCGGCCCGGTTTGGCCGCTTTGCTCCTGTCGCCTGCATGTATATCCTGCCTTTATGATTACTCGTGATGTAACTGCTGGCGCAAATAAGCGTCAATAAACGGCGTCACATCGCCATCCATGACCGCCTGCACATTCCCACTTTCCTTATTCGTACGATGGTCTTTCACCATGCTGTACGGATGGAATACATAGGAACGAATCTGGCTGCCCCAGCCGATTTCCTTCTGCTCGCCGCGCAGCTGTGCCGCCTCTTCTTCCTGCCGCTGAATTTCGCGTTCATACAGCTTCGATTTCAGCATTTGCATCGCACGCTCCCGGTTTTTAATCTGGGAACGTTCATTCTGACACGTTACAACAACTCCGGTTGGCACATGCGTAATCCGTACGGCAGAATCGGTCGTATTAATGTGCTGACCACCTGCACCGCTTGCCCGATATGTGTCAACTTTGATCTCATCCGGACGCACCTCAATCGTAATATCATCATCAATCTCCGGCATGACATCACACGATACGAATGACGTATGACGACGGCCTGATGAATCAAACGGGGAAATGCGGACAAGACGATGCACACCTTTTTCCGCTTTTAAATAGCCGTATGCATTATGACCTTTAATCAGCAGCGTAACACTCTTGACCCCGGCTTCATCACCTGGCAGGTAATCAAGTGTCTCCACTTTATAGCCTTGCTTATCCGCCCAGCGCGTATACATGCGCAACAGCATCTCTGCCCAATCCTGCGACTCGGTACCACCTGCACCGGGGTGAAGTTCCAGAATCGCATTTCGCTTATCATACGGCTGGCTTAAGAGCAATTGAAGTTCATAGTCTTCCAGTCGCTTTTGCAGCCCTTCCACCGACTCAATAATATCCGGAATCAAGGACTCATCGTTCTCTTCCGCGACAAGATCCATCATGACCTGAATATCTTCAGACTCGGTTTCCATGCCCTCAATCGATGTCACCGCATCTTTAAGCACATTCACTTCCCCGATAACTTTCTGAGCCATATCATTATCATCCCAGAAGTTCGGAAGCGCCATTTTTTCTTCTAGCGCGGCGATTTGCTTTTGTTTGCCAGGGAGGTCAAAGAGACCCCCTGATTTCCGACAGACGTTTGCCGATGGCTGACATCTGCTGTTTTGCTTCCGTTAACGGCATACTATTTAGTCCTCCTGCCCGCAGCAGTTTTTGTACTTTTTGCCGCTACCGCAGTAGCACGGATCATTGCGTCCAACTTTTGGTTCCTGTCGACGCTGCGGCTTTTTCGGTGCTGGTTCATCCGATGAGATAACCGCTTGCCCTTTGGCTACTTCCTGGCGCTCCAGGTTATTGCCGACGTTTGCTTTCATAATATAGGTAGCTACTTCTTCTTCAATCGTAGCAATCATCTCATTGAACATCTCGAAGCCTTCCATCTGATATTCACGCAGTGGGTCAGTCTGACCGTATGCACGCAGGTGGATACCCTGACGGAATTGATCCATCGCATCGATATGATCCATCCATTTACTATCAACGGCACGCAGTACAACAACTTTCTCGAACTCACGGAATTCAGCTTCATCCATGAGCGATTCGCGCTCTGTATAAAGCTGCTCAACCAGCTCGCGGAACACTTCCATAATTTCTTCCCGGTCTTTGCCCCAGATGTCTTTCTTATCGAGTTGTCCTTCGTGCAGGAACGATCCGTTGCAATGTGCAAGAAGCGCATCCAGTTCCCATTCTTCCTCGACCACTTCATCCGGGCAGTGTATATCAACCAGACGTTCTACATGTGACATAATCATACCGATGACGACATCACGCAGTGTCTCAGCTTCCAGTACATCATGACGCTGTTTGTAAATGACTGTACGCTGCTGATTCATCACGTCGTCATACTGAAGGACGTTACGGCGCATATCAAAGTTTGCACCCTCTACACGCTTCTGGGAAGCCTCGATGGCACGCGATACCATTCGACTCTCAATCGGCATATCTTCTTCCATGCCCAGACGATCCATCATGCCCATGATGTTCTCCGCACCGAACTTACGCATCAGCTCATCCTGAAGCGAGATGAAGAATTGAGAAGAACCAGGGTCTCCCTGACGTCCAGCACGACCGCGCAGCTGATTATCAATGCGGCGGCTTTCGTGACGCTCCGTACCTATAATATGAAGACCACCCGCTTCTGCCACACCTTCGCCAAGCTTAATATCAGTACCACGACCCGCCATATTCGTTGCAATCGTAACCGCACCTTTGCGTCCGGCCATCGAGACGATTTCGGCTTCACGTGCATGCTGCTTCGCATTCAGTACCTCATGCGGAATCCCTTTGCGCTTCAGCAAGCTTGCAATCAACTCTGATTTCTCAATCGATGTCGTTCCGACAAGCACCGGACGGCCCAGCTTGTAGTGTTTCTCTACATCTTCAACCACGGCACGGTATTTTCCCTGCTCAGACTTATAGATCGCATCCGGCTTATCTTCCCGAATGACCGGCTTGTTCGTTGGAACAACCACAACATATAAACCATAAATTTTCTGGAACTCTTCTTCCTCTGTCTTCGCTGTACCAGTCATACCGCCCAGCTTTTTATACATCCGGAAGTAGTTCTGTAACGTAATGGTAGCCAAGGTCATGCTTTCGTTCTGCACAACCAGACCTTCCTTCGCCTCAATCGCTTGGTGCAAACCATCGCTGTAGCGACGACCCTGCATCAGACGACCAGTGAATTCATCAACAATGACAATCTCACCGTTATCGACGACATAATCAATATCCCGCTTCATCAGCGCACGTGCCTTCAGCGCAATATTTACATGGTGATTCAACAAAATATGGTCATTGTCATACAAGTTATCAATGTTAAACGCACGCTCTACTTCGGCCACGCCTGCTTCCGTTAGGGCAACTGAATTTGCTTTAATGTCAATCGTGTAATGCTTCTCTTCCTGCAAACGCTGCGCAAATCGCGCCGCCACTTTATACAATTCCGTCGATTTCTCCGCTTCTCCAGAAATAATGAGCGGAGTCCGTGCTTCATCGATGAGGATGCTGTCCACCTCATCGACCAGACAATAATACAGCGGACGCTGTACCATCTGTTCTTTATACAGCACCATGTTATCGCGCAAGTAATCAAACCCGAATTCATTATTCGTACCGTATGTGATATCAGCCGCATACACTGCACGCTTCTCATCCGGTGACATGCCGTTTAAGTTGACGGCACAAGTTAGGCCGAGGAAGTTATAGATTTGCCCCATTTCCTCTGCGTCACGTGCTGCCAGGTATTCATTGACCGTAATCACGTGTACGCCTTTGCCCGCTAACGCATTCAAATACGTTGGCAGGGTCGCCACGAGGGTTTTCCCTTCCCCGGTGCGCATCTCGGCGATTTTGCCTTCATGAAGCACCATACCACCGATTAGCTGTACGTCATAATGACGCATGCCAAGCACACGGCGGCCCGCTTCCCGACAAACCGCAAAGGCTTCGTATAAAATGTCATCTAACGTTTCACCTTTCGCTAGACGCTCCTTAAATTCAACCGTTTTATTACGCAATTCTTCATCACTTAAAGCCTGTATCTCGGGTTCAAGCGCATTAATTTTCTCCACGCGCTTGTACAATTTCTTGACATCCCGTTCGTTGGAATCGCCAATAATTTTCTTAAGTATTCCTAGCATCGGGTATCTGTCCCCTTCCAAGTCATCACTGTTCTTCCTTAGCGAGCAAGAAGTCCTGTTCTAAAATTTAATTGTAGCAAAAACAAACAAAAAGAAAAAGGCGCAAGGGGCGCCTTTTTCTTCATTATTATACAATTATACACTTTCTGGTTCGATCAGACCGTAGCGTCCATCTTTGCGGCGGTACACCACGTTCACATCATCCGTTTCCCCATTCTGGAATACGAAGAAGTTGTGACCAATCATTTCCATCTGAAGAACCGCTTCTTCCGCATCCATCGGCTTTAAGTTAAAGCGCTTGGTGCGGACGATCTGGACAGCCTCTTCTTCCTCATGATCGTCTTCCTGTGCCGCAAATACCGGCTCTACATCCAGGAATACAGCCCCGGTTCCAGTCTGACGGTTTCTGCGGTTTACTTTTGTTTTATGCTTACGAATCTGGCGTTCTAACTTCTCGACGACCAGATCAATGGCCGCATACATATCGTTGTTCGTATCTTCCGCCCGAAGAATGACCCCCGGCATCGGAATGGTTACTTCCACGGTATGTTCCCCGCGCTGAACGCGCATGGTGACGTTGCAGCTAAATGCTGTTGTTTCTTCGAAGTAGCGCTCTAAGCGCCCGATTTTCTTCTCTACATAGTCTCGAAGTGCAGGAGTGACTTCAATATTCTCACCACGGGTGTTGTATTGCATATAGATACTCCTCCTTTCGTCTATGCTTTATATATTCCCCTTCGGAACGCAAAATCCTCCATGGGACGACATTTTTTTATGACAAAAATAAAAAACCCTCAGGAAATCCCGAGGGCATCGTGTGTTGTATATGTAGCTCTACCTTATTTCCTATAGTATGGAAAGGTGATGCTGATTACAACTTAATAACGTTCGCTGCTTGCGGTCCACGAGCGCCTTCAACGATTTCGAATTCAACGCTTTGTCCTTCTTCCAGCGATTTGAAACCTTCAGATTGGATCGCAGAAAAATGTACGAATACATCTCCACCATCTTCACGTTCGATAAAGCCATAACCTTTTTCAGCATTAAACCATTTTACTTTACCTTGCATCAGATACATCCCTTTCCGTCGATAAAATATGGGAACGAGTGGGTCCCCACATCTTGAATATACCACCTAGGAATATACAGCGTCAAATGAATTTAGTCGACGAAACAAGCCCTGATTCGACAAGTTTTTACGCAGGTTTATCTGTCTGTACGAAGGCGTTTCTCCATATAACTAACCACACGTGCGATCACAATTGTCAGGATTAGATACCCTGCAGCAAGTGTTAAATAAGGTGGCCAGCGTTCGAATGTCGATTTAGCTGTCGCTTGTCCTGCATAAGCAAACTCAGGTGCTGCGATAATGGAAAGGATAGATGAATCCTTTAATAACGCAATAAATTCATTTCCAAGCGGTGGAATCATCCGCTTGAACGCCTGAGGCAAAATTACCGAGCGCATCGCTTGTCCATGATTCATTCCAAGTGAACGAGCTGCTTCCATCTGCCCTTTGTCAATGGACTGAATTCCTCCACGGAAGATCTCAGCAATATAAGCCCCGGCATTTAGTGACAGCGCAACAAACCCGGAGAACACCGGTCCTGGTGGTTCTCCTCCTACCAAGGCCCCCCAAACATCTGGGATGACCGCAAAGTGGATAATTAAAATTTGCACGAACAACGGCGTACCACGGAACAATGTAATGTATCCAATCGAAAACCCACGAAGCAAAAAATTATTGGACAACCGACCAAGCCCAAGCAGCAGGCCAAGGATTGTTCCAACTCCTACGCCAACCGATGTAAACAATATAGTGTATCCGAAACCACGAATGAACAATTCACGGTATTCATACACGACTCCCCAATCCATATCATTACCAACCTTTCCGAAATAGCATACTTGCGCCGTAACGGGACGAAAGGTGCGCCGGACCTTGTCCATAGCGCACCTCTTTGTGCATAACATATTTAGTATAACGAATAAAAATTCGTTTGCAAAGTTATTTCTTCATTCCCAAAAATTTTGTCTGCTAGCTTATCGTTTGCACCATCCTAATTTTTTATTAAAACCGACAAATAGGCTAAATTATCAAATTGATGAGATTCTAGCACCTTATGTATTTCCTTAATATAAATATGATTATGCTCCACTGTTCGGGACAAAATCTGGATAACTCGGATCACTGATGAAGGCGTAAGTTCTTTATGGAAAGCCGCTATACCGACAAGATGAAGCTTGATAAGCGCAAAATGCACAGTAAGCGTAATAAAATTTTCAAAAGGATGAGTGGTATTCTTCATTGGAAACATACTTCTGTATACGTAATTAACCATATAGTTTTCATAGATATAATCATGCTGTTCCATAAACGGTTGATAATATTTTTCGTAAGCTGATGTGTATCTTTGAACTCTTGCTTCCTCATCTATATCTTCGTTATATCCGAGTCCCTCCAGCATCTCATGAAGGCATTCCATATATCGTCTATTGTTTTTATTAACTCCTTTCATCATACTCGCAATTCCTTTAGTAATTGTAAGTTGTACAATGGATGGGATCTTTAAAAGTGATAAATCTTTCAAAAATTTACCTGCCTCGACGCGTGCCTCAAACTCCTGAATCAAGGCCGGTAACTGTCTTATCTTTTTATTCTGAACGATATTTTCTAATTTATCGAAGAAAATACCTAATAGAACAAGTCGATCGGCTACTGAATACATACGATTCTGCAGCAATTTAATAGTAAAAAAGCGTAAGTCCCAAAAGTAAAAAGCTAATTCATCTCTTCCATGTGCTTTTGTATTTAGTATAGAAAAGATGGGTGTCTTCGCTTCGATTTCAATCTCTAACTCATCAAAGTCTATTCCTGCTGGATTCAGCAAGGCTAAACGAGCAACTTCCGGACAGGATACAGCAGCTGACAACTCTATCCTCCCATCTACCATATTCGTTTGCCTTGGATATACAGTACAAGTATGTGATAAGTAACGCTCCCCCAGTTCAAGCTGAATACCACATAGCTTCTGCTCCGTCATCAAAGGGCATCTGGCCTGATCATCCAATTTCATTTTCGCATAGTTATAATCGTTTGCATCCTTACGAATTCTGCCCATACTTTTTATAATCTTCTTTTTCAACGGGCTTTCTGGAAGATTTTTATACTTCTTATATGTTTCTTTATCAATTGTTATCGTCCATGCCTGGCAGCATGTATCTTCACACTCTGCTCCAATACAAGAAAATTCACCCATATACTGAGGCTGTAGTCCAATGTGAGTCTTCGTCATGTCACTTTCCTCCTGTGATTGATATAGAAAAGCCTCGAACAAGCTACACGCTTAATCAAGGCTTCGTATTTTTGCAGAAATGTTATCCTTTCAATAACTGTAGTACACCTTGTAGAAGCTGATTCGCCTGAGCTAGCATCGCAGTAGCAGACTGATTAATAATGTGAAAACGAGTATACTCTGTTATTTCTTGTGCCATATCAGCAGTAGCAATTTTTAAAGATATAGGGTCAGCTTTTGTATTCCCTGGTGGAGTAGGCTGCGATATTAAGTTTAACGTGAGGTTATCGCCTTTATTAGAGCCATTCTGAGACTACTTTATGGACATCGGCTTCTTCGATTCGATCTATGTGACGGCCGATGGCATCATCATTGAACTAGGACGCTTGTATTCCTTCTCGTATTAACTTGTCTAAATCTTGACGTTCCGCCCATTTTCAGAGAGCTAGGGGGTGCGGAATGTGAGTTATCATACCTTTGCACACATAATAATCTCACATATATGCTCTACATCTTTTAATTCTAAATCAGAGTAAATAGGTAACGTCAAAACTCTATCCGCAACATATCGAGCAACTGGTAATTTATATAGATCATTATAATTACGATAGCATTTAAAATCTGTACAAAGAGGATAAAAATATTTCCTTGTAAAAACGTTGTATTCCTTTAATTTTTCATGAAGCTCATCTCTATCTAAACCATACTCTTCTTTATCAATAAGGACCGGAAAATACGAATAGTTATGCTGAACTCCTTCCATATCCTCTAAATATTTAATTCCTTTTATCTTACTTAGCAAACTTCTATATTTATTAGTTATTAATTTTCTTTTGTCAATCTGTTCATCAATATAGTTTAAATTCACTATTCCCATTGCAGCTTGAAACTCGTTCATTTTTGCATTAATACCTGTTAATTCTACACTTTCAGGGCCGCTTATACCAAAGTTCTTCAGGAGTTCGATTTCACTCTTATATTTATCATTACTGTAAGTTAAAACCCCTCCTTCGATTGAATGAAATACTTTGGTTGCATGCATACTAAACATAGAGATATCCCCAAATTTTCCAATGCCAACATCATTTACTTTTACACCAAAAGCATGAGCAGCATCATATATAACTTTAAGATTATACCTTTTTGCGATCTCCTGGATCTTTTTAACGTTACAAGGATTCCCAAAAACATGAACAGGTAAAATCGCACTTGTTTTCTCTGTAATAAGATTCTCTATTTTTTCTGGGTCAATATTAAACGTCCCTTCCTCTATATCACAAAATACAGGCTCTAATCCGCGATTAATAATAGCATGTGTAGTTGATGCAAATGTAAAGGGAGTTGTAATAATCTCCCCTTTTATCTTCAAAGTTTTAATGGCTGTCTCTAAAGCTAAATGTCCATTAACAAATAAAGAAGCCTCATTAACACCCAGACGTTTTTTTAAGCCTTTTTCAAATTCATTGTGAAATTTCCCATTGTTGGTTAACCAAGCACTCGCCCATATTTCTCCTATTTTTTCAGTATATTCCTCCATGGGGGGTAAAAAAGATTTTGTAACCATTATTGGTTTTTCGAAACACTCCACAATATATCAATCCTTTGCGAATTAGGGAATTAGAGGATCTCCTAATTCTCTAATTTCTTTTCTAGTTTGTGAGCTGCCTTACAAATCATTACACTATTTTTTTCTATATCTTTAACTATAATAGCCCCAAGCCCCACAATACTATTTTCACTAATAGTAGTTTTCTCTATAATCGAAGCCCCTGCTCCTATTAAGGATAACTTCTCTATATTTATATTACCTGAAACAGCTGCCAAAGGATTTATCGTACAATAATCCCCAATTACCGTATCATGGCCTATTGTACAATTAATATTAGCAATCACAAACCTACCAAATTTAACATTGGTAGTTATGCTTACTCCAGCGCATATAATACTACCTACACCAAAATCATTTAAATTTGATGCAAGTATGTTCGCTTTAGGGTGAATAAGATTAGGATATACAAGATTTGCACATCCCTCTAAAATTTCCGTTTCAATAGCTTCTTTCCATTTAGGATTTCCCAAAGCGATAGTAACTCCTAATACTCCAAACTGTTCACTAAAACCTTTAAAATTGTTATTAGATGCTACTACTTTCACACCTTCTATATCAATACCAATGTCTTCATCACTATGGGATATATATCCAATTAAGTCAAAAACAGGTGTGTTAGATGCTAAATTTATATCATGTATTAACCACCTTACTTCTTTAGCAAAACCACCAATCCCCAAAATAACGATAGGCAGTCCTCTCCATGATTTTGTCATTTAAGTCTTCCTTTCAAAATCGTTTTTGAATTTATGGCTTTAATATTGGGTAACTGTTCAGCCTGTTACGATAGCTTTTGGTTACATGAATCATGTTAGCAACACCACTCTTTTTTGATATTCCTCCTCTGCCATAATAAAATACTGACGAAATTCTTTTTCTAACTGCTCATAACTAAACTTAGAAAGTCTTTCCTTCATCATTTCTCCCTTCTGCTTTCTGTACATCTTATTTTGATATAATTTTTCCATCTCTTGATAAAAATCTTCATATTCTAGCCCACACCCATGTTTTTCACCAACAAACACAAGTCCATCTGATGGCATGGAGGAAATGATTATCGGAAGTCCTGCTGCCATAGCAGCCACAACACTATACCCTCCTCCATGTCGAATCGGATTAAGGAAAGCATCACATATACCGTATAATGCTACTAAATCTTTTTCATAATCCACAAAAACAACCTGCTTTTCATCTTCTTTCCATACTTCATGAATATACGGAATCTTTTGAGGGCCTACTATCAACCATTTAGCGTCTGAATGCTGACGAAGAAAGTTAAATACCATATTAATAAACCCTTCATCCATCTCCCCGTTTAAACGGTTCCCTACTGTTACCAAAACAAAATCACTTTCTAAAAATCCATAATCTTCACGCCTTATAATTTTCTGTGAATCCGGCATATTAAATGCACATGTATACTGTTGAATTTGCTTTTCGGGGATGGTATTCAATTTTTCATTTAAAGCAACGGCTTCTCTCTTATCTTTAAACATGTACACATCTGCCGGCCCCCCTGGAACTACCGACCCAAATGAAAGATACACTACTGGATACATTTTGAACAACACCTGTTGCACTATAGAAATTTCTGCATTTGTAAAAATAAAATGTGGATTTAAAATTTGGATCTTTTCTATATTTTTCTTACCTCTTATTAAAAATTCTTCATTATCATTAGCATATACAATCTCAATATCCGTTCCTTCCAAAAAAGCTGCATGCTCTTCCCTGCACCTATAAGATGAAACCGCACCGTACCCTCCAACAATAGATTCTTTTACTCCAATATCTATATAATTATCTTCAGCAAAAATTACAATTCTATAGTCTGGATATAATTTCTTTATAAAAATCGCATATTCTAACGTAATTTTTGTTGGTGAATGTAGCAGTGATAGAAGTTGATCAGTCAGAATTACGATGTTCTTGTTTCTTTCCTGTGGTATGTTCATTTGAATCTCATAATTATCAATAAGATAATCGCCAATACTTTCAAGTATTTTTCGTTTATCTGCTTCATATCCATCATATTTTAGCGCACCAGCATAAGCAATATACCCCCCAGTCTGTACTAAAACATTATGATGATACCTAATATGTCTTTGGTCTTCCAATAACAAACTTATAAACATTTTAATGATACCTGGATATTTTGGTTGCATTTCAACAAGCAAAGAAATTATATATAATTGTTCACTGAAAGAAAAAGTACTGAGTTTCATAATAGAAATAATCACTTCACAAGCCTCATTAATAAGCTCTTGTTTTGCTTTACGAATGTTTCTCATTATATATAAAAATAACTGTTCGGCTTTAGGAATAAAACTCCTACTATAAAACAAATCAAAAACTACATACGGAATAAAATTCGGACATAACTCTAATTGTTTTAAGAGTTTTTGTATATCTATATTTTCTGGCGTAAGTTTTACAATTGAAGAAGATCCATCTGATATATCTTCAAGACTAAATTCAAGCTCCTTATACAAATATTTTTTATGTGAAATTTTTTTAACTAACTTGTTTCTATTTTTAAATTCATTTAAAAGCTCAAAATAACTAAACGAATAATTTCCCAAAAACTTTCCAACTACTAGATTATATGTATCTGGTGATAAATCAATATATATTCTTCCTTGTAAATTTTCACTTTCAGCTCCTATAAAACTTATAAGTACATCAATAATTCCTCTAACTTCTTCGTTATATTCTCCTTTATATGTATAAGCAGATGGAATATATACAAAATGATCTACTATATAATTATAGCAACGATACCAACTAAAAATTAACTCTTCTACATTTGAAACAACGATGACCTCTTCTAAATTTGTCCCATACTTCTCTTTTATTAGATTAACAATAAGCGGAAGTGAAGTTATATTAATGTTATTTGACTCGATAGGAAATACTTCTACTGTAAATCCATCTTCTTCAAATAAGCCTAATACACTTTCCATTCTTTTTTCTATCTCTAGACCAAAAGTTACACCTATAGCTATCCTCATTAAAATCCCCTCTCTTTTCCCTTATCTTAATTGTATCGCCTAAGATCAGGTCTGGTAACTGCTCAGGACATGACAATTTCACACGTTTTCTTCTTTATGCGCCGTACTTTTTTCAATCCGTCTGACGTAGGAGAACGATGAATATTTTAACCGTTTTTATTGAAGCTATCGCCCCAATCCAGAAAACTTAGATTTTTCAATTATGGATACTTGTCGTCAAATAATCTCAAGCACTTTCTCATGTTTATTATTTTGATTTCAAATACCTTACTTACATTGATACACAAAAGCCTCAAGCGTTGATTATGCTTGAGGCTTTATAGAATTCTTTACTATCCTTTTAACAATTGAAGCACACCTTGTGGAAGCTGATTCGCCTGAGCCAGCATCGCAGTAGCAGACTGATTGATGATGTTGAAACGAGTATATTCTGTCATTTCTTTCGCCATATCAGCATCGCGAATACGAGATTCTGCTGCTGTCAGGTTCTCTGTGTAGTTAGAAAGGTTATTAACCGCATGTTCCAGTCGGTTCTGAATCGCACCCAGATAAGAACGAATCTCCGACACCTGTTTAATTGCATCTTGGAAGGTTGTGATAGCCTTTGATGCATCAGCAGTAGTATCAATTTTGACACTGTCAATTTTTAAAGATGTCGGATCAACTTTTGTTGATCCCGCAGAAGTTGGTTTAGCTGTCAATTCTAATAACAAACTATCTCCTTCATTAGGACCGTACTGAATTTGCACATCTTCTAACGTTTTAGCCCCCTCACCAATCAATGGAATACCATTAAACTCCGTTGTTTCCGCAATATTTTTAATTTGTTCTGTCAGTTGGGCTACTTCTTGCTGAGATGCATTTTTATCATCCGTATTATACGTATCATTCGCTGCCTGTACAGCCAGCTCACGCATACGCTGCAGCATAGAATGAACTTCCTGAAGCGCACCTTCTGCTGTTTGAATCAGTGAAATTCCATCCTGTGTATTGCGCTGACCTTGCTCAAGACCACGAATTTGTCCGCGCATTTTTTCAGAAATAGCAAGCCCTGCCGCATCGTCAGACGCACGGTTGATACGATATCCAGAAGAAAGCTTCTCTAGAACTTTACCCATGCCCTGCTGGTTTTGCGTAAGATTACGATACGAGTTTAATGCTGGTAGATTATGATTGATTCTCATGCTATTTTCCCCCTAATTATGGTTTTTACAAACTTTTTGGATTTTCCTGTGCTCTTTCAAATACTTCCTGCTCGATTTCCTTTTTCAAATAAGGATTAAGCGCAGCTGGTTTCTTAAGTTGGACAGCCCCTGCTTGAGGATTGTCTTTCTCCTGCTCCATTGCAGTCGTCCAGGCTTCATCCAACTGATTGATCATGTCTTTTACTTCCTGCAAAATAGAAATATCTTTTGTAAAATTAGCTTTTACAACACGATCGAAGCAATATTGATATAGCATTTCCAAATGGTCAGCAAGCGTTCCTGCTTCATACTTGATGCCAGCACCAAGGCGTTCTATTATGTCGCAGCTTAACTGCAGGGCACTGTTAGCCTTAGCAAAATCTTTTTTAGGAATACAAACAATAGCTTCATCTATTTTTTGTAAAAGCTTCTTATACAACAAAGAAGTAATTAACTCCGGGCGATCATGAATGTCACTGATCTCGACATTTTCAAGTGTGACTACACGTTCCATCTCCTGCCACCCTGCTTTCTTTAATTCAATGTGCCTTTTCTTATTGCAACTATCTATTATATCGGCGTAAAAAAGCATGAGTTGAGATTTTACAGCAAAAATTATGCTTTATTGCCTACATTTTTTTAATAGCAGAAAGTAAATCATCAATACTTACCTCTTCATCCTGCTCCTCGTCCTCCCAATATGACGTCTGATGAAGAGCAGGGGTACGTATAGGTGAGGGCGGCGCACCTTCATTTGCACGCCGCACAAACAGCATCATTTCCGCCACTACCTGGTACATCTGAGGAGGCACACTACTCCCCAAATCAAGCGAAAGCAAATTATCCAACAGCAATGCATCTTCCTGCATGGCAATGTTATGCTCTTTCGCCTTTTCAATAATTTTGCGTGCAACTTCCCCGCGTCCTTGCGCTACAACAACAGGTGCTTTATCGTTATCTTTGTCATAACGAATAACAGCTGCACGGGTCGATTTTTTCTTCTCCTTCGGGTCCGGACGACCAAAATGCTTATAAATCATACTGAGAAGTCGACTCCTTCCCTACCAGATAGCTGCTTGGCTACATCAGCGCGTGCTGCTTGCACATCGACAGCCGGTCCCGATGGCAGATCGTGCTTCGTTTCTTCTGTTGGAGCAAACGCCCCAAACGATACTGCCTGCACACGATAGCCAAGTCCCTGCAGTTCATTTTTAAGTTGCGGAATGTACGGAGCGAATACTTGTTCTGTATTCGGATAGTTGTTCTGAACGCGGATGGTCATTTCTCGATCCACTACGGTTACCCCAATCCCTGTATCCCCGTACTTCGGCGTATCTAAGAAGAAGAACAAGCTACAGTTCTCCCAGTCCATCTGCTCGCCGTTATTGCGAGAATTAATTTGAACATGGACGGTTTTCATTCCCTCTTCCCATGGAAGCGGGAGCTGTACATACATAGATTGCATCGGTACGCCTGGATCTTGCCGTGATAACAGCTGTTGACCGGTTACATTTGATAGTGCTTGTTCCATCATTTCTTTGGCACGCGGAGAAACCGTGTTGTTTTCGATCTGTTCCATAAGGAAAGACTTCATCGAATGCGGCTGCCCCTGCCCAGAAGATTGTGAGTCTCCATGATCAAATGCTCCACCTGCACCTACATGCACACTGCGGCTAGATACCTGGCTTTGCTGCGAACTAAAGTTGTTCATGCCTCCGTTTAGGTCACGATTGTCTGCTGCTCGCTGCATCATCCAGTCAATCGCCTCCCGTTCGTGGTTCATTCCCATACCACGCATCCATTCCTGTATCCCTCGCCCAGTCAACTGCTCATTTCGCCAGTCTCGTGTATACAGTTCCAAAGGATTTTGCATCGCTCCTTCTCCTACTTGCTTGGAGAAAAATCGTTCTACTTTCATATAAGACGGTTGCCAATTCAACTTATCCAGCTGCTGACGCACATCACGGAATGCCGTCAATGCCTCGCTATTTTGTCCTTTAGAAAGCATTCCTTTAATTTCTTGAAGCCGACTTGATAACGTAAGTACATCATGTTCGAACTCCATATCGGCAAAAAGCGCAAATTCTCCTTTGGAAACTAAGCGATCTACCATTTCAATTGTCGGTTCAATAATCTTCTTAATATAAGAGGATGCCTGTGGGACGTTTTTATCCAGAAACTGCATCATCCGATCAACGTTGTTTCCAATCTCCTTTTTCACTTGCTTGAATTGCGCAGCAGTCTCACGTAGGTGATCAGGAATATAATGGGAAACACGTTCGAAATTAGCTGTTTGTACATTTGCATAAGCTGCCATGCGTCCTGCTTCTTCGTCAAACAATTGTTGAAGTTGCTGCATCTGAACATCTACATCAACCTTTGATGCCGTTGGAGTTTCCACTTTACTTTCGCTAGAAAGATACTCTTCTTCCCCGTTAACAGCCTGCCCCATCTGCTCAAGTATGCCACTGATCTTCTGCTTCATCTCCGAAGGAATTCCTTCTGCTTCGGCTGTATTAAGCAAAGTCTGTGCTACATCCTGCATAATCTGCTGCGGTGTGCGTGCTTGCAGCAAATCAGCAACATCTGGCGTGTCACTTATACCACCTAACAGTTGAGCTGCAGTTACCCCCTGTGCGCTCTTCATCTCAGCGCGGGCGGCTGCCACAATTCCGCTTAAGCGATCGTACATCTGACCCATCGTTTCCAGCATGCGTGGCGATGCTTCAGACGTCATCTCCCCTGTTGGCGCTACGGATGATGTACGCGCTGCTTCTGCCACCGGGAGCTTGAATAGCTGAACAAGCTGATCAACCGAGCGCTGGACCATCGCTTTCGCTTCAGCGGAGCGACCGACAGCCTCATAGCTCATCGACATGCGGAGATCCCGTCCTAGTCGATCCATGAATTCACTTGTGCTCTGGCGTAGCTTCTCACTCCCGCCTGCTTCTGTTACAACTTGTTCGACCGCCTGCTGGATGGCTTCGATCTGCGGGCGTGTAACTTTTCCTGTTGTGCGTATATCAAGCACCATCTCGGCGAGGCGACGGCGCTCAGATGATACAGTTGGCTCCGTTGACCTCACTTCAGTTTCTTTTACTTGCTGTAAGGCGACTTCTGCCGCACGCTTCATGTCCTGCGCCGAAACTCGGCGTTCAATCTGCTCAGTCGGCACTTCGCGTACAGTCTGTGGTAGCTGTCGGAGAACCTGCTCAAGCTTGTCTGCGGTATTTCGTAATTGCGCAGTGGCATCACGATTGGATTGTATCTCGCTCGTAGTCTCCCGTATTTGATGTACTGCCTGTTCAAGCATTTCACGCGGGATGGGTTTACCACTGGCTGTTCTCGCTGCGATCATTTCCAATTGGCGAGCCGCTTGCTCCACTTTCTCCTTTTGCGGAGTATCAGAAGGCTGAGTCTGCCGTACCTGCCTAGTATCAGACTGGTCAGCAAGTACACTCTGTGGCTCTTTCGTGATTCTTCCTGCCGCCATAGAGATATCGCGCGGGGTAATATAACGAGCAAGACGATCTGGCGATACAGTTCGTTCCTCTGCCGGTGTTTCCTGAATGGCTCTCTCAACCTGCTCAGCAACTTGGTGAATCTGCTGTGCTGCCGCACGACTTACCATCGAAAGTCCTGGATTTTGCTTAATCTGCTCTGTCAACTGACGAAGCGCTTCTTTATCCAGCGGTTGCCGACTGGAAACAGCCTGGTTCAGTATCTCAAGCTGACGAGTCAGCTCTCTATTTTGCGGAACAGATGCAAACGACGAGACTTCTTTTTGTGCCGAAGATGACGTCTGTGACGTTCCAGCAGGTTTTTCGTCGGCCAAACGGGTCAATTCGTCCGTTGCACGCCGTGCCACTTCCTGCACATCCCGATTTTGGACATAATGTGCCAGTCTTTCAGGCGTAACGGCTGGTTCGGATGCCGATGTTTCTTTCACAGCTTGCTCGACTTTTTCTGCAATAACACGCACTTGCTGCTGCACATCCCGGCTAAAGGTAGGCAGCTCTGGATTCCGCAGAATCTGCTGCGCCAGTTTTTGCAGAATATCTTTGTTTAGTGGTTGCTGACGCGAAATCGCCTGTGCCAGTATATCCAGTTGTTTTGTTACTGTACTTTCTGGATGAACAGCCTGCTCGCCCTGCAGTGCCACAGTACGTGTACCTGCTACTTGTGTTGAGGCTCCCGTACGAATGATTGACTCTGTCGACTGACGATTTTCTGAAATTCGAACCGCTTCCGCTGCCTGCTTAACCTCCGTTGCTGAGACATGTGCCGCAAGACGATCCGACGGAATCACCGTCTCCTTAGATGGTGTCTGCTGGATCGCAGCTTCCATACCTTGCACAATGCGCTGCACTTGCTGCTGAATAGCAGGTTCCGCTTTTGGCAGCTCTGGGTTCGTCTTAATTTGTTGCATCAGCCGCTGGATCGCTTCTTTATTCAACGGCTGACGGCTTTCCATCGCTTCCGCAAGCACACTAAGCTGTTGCGCCAGTTTACTTGTCTCGGCACGAGTAGACGATGCAGTGGATACAGAAGAAGTAACTGTGGTTGTCGGTCTTGTTGCTACTTCAGGTTGAGCAGATGACTCCTCTTTTGGCGTAACAGCCTCTACTTGCTTGGCCACTTCCACAATCTGGCGTGCCGGTACCTGCTGGGCCAACCTTTCCGGCGCTACCGTACGTTCAGCCGCAGGCGTCCGATGAACGGCTTGCTCCACATTCCGAATGATGTCCTGCACTTTCTGTTGCGTATCAGGCGGAAGCTTTATCAGTTCCTGACTGGTCTTCATCTGCCGCACAAGCGCCTGAAGTGCTGCTTTATCGATCGGTTTCCCATCGCTAATTGCCTGTGCAATCGTCTCAAGCTGTCGCGACAGTGTCCCACTTTGCGAAGCAGGTGCTGATGACTGAGCCGATGATGACGTCTGGGACGTTCCAGCAGATTTCGTCTCGGCTGAACGGGTCAATTCGTCCGTTGCACGTCGCGCTATTTCCTGCACATCCCGGCTTTGTACGTAACGCGCCATTCTTTCCGGCGAAACAGCCGGTTCCAATGGCGGTGTTTCTTTCACGGCTTGCCCTACTTTTTCTGCAATGGCACGTACTTGCTGCTGCACATCCCGGCTAAGGGTAGGCAGCTCTGGATTCATCTTGATTTGCTGCATCAGTCGCTGGATCGCTTCTTTATTCAATGGCTGGCGGCTTTCCATTGCTTCCGCAAGCACACTAAGCTGTTGCGCTAGTTTACTTGTCTCGGCACGGGTAGATGATACAGCGGATACAGAAGAAGCAACTGTGGTCGTTGATCTTTTGGCCACTTCAGGCTGAGCAGACGGTTCCTCTTTTGGCGTAACAGCCTCTACCTGCTTCGCCACTTCCGTGATTTGACGTGCCGGTACTTGCTGTGCCAAGCGTTCCGGCCCTACCGTACGTTCAGCCACAGGCGTCCGGCGAATAGCTTGCTCCACATTCCGAATGACTTCCTGCACTTTCTGTTGCGTATCGAGCGGAAGCTTTACGAGTTCCTGACTGGTCTTCATCTGCCGCACAAGTGCCTGAAGGGCAGCTTTGTCGATCGGTTTCCCATCGCTAATTACCTGTGCAATCGTCTCAAGCTGTCGCGACAGCTTGTTGTCTGATGCTTGCTGCGGCACGGAACGAACCTGCTCAGCGCTTCTTACAGCGTTTGTTTTGACTTCCTGCGCTACCTGTTTGGCCGCCAGTTCTACATCACGCGCAGATACGTGCTTTAGCACACGTTCTGCCGCTACTTTTTGTTCAGTCGCAGGTGTTTCCTGTATCGCTTGCTTAATACCATCGACTACCTGTTTTACTTTTTGGGTCGTTTCCTCACTAACTGCTCCCGGCTGGTGTTCCAGACGTTCTAGCTGCTGTTCCATCACTTTTACAGCTTTCTGCAGCTCGTCTTTATTTAATGAACCACCTGCACGTGCGGCTTGTTCGATGGCAGAGGCGACGGATTGCATCTGCTGAACAAGCCGAGCTGCATCTGTAGAAGAGGCTCCAACTATACGATTGTTAGCTGCTGTCTGTACTTCATTTGCTACCGCCTGTTTTGCAGACGGCGCAAGCTCCGGCAGTTCGTTTGCCAGTTCTTCCATCAGTGCCCCGAGCGTAGGGCCATGCATTGTACGAAACACCGCTTCAAAACTTTTTGGTGTCACATCAATATTTTTTTGTGCCATGGCAGTCAGCACGTCTAGCTTCTGCTGGACTGTACCTTCGCCTTTGCTCATGATTTGCTGTACGGTGGCAACTGTTTCCTTTGTCACCGGAGCTTTATTTGATGTCAGGATGCGCACAGCTTCTTTCATTTCTGAGGTCGGTTTCGCTCCGGCATCACGCAATAGTTTCTCGGCTGCCGCTTCAGCAGATTCACTGGATGTTCCTGTGGTACGTCCTCCTGATACGGTACGTACCTCAATCGTTGTATCTGTCTCGCCTGTGATCTGAACGGTTACACGCGATTGGGATGGAACCCCTTTCTCAAATGTAGCTCGCACTTCACGTCCTTCTATTTGTACAACTGCTTCGCTGGCAGAAATACGCTGTTTAATTGTCGCTTCTACCTGAGGCAGACGCTCTTCCGTTGTCCGCGCAGCCATATTACCAATGCCGCGCATAAAGTCTGAAACTCGCATGCTTTCATACCCCTTCCGTACGTACTGTTCTATAAGTGAATATCGGAAGAAACATGGGCTCTTTACAAACAAAAAAGCCTTTCCCGTTAAAATAAACGAAAAAGGCTCGGTGATATGGTTATTTTTGATAATAGAACTTCTCAGTCCGCTGGATCTTTTTTCATCTTCCACTACATCAGATCACTTGTACGTATCCACTCGCGCGTCCGCTTAATGCCTTCATCAAGCGAAACATTCGGCTTCCAGCTAAGCAGGCGGAATGCCTTATCATAATTACAAAGCAATTTCTGAATCTCACTCTGCGGGTGAATATGAGGAACATGCGCAATTTCTACTTGCTCGGGATTATGCTCATTACCTGCTGCGATCAGTTCTGCCAGGTCATTGATTGTAATGTCGCGCCCCAGACCAGCATTTACGATCTCACCATTTACTGCATCTGAATACCCCGCTTCGACAACAAAACGGGCACAATCTTCTACATATAGTAAATCACGTGTCTGTGTTCCTTCCCCATAAATATGAATCGGCAGTCCTTTCAGCTGGTTACGAACGAAAATCGCCACAACACCGCCTTCGCCACCTGTTTTCTGGAACGGACCATATGTATTGAACGGACGAACCACCACAACAGGAAGCCCATATGCGTAAAAGTATGAAAGCACCATATTCTCTGCAGCAATTTTTGCCCCGGCATACGGAGACGCCGGCTTCGTTGGATGCTGCTCCGTGATGCCTGTCTCATCTGCACAGCGATCATATACCATGCATGTGCTCATAAATACAACCTTGACGTTATGGACACGACATTGCTCCATAATATTGAAAGTCCCAATTGTATCATTGTTAAATGTCGTGCGTGGATCGTCGATGGAATCTTGTACGTTAATCGACGCACCAAGATGATAGCACACATCAAACTGTCCACGTTTGAACAATTCATCCAGAAGAGCTTCATTTTTAATGTCACCGACGATAAATTCTTTCAAGCCATCTTGACCAAAAAATTCATCAACATTTTGCTTCCGACCATTCGAAAGATCATCAAGAATCCACACGTTATGTTTATCATTCAGCAGACGCTGGACGACCCAGCGCCCGATAAATCCTGCTCCACCTGTTACAAGTATATTCATAGTCCCGGCTCCTTTTGTAATACTTGGTTTCTTTTAAAAACAAAGAAACATAGCTAAGGACAGAGCCTTAACTATGTTTTCCATCCAGGTCTGATTGTCTCATCTACAAAATATCCTTCTGTGCTATATGCACTCTGAGCATAAGAGCGATTTGTCTGACGAGCCATGTGTAATTTCTTTAACTGCTCACTTACGTTCTTATGCTGCTGCTTCAGGACGTCCTGCAATTTCTGATCGTTCAAGCTGATTTCTACCAGAAGAGCCTGCAACGTACCACGACTCTGAACAAGTTCTTGCGGAAATGCTGCATCTAGCTGGTTAATCCGGTTAATAATCTGGGCACGCAACTCAAAATATTCTTCAACCTGATCATAATTCTCCTGTTCAATACTTTGCAGTAATCCTTCTGTCTGTTCTTGAAACAGACAAAGCAATTGTTGCTTTTCCTGTACGTACATGCCCATGTTACGCCTTGGCCTTCTTCATAACCTGTTCCCATACTTCTACGAACTCTTCCATATATCCTTTGGCCTCTTCGAGCATAGCAACATCTTTGTAGACGTTCGCCTGTACCAAACGATAATGAATGTAGTCATACATCTTTAAAAGTTCTTTAGAAATTGGAATATCCTTATTTAAGGTAATCATGAGTTCATTAACAATATCCTGCGCTCGCACATTATGTTTATGTGCATCTTCATACTTACCTTGCTGCAAGTCTTGAATAGCTGCATTAATAAATCGTACAGCTCCCTTATAAAGCATCAATGTTAATGAGCCTGGGGAAGCAGTTTTCACAGCGTTTTGCTGATAGGTTTGCTTGGCTAGAATGCCACTCATCAAGAAACTCTCCTTTCAATCTTATTACATTTTCTTGTCAATAATCAGCCCAGCCTGCTTCATCCATTGAGCAACCATGTCTACAATCTTCTCTGGAGGTATTTCTCTAATTACCTTACTTGTTTCAGCATCAATCACCTTTACAATCATCTGGTGCACATCTTTGTGGAAGGAGATCTCAAGATTCACCTTTGTTCCGTCCATTAATTTAGCAATGCGTTCCATCTGCTTTTTGATTGCAGCATCAGAGATACTTAGATCATACTCCGGCTTATTTCGAAGTTCGATCGATGTAGGGAGCTTTGCTTCTGTCCCCTTCTCATTCTTTAATTCGTGAGCAGGTGTACCTGCTGGTTCCTGGGGCGGAGGGGGAAAAGACGACGAAAAAGCTTGATCAGAAATTTTCATCACTGAATCCTCCTATTTTCTTATTATGCTTATTTTCCTCCACCTAATTGTGAAGCCAGCCAACTGCTCTGCGAATTAGCGTTAGATAACGCTTTTTCTACCGCAGCGAATTTACGGTAATATGCATCTTCTTTTTGAGATAAACTCGTATTCATATCATCAATCCGACGTTGGAAATCCTGAATTTGTTTTTCAAGTGCTGAACTGTCTGAGGCATTCAACTTGTTCTCAATTTTAGTATTGATTTCATCCATAATACCATGATTAAACACGTCGATTCTCTGAAACAGTCGAACGGCAATCCCGCTTTCACTCTTATATTGCTCAGATTTTTTGTCACTTACAGATGATTTAGCTGTAAACAGAGCAATTACACCACTAGGATTATCAGAGATAGCTTTACGCAGCTTTTCTTCATCAATGACTAGCTTTCCACTTTCACTCATATTTTTCGATGTATCAATTCCGATCTGTGACAACATGCTAGGATCTCCCGGCTTTGTTCCCGAGACTGGACTTGTCACGCGAGAACGCAAATCGTCCAAAGCACTCTTCAACATCGAGTCATTATGCAGCAGACCGCCTTTTGCTTTCTCCTCCCATATCGTAATCTCTGTATCTTTCATCGCTTGCTTCTGGTCAGCATTCAAAGGCGCATATTTACGATATGTTGTTTTCTCTGTAAGTTTCCCAGAAACAAGGGATACCATATCATTATACTTCGTGACAAAATCAGAGATTTTTTCAAATATCCCGTCTGTATCCTGCTGCACATTCACCCCAACCGGTCCCGTTGTAACTTGGTTAAGTGTATACGTAACTCCATCCTGTGTAAACGTATTGCTGCTACGTGTCATCGTTATTCCATCGATTTTCACTTCTGCATCCTGACCATATACGGAAGTAGCTGGTGAAACTCCAATCTTGTTTAGAAAATCGAGCCCTGCGCCATTACTTCCAGAGAAATTAACCATCGACGTAGCACCGGAGTCTTTGCTTGTAAACGAGAATGTCTGATTTGTATTTTCATAGGAAAGTCGCACACCAGCGCTCGAAGCACTAATGGCATTCATTAACGACTGTACGGATTGTCCTGCGGATACGCGAGGGATATTCGCCCCGTTAATCTGAATTCCTGTTAAATCAAAATTGCTCTGACCATTCAGTCCTAAGTCTGCTGCTAGCGTATCTTTTCCACTGTTCGCTATTTTGATCTTCTGGCCTGCCAGTGCTCCCGCAGTATTTATTTTAAGCTGATGAGTAGATGGGTCTTCCGTAACAGCTACGTTTCCCGCACCAACTCCAGGTATACTTTCAATCTGAGATTGCAAATATGTTGCCAGATTTGCGTTCGTAACACTACCGTCACTTGGGATATCGATTGTGTGCGAAATGTTATTAATTTCTATATTCATCTGGCGCGGCGATGGGGATGTAGATGTAAAATAGTTGGAAGCAAGAGTCGTAATATCCTTTTGTCCAACAATATCAACAGTGCTACTAATACCTAATTTACTTCTAAGGTCTTCAATTTTAGTAGTAAGTTCAATTTTAGATGTTAAACCATCAAGTCCGAGCTCAGTTGCCAGCGCATCGCTTCCATAGTTCATTACTTTAATTCCTGGCTTAGAGGCAGCAAATGCTACACCCGGCTTCATGGTAATACTTCCTGTACTCAAATCAACAGCGATAGCGTCGCTTCCAAAAGCAGCATCCAGTTTACTTTGTAAAGCTGATTGTAAAGTATCAGTATCTTTTACATTATCAGCGCTCGTAATCTGGATCGTTTTTGTAACTCCACCAAACGCTACACTCATAGAGCGAGGTGACGAAAAATCAGGCAACGTAGCAGGCGGAGCCAAATATATGTTACCTTGAATGACATCACTTGTCGAAAGGGTAGCAAGCGATGTTCCTGTCTTCTTAGCAGTTTCCGCAAGACGTGTTACTTCTATTGAATGCGTCGCTTCTCCATTTGCACTTCCATTTGTAACCGAGACTGCACCACTGTTAGAAGATGAGACTTTGTATGAGCCCCAGCTTGATACGTAGCGCATCTTATCTACAGCACTGTTTAGAGCAGCAAAACTCTTGTTAATGTCACGATACAAATCCTGCTTCCACCGTAGAACTTGCTGCTGTCCCATCATTTTATTAAGTGGAATACGCTCAGCATCCATTAACTTTTTCACAGTACCTTCTGTATCAAACCCCGACATTCCAGTAATTCTCATATTTGGCATTTTAATCGCCTCCGATATTGTCAATGACTATATTTATAATTATTATCGGTTGTGCAAGAGCAAAATTGAATTAGATTCTTAATTTTTACGTTATATGAATGAGGTTCATCATTGAGATAAATTTTAAAATCAGGCAAAATAAAAAAGAGCTAGAATGCATGTATAATACATCTCATATGAGATTTCGGAGGAAAAAGAGTTATGAAGGTACTTATCATTGGCTCTACAGGCATGTTAGGTCAGGCATTAATAAAAGAGGCAACCTATAGAGGGATCGAAAGCATAGGCTCAAGTAGAACTGGATCACAGACTACTATAGAGATTACTAACGATATTGATATACAAGAAAAAATAGAGTATGTACGCCCTGATGTTATCATAAACACTGCAGCTATTACTAATTTAAGCTTGTGCGAAAAAAAACCTGATTATGCTTACCTAGTAAATGGCCGTGCAGTTAGTATTATAGCAAAACAGGCGGAAAAATTAGGAGCTTATTTTATCCAAATTTCTACCGATCATTATTATACAGGAGATAAAAACCTCTTGCATAATGAGTCAAGCCCCATTTCATTATTAAACGAATACGCACGTACTAAATACGTAGGTGAACTCTTTGCTTTAACTTATCAAAATTCACTAGTAGTACGAACTAACATCGTAGGTTTTCGAGATCGTCCAGATCAACCTACTTTTGTGGAAGAAATAATTAAAAAATTCCAAGATGAAAGAGAACATTTAACTTTATTCGATGACTTCTACACATCAAGCATTGATGTTGCACACTTCTCTACCGCCTTATTTGATTTAATACCAAAAAAAATTACGGGTACTATCAATCTTGCAAGCAAAGAAGTGTCAACTAAAAAGCAGTTTATTTCAGCACTGGCCGAGCAACTTGGTTTTTCGTTAACAAATCGAACTTCAATAGGGAGTGTAACATCCCTATGTAATGTAGTTCGCGCTGAGAGTTTAGGGCTTGAGGTATCAAAAACCGAAAAAGTTTTAGGTCGCTCACTCCCAAATTTAACACAAGTAGTCGAAAGCTTAGCTTCAGAGTATAGGAGGCGTTATTAATGAAGTATCAAGATATTATTTATATTAACGGAAGAAAAATATCCATTGACTCTCCTTCTTATTTCATCGCTGATATTGCATCCAACCATGATGGAGATCTTGAACGCGCCAAGGAATTAATATGGCTTGCTAAAGAAGCCGGGGCTGATGCAGCAAAATTCCAACATTTTAAGGCCGAAAAAATTGTTAGCGACTACGGGTTTAAAAGCCTTAGCTTGCATGGGAGTCACCAAGCTACCTGGAAAAAAAGTGTGTATGAAGTATTTGAACAATATGAATGTAATCGGTCTTGGAGTGAAGAATTGGCAAAAACGGCAGCGGAAGCCCAGATTGACTTTATGACAACTCCATATGACTCGGAGGCTCTGACGCTATTAGATCAATATATACCTGCTTATAAGATTGGTTCCGGGGACATTACCTGGATAGATTTTCTCGAACAAGTGGCACAAAGAGAGAAGCCTGTTATTTTAGCAACAGGTGCTTCTACTATGAAGGATGTTGATCGAGCTATTGAAGCTGTTACCAGACTTAATAAACAGCTAATTTTACTACAATGTAATACAAATTACACAGGAAGTCTGGAAAATTTCAAATATGTAAACCTTAATGTGTTACTTACATATACGAAGAAATACCCTGGATTATTACTAGGACTTTCCGATCACACACCAGGACATTCCACTGTACTGGGAGCCATTGCATTAGGAGCAAGAGTAATCGAAAAACATTTTACTGATGATAACAATCGAATTGGCCCAGACCATCCTTTTTCCATGAATCCAAAAACGTGGAGAGAAATGGTAGATAGAAGTCGCGAACTTGAATTCTCACTTGGGGATGGAACAAAGCGAGTAGAAAAAAATGAAGAAGAAACGGTTGTACTTCAACGGCGTTGTTTACGTGTACCTCGTGACATGAACGCAGGGGAAATACTGAGCGAAGATGATATCGAATGCTTACGTCCAGCTCCATCAGGAGCTTTAGAGCCTTACGAACTACATTGTGTAATCGGAAAGAAACTACGTTCAAATAAAAAACATGGCGAGGCATTGTATCTTGCAGACTTTGAGGTGGAAAAATGTTAAAAGCAGAAAAGGTTTGCCTCCGGGCGATCGAAAAAGAAGATCTGCCACAGTTATTAACGTGGAGAAACCAACCTGAATATCGACGTTATTTTCGGGAGTACAGAGAGTTAAGCATGGAAAATCAAACCATGTGGTATGAGCGAGTCGTACTGCAAGATCGAAATACTTTGATGTTTTCGATCATTGATCAGGAAACACACTCATTAATCGGTGCATGTGGTTTATGTTACATAGACTGGGTTAACAAAAGTGCAGATTTTTCAATTTATATTGGAAAAGACAATATATATATTGATGATTTTTTTGCCCCTGATGCAGGAAAATTATTGGTAAAGTACGGTTTTGAAGAATTGGGCCTTCATAGAATCTGGGCTGAAATCTATGACTTTGATGAACCGAAGAAAAGGCTATTTGATCAGTTAGGATTCACTCAAGATGGAAAACATCGGGAAACACACTGGTCAGAAGGAAAATGGCATGACTCTTTATTCTATAGTATCCTAGTAAACGATTAACATGGGCTGTATAAAAAACTAATCCCCTCATTGCTAACTGTGAGGGGATTTTCTATAAACACTTCACTTTTATCATACGTCTTTATATAACCGGCTTTTGCTGAATATGTGCATTTAATTTAGCTATCTCTGGATTTTCCAACAAGTAATCTACCACCTGCTGAGAAGATATTAACTTATCACCAACAAAATTTTCAGCTATTGCCCGACAAAGAGCATAGTCCTCTTTAGTATCAAGCGTAATACGAAGTTGTGGATGTCGCATTGATACTGGTGCACTAATCCATGTAGAAGTAAATTGATCTGCATATTCATAAGCGTAATATGTTACGTGTTCTCGATGTCTCGGTTCATGACCGTTTCGATGTATGTACTCCAAAGCATCAAAAGACAGCATTTCAATAGCTAATCCACGTGGTAAATCTCCTTCTATTCTCGCTACATCAACAGGGTTCTGTTGCATATGTTTTACAATAGAGTTGGCAAATTTATAATCAACAAATGGACAATCTGATGTTACACGAATCACATGATCTGGATTGTATAATTTTGCACATTCATAATATCTTGACAAAACATCGTGTTCGGAACCCCTAAATACTGCCACATCGTTTTTAGTACACCACTCTTCTATCGTATCATCCTGACTTAATAGGGAGGTGGCTACAATCACATCATGAATGGGCTGAATTTCTCGACAGCGAGAAACATCGTAATCCAATACTATTGTATCTCCTAACTCTTTCAACACCTTACCTGGCAAACGAGAAGATCCCATTCTGGCTTGAATAATAATAATCGTTTTCATTATAGCGCTACCTCGTATTTCTAGTATTATCTTTAAAGTAATCCTTCTTCTCTCAATAGTATTCTAACGTCTTGTTTACTTAAAGGAACTACTTCATATGAGCTATAACTCTGCTTATCTGCTGGCTTTGCATCCTCGTATCGATATTCCCGCCCTACATATGCATTTGGAATAACAAACATATCCGGAAGTTCCAGGGCACCCGTAGCTTCCTCATATGTCATTAGCTCTTCATACATTTTCTCCCCTGGACGCAACCCAATTTCCCGAATGGATATAGTAGCTGGATCAAACTCAAATTTTGCAGCAGTTTCCTCAATAATAACAGAGGCTAAATCAGCCAAGCTTATCACCGGCATTTTCAAAACAAATACCTCTCCTCCTAGCGCTCGCTCCATCGCACGCATCGTTAAAGAAGTTGCCTGATTCACGGTCATCATAAAACGACTCATACTCATGTCGGTAACAGTAATTTCGTTGTTTGTACGAATTTGTGATTTAAACAAAGGAATAACCGATCCTCTTGAGCCCATCACATTTCCAAAACGGACAGCAGCAAATATTGTTTCATTGGCACCGCTGTGATACTGGGCTGAAGAAATAAGGCGCTCCGCCATAAGCTTAGAGGCACCATATGTATTAGTAGGAGAGATCGCCTTATCTGTGCTTGTAAATACAACTCTTTTAACTCCTGAGTTTAGGGCAGCCTGAATGACATTTTGCGTACCAACAATATTCGTCTGCACCGCTTCAAATGGATTGTATTCACATGCAGGGACATGCTTCATAGCTGCTACATGAAATACGTAATCAATCCCCTGCATCGCACGCTCTAGACGAGCAGCATCACGCACATCTCCGATTAAATAACGGATGTTATGAAACTCATTCATTTGCTGCTGCAATTCAAACTGCTTATGCTCATCTCGGCTAAAAATTCGTATAACAGACGGATTTTGCAGCAAAAGCCGTTTCAAAAGACTTTGCCCAATCGTACCCGTCCCACCGATAATCAGTACTTTTTTATCTGTAAAAAAAGAGTTCACTATGCCCAATCCTTCCCTACTCTTCTTTCTACTGAATCAACGATCACAATATAATGAGATAAAATTTTGCAGTGAGATATGCTCACACCCCTCAATAAGAGCCCCGCCTTCTGTCGCATTAATAAACGTTAATGAAGGATGATCAGAAATTTTATTTTCAATCCAGTGTTTAAAACTAAGCAATCCCATTCTCGTATAAAGCCATTCTCCATTTTGCCCTTTCACTTTCCTCATTGTGGAAACAGGCTCAATATATTTCTCTTCACCATACATGCTACCATCCGCATGATGTTCGTTATTTGTATAGGCCAAATCCTGCCCAACAAATACAATTGGATTGCCCCCAAATCGAATCGCCATATCCATAACAGCCGTCGCTACCGAGCCGCCATACTGGACTTTCTGTGTATCAGGGACATCGGAAATGTCACTAGATGCAACATATTTAGGGCCTTGGTATTTTTCTACTGTATATGGATGAACACTATCCAGATAAACAAATGGAATATCTAGGTTTTCATAGCCTTCTATTTGTTTATACGTGATTTGTTGCGGGTCCATAATACAGAACATATCTGGAGTCACACCCATACGTAAAAGAGGTTTTAAAGCAGATCCGACAGCAAATATAAATGCTTTCTCCTTGACTTGTGCCAACAAATGACCGTTCTTATTTAGTGATGGTCCTGCTGAAACGATCACAATCGGCTTCCCCTGCAATGAACCAAATAAACTTGACACATTCGAGTGTTGATTCATTCGGTTCTCCCGATAGTTAGCCTGAATCAGCTCAAAATAATCGGACCGGGCAGATTGCTGGATATTCCAATCTTCCAGGACAAAGCGTAACTTTTCATATTGATCAGGCATCGCGCGCACAGAAGGCATGTGTAACATTAGCTTTGATTGATTATGCAGTACAGAACGTAACTGGCCGGCCACCTCTTGTCCATCTTCCGAAACACATAAGATAATATTTGGATGTATAAATACTGATTCTAAATCCACATAGTGCATGGCCAGACAAAAAATATCGAGATTGATGTCAAACACAGATAATCGTTGATTTCCTTGTAGCCTCTTGCCGACCTCTATTACATGGTATCCTAAGCCGAATCCATAAAGCACTAGCTCTTCAGGCTGTGCATTGTAATTCCCCTCAGCAAATGCAACAGCCTCTTTGTATGGATGATATTTGCTATGTAAAAAAAAATACTGCTTTCGATCATATCTCTGTTGCCTAATTTGTACGGTATATGCCTCTTTGTTGCTACTTTCCATTACTTGATACACTGTTTCATCAATGGAATGACGGCAAACTTCCTGATATAAAGCTACTGACTTTCTTTTGAGAAGCGTTACGTTTTTTTTCCAGAACATCTTTCCCTCACAAATTCATTGCATTTTTCTGCTGCCAACCTTCAAGAATAGGTGCCACTTCATAGCTTAGTAAGTCTGAGAGCAGAATATAGTCTTGATTTTCCAATGCTTCTCTTGCCTCGTGGAAATATGCCAGCATTTCAGTAATATCAATCGACTCTTTTTGTGCATCTTGGGTTAGTACAATTACCTCTAATAGCCATTGTAATCCTTCAATAATTTGCACCACATAATTCAACGCTTCTCCTTCATTGCCAGCCATTAGATACTCCCCAGCTGTTTCAATCCCTTGGCATAACTTCACCATATATTCTTGTGCTGTTTCCAACACTTCAATCTTATTTATTTGTTGTTCTTGCATGATTACTCCCACTCCTCTATAGTTTCTTTCGCTAATTTGATATAGTCATGAATAAAAGCATACTGTATTAACAAATCTCCAAGAAGTGATTTGCGTTTTTCTTCCGTGGATTGAGCCTTTTCTCTTTCCATCTGTTCATATGCATGACGTGTCTGGAAATTCAGATACCAATTCACTGAATGTGCAATAATAGAGTCATATGTAAATGTCTGTTCTATTTTTTCGCCTACTTTAATAATATCGGAAAAATCCTTGTCAAAGCACAGATCATCTGGTTTTATTTTTTCGAGTTTCTTTAGTCTTTCCCCGGAGAGAATTACAATCTCCTCGATCTCCTCTTTTATTCTCCCCATCAGATGACTTACTTTCTCTTTATTAAGACCTTCCCCTTCTTCGTATACCTTCTTGATTTTTTCTTCGATTGGATAAAACCTCGTACAAAATTCATCTACGCAATGCTGAAATGTATAATTTGGAATTCCTTTGATAGGCAATCCACCTTCTGTGCAATTATAGATATTCGTATTTCTTTCAAAAATAGTAACATAATCTTCAAACCACTTTTTCATGCTAAGAAATGGTTTCTTCGTATAAATATCTTCTCCATTGATACCCTTCATTTTTACATAACTAGAATTTGATTTGAACTTTTCAACAAGATCTGGATCTGCTTGATGTACAGCTCCATCAGCATACAGCTTCGTATTCGTATAAGCTAAATCTTGTCCAATTAACATAATAGGTGAGCATTGAAGATAGTCTGCAAATGCAAGAGCTATGTTCGCAACTGATGGTCCTGACTGTATGACAGGATTTTCCCCATCTAGTTGTTTATCAAGTTGTGGCATTACCTTCTCAACCGTCATAATCAGCCACATTTTTTTCCCATTGTATGATTCAATTGCTCGATGATGCACCGTATTTGCATAAACAAAGAGCGGACTATGATTGGTCAAATTTTCAAAAATATTCGCTTCTCCTTCTCCACCATCTACCCCCATCACAATATGAGGTATAATCCCATTCCTTTCGAGAATATTCGCTGATGATCCTACTGAAATAATAAGGGCTCTATCATAGATCTGCTTCAATATGTGCATATTTTTTTCTAACGATGGTCCGGCAGCGACAATAACAGCAGGAACTCCCTTGAAGTTTCCTGCTAATTTCTTAACGGAAGGGAAAGAGGTCATGGAAGGGAGATTCTTAAATAGATTGGATAACCATTGTTTTGAAAACAGTATCTCTGTATGCATATTAATCGTTATGGTACGAATCTGCTCTTGAATGTCTCTATATACATTTTTTATATACTCACCGTATACTCGCCTATATATAGGCAATTCACTTATGTAAAATTCTTTAATTTTATGTGATTGTACATATCCTTGTAATGACGTAGCTATCATATACGGAATATGCTCTACTAAGAATACGATATTATCATCTGCGAAATAAGTAGATAGGTCCTGAATCTTCAGTGCATGGTAAAACACTTCTAAATCCGGTTCGATAATAATAAGTTTCTTCTCTGAATATCTTTCTCGCAAATAAGGCAGATAGTATCCTAAACCTAACCCGATAATCACCAGGGAATCTTCTTTATCCAGTATGACGTTATTCACCCACATCTTAGCTTCACGAGCTGGGTCATACTGACTATGAAGCATTATCTTTATTCCATCATCGCTTGTATACTGCAGATTGGTCATACCATTTTTACTTTTTTCCTCTACACACTTTCCCGTTTTCTTGAAAGATACTACAGACTGGTGCAGATCAGGGTAATGTTTTTGCAACATTTCTAGATTTTTGCCAAGCATTTACTACACCCTTTCCTCTATTTATCCGATAAAAAAAGGCCGACATTATTGTCGACCTTTTTCTTTCTATCGGGTTGTCGATTAACGTAACAATTGAAGAACGTTTTGCGGTGCTTGGTTGGCTTGTGCCAGCATCGCTTGTGCCGCTTGTGTCAGCACGTTGTTTTTCGTGAATGACATCATTTGTTTTGCCATGTCTGTATCACGAACGCGAGATTCTGCAGCTTGGAGGTTCTCTGATGCGTTATCAAGGTTCGAAATTGTATGCTCAAGACGATTTTGGTTCGCACCTAGTTTAGAACGCTCTTGTGATACTGTCTTGATTGCACTGTTAATTGTGGAAATTGCATCCGCTGCATTTGCGTGAGTATCTACCGCTACTGCATTTACACCCAAAGCCGTAGCGCTCATATCTCCAATTGACAAAGTAATGGAAATACCTTTGTTTTGACCAATTTGGAAATTTTTAGAAGCGAATGAGCCTGTTAAAAGATTTTGTTCGTTGAATTGAGTTTTTTGAGAAATACGTGTGATTTCTGAATTAAGCTGATCAATCTCTGATTTGATCGCACTGCGGTCAGCCGTTACGTTTGTGTCATTCGCACCTTGAACAGCCAGCTCACGCATACGTTGCAGAATGTTGTGTGTCTCGTTCAGTGCACCCTCAGCTGTTTGGATAAGAGAGATCGCATCCTGAGAGTTACGGGAAGCTTGGTTCAGACCACGGATTTGCGCGCGCATTTTTTCAGAGATGGAAAGACCAGCAGCATCGTCGCCAGCACGGTTGATGCGTAAGCCGGAAGACAGTTTCTCGATGTCTTTACCCGCGCTACCGATGTTGATGCTCATCTGACGTTGAGCGTTCATTGCGTTAAGATTGTGATTGATAATCATAATAAGTTCCTCCTTGAAAGTTCTCCGCCGACGTCCCTGTCAGCAGATGATAGATTATGAAGTGTGCCGTAGCCCCTTCACTATTAATATCGGAAAGAATCAATACGACTTTACAGTTTTCTATATTATTTTTTATTTTTTTGTGCCGCAATCGAAAGCCCTAGCTTCTTAAGCTGGTCTACATTGATTTTTTCCATTCCTTCTTTCGCCTGCAAGTTCTCCGTCTGGATCGCTTCGTAAATCTCTTTGCGGTACACACTTACGGTTTGCGGCGCTTCAATGCCGATTTTGACCTGATCACCCTGTACTGCGATAACCTTAATCTCGATCCCCTCGCCGATCATAATCGATTCGCCGACTTTCCGACGCAGTACAAGCATGCTACTTTCCTTCCTTTCCCACTGACACTTGAGGGATGTTCTCAAAGAGAGGGGTGCGGATGGAGAACTGCGGGGCATCAAGTGACACTTGAGCTCCTAGCTTTCCTTTCGTATTTAAAATGACAGGTGCAGCAAGATTCGCCGTTGAATCCTCTAATGGTTCACGAAGCACTACGATAGAATAGAGCGCTACATCTTCGAGATTTTCAATCTTTAGTTGTTTTTTGGCCGCATTCGGAATCTGAACCTCATAGCCTTCATACCGGGTAAATGGATTAATGAGAAAGAAAGACGTATCTTCGTTTATAGCATGCATAACTGTAAACGGACTCTCTTCAACTGTTATAAGCAGGAATTCACGCAGATGCGGGAAGCCCGGAACCCCGTCTTCAAAATGGTATACGTCTTGATCGTTATATTCCAATTCTCCATATAAGCTTGATTGCAGGCTACGTGTCATACAGTGTACACTCCTTTATCTCTATTTGACTGTATCAATTGTACCACCACGCACCTGAAAATGTAATTGGTTCTTCTGCTGCGTATAATAGGAAATACTCCCTTTGTCATAGTAATGTCGAAAAGGTGTTTGATTAACAGCAATCGTGGTTCCGTTAACTTGCCAATCCATGCCCAACTCTCCCGGTATCCCTTGCATATGAAGCGATAGATTACCTGGAATATTCCGAAATGTAAAATCATGAACAGGCAATAATTTTTTCTCTTTAGCCAGGCTACGGATTACATTTCCGCTATTTTCAATCGCCCCCATAGCCTCGCCATCACGCGTTACTTTTTCGATATATTTCAACCATTGGTCTTTTCCATCCTGGGCAAACTCTCTAGTCCGGCGAAATATATGTTTTAAGTCCATATCGGCCCAGCATTCTGACTGGTCGATCTGTACACTTGGAGGCGTTCGATGCAAAATCATCTCCGCTGGTTTTTGTTCGATAGACAGTTCCGTTTTTCCCGGCTCAAACGAATAGCTTGGCCGTTGAACATCCCAGCCAAGCTTATAAAACGTCTGATCAATTTGAATTTGAGGTAAATTCATTCTCTACCACCTCTTAGCGTAAGAAGTCTAGAAGGGTGGGCTGAATGATGCGCGAGCCCGCTGATAGTGCAGCGCGATGAACATTCTCGTTGTTTTGCAAATCCATGATAACTTTAGCCAGATCCGCATCTTCTCCATCTGACAGCATTTTCTCTGTCCCATCACGTTGCGTGTCAAGGCGATTTTGCGTTAACTCTATCCGGTTTGTCCGGGCACCTACAGAAGCTTGAACCTTAAGGAAATTCTCAATATGATTCTGAATTTTACCAAGATGCCCCTGCATATCTTGCAGAGTAGGAGAGTTCAAGTCTGTAATCAATTTATCCAACATATCAAAAGTTGTCTCGGAATTAGTACCTTTAAACAACTCATCTGCCGGTACATTAATCGGGATTTTTATCCCTGTTGAAACCTCAATGTTTATTGCATCACTATTAATAGCTGCACTTAAATCCGGTGGTACAGCACTTTCATCAAAAGCTTTGGTTTCGATCTCGGTTCCACTAAAAATATATTTACCTGCAAATGTTGTATTAGCCAACACGCCAAGTTGATCACGAAGCTGTGTAATTTCTGCTCCGATTTTTTGACGTTCTTCCGGTCCATTTGTTTCATTTGCAGCCTGGGTTACCAATTCTTTTACACGTGTAAGAATGGTATTCCCCTGAGAAATAGTAGACTCAGCCTGATCAAGCCAGTTCGTCGCTTCATCTGTATTGGAGCGAAATTGGTCGTTCTCAGAAATGTTAGTACGGAACAGCATGCTGCGTGACGCTACAATCGGATCATGCGATGGTTTGGAAACCTTCTTACCCGTAGAAAGCATCTCCTGAAGGCGGTCCATTCTCTGCAGACTACTATCCAGGTTATACAACATGTCGCTATTTAGCATGTTTTGTGTAATACGCATCGTTACTTATCCCCCTTATCTCCCTACAAGTCCCATGCTGTTAATTATTTTATCTAGCATCTCATCCATTGCAGTCATCGTACGGGCGGCTGCGTTATAGCCATGCTGGAATTTAATCATGTTACTCATCTCTTCATCAAGTGAAACACCTGAGACAGATTGACGACGATTATCTACTTCCTTCAAGAGATTGGTCGTATTTTCTTTCATCCGCTGTGCTTTTTCTGTTTCAATACCAAGCGTGGTAATCATCCCACGTGTAAAATCATCAAATGAAGCACTAACAGCTCCAGCCCCAGTTCCAATCGTCTGAGCCGTTGTTTTAAGATTATAAACAGCGAGTGCTATACTATTATCTCCGGGTGTACTAGACTTAGCTACATCATTCGGATCAGTGATGGCCACTCCCATATTTCCAGCCGAGTCACCTGTAAAAAAGTCGGTCCCATGCGCACTATTTACCTGTGTTATGATCGCATTTGCTAGGTCATTCATTTTGTTCATATAACTAGTAATTGTCGTATCGCGCGACTTCAGTAGACCATAGATTTCTCCTGCATCAGGTTCTATTTCAGTTCCATTAACGAATATTCCATGTCTTGTTCCACCGTTCGCAAGTGTACCCGAATCTCCAGCTTTAATATCTGCCGCGTCATTCCCTACAACCAGATCCGTACTTGGATTCTTCAACTTAATATCCACTGTACCTGGCGTCTTCTTCCCATCGGAGGCAACATAATCATTACGAGTCACTTCAATGTCCAGCATGTTAGATAATTGATCGATTAGTACATCGCGCTTGTCATACAAATCATTTGGCACATATCCATGCGGTACAACATCCATAATCTGGCGATTTAAGTCAGCTACCTGTGTAACAATCGTATTCATTTGCTCTGCCCTGGTTTGAATCTGTGAATCCACATCCTGCTGCAGGGATTTCAGTTCTCGATCGATAAAATTAAAGTTTTCCGCCAAAGAATGACCTTGTTGAATAACAAATTCGCGAGTAGAATATCCCGACGAAGGCTGCGAAACTTTCTGCCAGGAATTCCAAAATTGATCCATAACACTACGGAACCCTGTGTCCGAAGGTTCGCCCATAATCGTTTCAATTTTTTCAAGTGTATCCGTAGTCGCCGTATATTCACCCAGATTTTTATTCTCTCCCTGATACTGGAGATCCAGGAAAGCCTCACGCAAGCGTTCAATCGAACTTGCCATTACACCTGTACCCATTTGTGCCGGTCCCATGTAGGTTACGATACTTGCCGCTGTATAAGCAGGAGATGCCTCCATATTTACACGCTGCCTGCTGTATCCTGGCGTGTTCGCATTTGCAATATTATGTCCGGTTGTATTCAAAGCGGTCTGCTGAGCAGAAAGCCCACTTTTTGCGATCTCTAATCCGAAAAATGTTGAAACCATTCTATTTCTCCTCTCTTTCCTAAAGTTTTCTTTCTAGGCTTTTGAATCAAAAAAACGGGTCACGCCTCTGCCCTGCGGCTGCTGCGTTGGTTTATATACAGGCTCTTCAGCAGGAGCTGTCATCTCCTCCAGCGACATGTTGACAAACTCAAGCGACTGCTCAATGAGCCGCTGATTCAGGTGATTCAACTCCTGTAACTCTTTTACAAGATTGCCAAGCTGCATCTGACAACGCGCCAGCTCTAGCTTGACATCCGGGTTTGACTCCAGCTCGATGAGATCGCTTAAATAACACGTTTCCTTGCGAATCCCGCGCTGCATTAAATAGAGCGAGATTTGTTTCTCCCGCTCCAGTTCAAGAGATTGGATGGTGCTGATACAGCGGCTTTCAAACTGTACAATGCGAGCTAGCTCATCAATCTTGCCCGTAATCAGTACTTCTTTCTTATGATTAGCAAGCTTCATCATGCGGTCATGCTCGACAATCAACCGTTCCAAAATCTCAATAATATCCAAGATGTCGCTCATATCGATTCACCATCCATCTTCTTGTTCTTACAGTCCGTCACGAAGTATTTTTTCGGCTACTCGCTTCGCATCCACCTGATACGTACCTGCCTGAACTTGTTCTCGTAACTCCTCAATGCGTGCAGCACGCTCCGCTTCTGTCTCCTGATCACGCTGCATTTCAAGTGCTTCACTTGAAATCTCAAGCTGATCACGCTTTCCGTACGCACGTGTTCCTTCCTGACGCTGCTCCTGCTGGCGGTATGGATTTACCGGCTGTACGGAATTCGGGCGTTCAATTCTCATGTTTCTTCACCTCTGCTTTATACGTAGTTTTCCCAAAAAAGAAAACCGACTACTTATTACTAAAGTAATCGGCAATTCTATCACAAAGTTTTAACTTTTTCTTGGTTCATCCCGTCCAACTTGATAAAAACCGGATCTACTGCGGCGTTCTTCCTCAGCAAGCTCCTCGTTCCTCTGCTTGTCTTCCTGCATGTATCCGGCCATTTTTTTGATGTTACCTATACACTTCGGACAAAGAGTACCCGAACGTGTCGGACCGCCGCAGCTTTTGCAGGCATATTCGATGTTAGGATTATTCTCAATCGAAAGCCTGCCTTCGAGAATAAACATCGTGATCTGCTGAAGCGAGACACCAGTTTCTTTACTTAACTCATGAACATTACAATTCCGGTTTTCTTTCTTACGCATAAATTTGTAGCACTTCTCGTATTCCTCATCGATTTTCTTCAGGCAGTTCGGACAAACCGGCTGACGAACCTTTCGGAATAGACTGCCACAACGAATACAATTCTCAACATTTAATGACATAAGACTTTCCTCCCCCTAATATGCGCACAAATAACTGTATCTATTGTACTGCAAAAATCAGAGGAAGTGAGTCCTAATTTTTTAGTTTGTAGCTGCTTTTGCCGCTGCAATAGCTTTCTCATAGTCTGGATGATTCGTTGCTTCCGACACATACTCTACGTATGTAACGTTGTTTTCAGCATCCAGTACAAAAATCGCACGAGCAAGCAGGCGCAATTCTTTAATGGCTACGCCGAATGCCTGACCAAAAGACAGGTCGCGGTGATCAGACAGCATTTTTACATTCTCAATGCCTGCCGCACCGCACCAGCGTGCCTGTGCAAACGGAAGGTCTACACTTACAGTAAGTACTTCTACGTTTGCTAGGTTCGCTGCTTCTTCGTTGAAGCGACGCGTCTGTGCATCACATACGCCTGTGTCGATCGATGGTACAACACTGATCAGGCGAACTTTGCCTGTGCCATCATTCAGTGAATATGGTTTAAGACCCGCAGCCAGCACTGTGAAATCAGGTGCTTTATCTCCTGCTTTAATTTCTTGACCGAGCAGGGTAACCGGGTTTCCTTTAAATGTGATTGCTCCTTGACGTTCTGCTGCCATTGTACTTCCCTCCATAATAGTTAGACTGTGATTTCTTATTTTATTGTAGCGGACAGTCTTTCTTTTTACAATATATTGATAGTTTTTATATAAAAATTGATGTATGCAGACTGTCGTTTTTATTCTCTGCTTACCTCGCCCATGTTATTCCATATACCTCCGCCTGCCGCCACTTCTGTCGGATCGCACAAGCTGCCGCCTCCATCGTACTTCCGGTTGTATACACGTCATCTACAAGCAGGACACGCTGGAACGAACGATCAGCGGGTATCGGAGCAAAAACATTTTGGAGCGCAGCCAATCGGTCAGCCCGCCCTTTCATGCTTTGCTTCTCCGTCGCCTGTGTCCGAGTAAGCAAACGACAAACCGGAACCCCAGTGCGCATTCCGAGCAGACCCGCAAGCTCCTCCGCTTGATTAAACGTCCGTTCAACGAGCCTTTCTTCATGAAGTGGCATATATGTAATCACATCTATACATAGCTTGGCATACTCTCGCTGCCACACCTCATACAAGAGCGCTGCTAGTACTGGCGCAAGCACCCGATCTCCACGATATTTATACCGGGCCAACCATTCCTTGGCCGTCTCGTTATACGCCACCGCACTGCGCGATTGACAAAACGCCCGATTCGTCCGGCGCGCACAGTCCATGCAGATTTCATTCTGTGCCCAGGGCCGTCCGCACACCGCACAGATCGACCCCTTTATCCGAATCAAACCATTCATGCAGTCCTGACACACAAATGATGTACCTGCCGCAAACGATTTCTCGTTTGCTTCCTGTCCACAATACAAACAAGGAGGAAATGGCGGAAATAGAGCATCCAGTAATAAACGTCTGGCCATCTGCCATAACACCATCACACTCCACCTCCTGCCGCAAGTCTATTCATCTCCTGAATGTGGCGAACTGCTGCTTTCATATGTGGCGTAATTTCTTCTGCGAGAAAAAGAACTGTCCCATCTGGGCAAGCAGCCGAACGCCCTGCACGCCCGGCGATCTGAACAAGAGCCGCTTCATCAAACAGAGAGGCGTCTGCCTGTACAACGAGCACATCCACCCCGCCAATGGTTACGCCACGCTCCATAATCGTTGTCGTAAGCAGGAGTCGAATGGTTCCTGCTCGCATCGCTCTTACTTTCGTCTCCCGCTCCGGGTCAGCTGCGTGTACTGTTTCCACCTTTCCCTGCCATTCCGGTGCAAGCTGTTCGATGTAACGATGGAGCACTGCCAGTCGGGCAATAGACGCGACGAAGATAAAAGCTTGTCCATCCCGTTCTGCGACCTGGTTAAAAAAAGAAAGCAGTTCAGGAATTGGCTTTTCTTGTCTTAAACGATCGTTTAATTGGCTTACCCGGCAATTGCCTGGTACCGGAAGCGGGTGGCCATGATAACGAACGGGGATTTTCACATGTGGCAAAAAGTCCGAGTCATAGTGCGGTTTCACAAGCCTTTTGCGATGTTCTTCCCTGGGCGTTGCAGTTAAGTATACGGTTTTGCCCGGCAATTGCCGGGCACGCTGCACAGCAAATGGAAGCATAGGATCACCATGATAGGGGAACGCATCTACTTCGTCGATGATGACCAGGTCAAATCGCCGATAGAAACGAAGCGCCTGATGGGTTGTCGCCAGCACAAGTGGTGCAAGGCTCCACTTTTCCGAAGATGCTCCATGCAAAACGGATAACGGAAAATCCGGGAAAGCTGCTGCAAGCCGCGGCGCAAGCTCTAGCACAACATCCCGACGCGGGGTCGCCCACAATACATGACAACCGGTAGTGATTGCATCATACACAAGCGGAAACATCACCTCTGTCTTACCTGCTCCACACACCGCCCAGACAAGGAACTCATCCGGCTCCTTCTCTTCTCTACGAAAGCGCAGCATCGCCTCTGCCGCCGTCCTCTGTGCGGTTGTTAACGTCGGATACCCATCGAGAATGTGCTGAATCGCAGAAATAGGCTGTTCTGATGCCGAGGTCGACAAAAAGGAGGGAATGATGTAATACGATGTACATCCCAGGCTGCGGCCCATCCCGAGACAGCGGCGACAGTATGGACAGTCATCCTTCTCACACCGTGCACACGATACAAGCACGATATCTGTGCCTGTTGCTCCACAACGACGACAGCGGTACGAAACAGGAGAGTTATATCCGATCCAGCGGCGAAGAGAAGAAAAAAAGGAGAAGATCTTCTCTTCTCCCGCCCCCATCTGCTCAATCCCTTTATCTTTTTGTAGAAGTCCTCGCTGCTCCATGAAAGCAAGGACACTCTCCCAGTTCCACCCCGGCAGCTTACTTTGAAATAACCAGCTTACTTCCTCCTCCAGAAGTGCTCTCCCCTCCAACCAGACACAAGCTTCTTTCATAGAATCTTCTATTTGGCTTTTCGGCATTTTTCGATCCCGTATGATTCGTCTTCTTCTGCGATCATCGGTCTTGCTTCTGTCTCCTGCTCCAGCCCGTCCTGGTCAGTCTCCTGCTTCACATATTTCTGCAGCACAATCTCCCCATCCTGCGTTACTAGCATGACAATGGAATCGTTAGGGCCAATCCCGGTTCTTGCCATCACTTCCATCGGCAGCTGAACCCCTCCATCTTCCTGTACCTGTTCAACATGTGAATTTTTTAACATACATAGCCCTCCTTATACTCATCTAAATATTTCCGATGCTGTCTCCCGACTCTGTCCTTACTAATTTCGACAGAATTTTCTGTATTCCTTTTTATTTTTGGTTTTTTTTTACATTTTTCTTATTTTTCATGAAAAGGTTTGTCGGATGGTGTTTCTGGTAAAAATGAGGGCAAAGAGGTGACTCCAATGACTATACAAACGATTCGCAGGCGCTCTTTTCCTTCTCCCGCACGGAAAACCTTCCACGAGCGAACTAAGCGATTGTTTCCCGGACATGCGAATGCGACATACATTAACACAAGTGATCCATCTTATTATGAGAAGCTACTGCGAGCAAACCGCACCCATGTACGAGCCTTGTATGAGCTCGGACGCCAGTGCGAAAAGCAAGGGTTCTTTCGTAAAGCAGCTGATTACTACGAGCGGGCTACCCAGGCTGATCCCTGCTTCGAGCCTGCTGTTGGCGCGAAGATTCTGCTTGCACGACGCAGGCAGCAAAAAGAGCGTATAGAAGCTCTCACACGCACGCATCCACCTGCTCCCATACGCAAAAAACCATCTCTCCTACAGATGACAGGTGCGGTTCTGCTCGGCTATACGCTGCTCACACTCGTTGTATGTGCCCTGCTGCGCTAAGCACACATACGCCTCCATACAAAAAGCGAGGGGAATACATCCCCTCGCTTTTTGTCATGTATATCAACTTATTCCTGAATAACGAGTAAATGAGGCCAGCGGTAAAGAGCATGTTCAAGCAACTGTTGATCCGCTTCTTCTTCTGCAAGGCCCCGCGCCACATACAATACAGCCGGAATCCCTTCTATCAGAGAGTACCATGTTGTACAATGCGCCGCATATTCCACCTGATCCATATGCGCACACATTTTGAATGCCGCGTATGGCCCAGCCATATATACAGCTTCCACCGGCGCTCCGCTAAGAAGCCCGTTCACACTCCAGCGCAGCAACCAAGTGACAATGAGGTACACAGCAGCCGTAACGACCAGTATCATTCCAGGCCCCATTGCACTCCCCCCTTTATTCCATATGTATGCGGAATCAAGGGGAGGCGTGCAAAGATATTAGGAAAGCTTCACCCAGCCGTTTTTGATTGACATGACAACCGCCTGCGTACGATCCTGTACGTCCAGCTTCTGCAGGATGCTGCTTACGTGGTTCTTAACGGTCTTCTCACTAATAAACAATTCTTCCCCAATCATGCGATTGCTCTTACCTTCTGCCATAAGCTGCAGCACTTCACGCTCGCGAGGCGTCAATGCAAGAATATTGCTTTCCTTCTCACCGCTTCCAAGATCACTAATATCGCTTAACAGCACATTTTCTTCGTGGCTGTGCTCAATCGTGCTCAGGCGACGGAATTCAGTAATGAGTTTACCTGTAACTTTCGGGTGCACGTATGATTCACCATTCGCTACCGCATTAATCGCTTCAATCAGCGCATCCGAATCCATCTCTTTCAACAGATAGCCCGCAGCACCGGAGCGAAGAGATTTGTACACGTAGTTCTCATCGTCATGAATCGATAAAATAATAATGCGAGATTCAGGCGCATGCTCCTTAATGCGCTGGGTAGCCTGCACTCCTGTCATCTTCGGCATGTTAATGTCCATCAAAATAACATCTGGCTGAAGGTCGGCTGCCATCTGGCACGCCTCTTCCCCATCAGATGCTTCTCCTACAATCACAAAGCGCTCTTCCATTTCGAGAATACGTTTTACCCCTTCTCGAAACAGTTTATGGTCATCTACAAGTAAAATTGAAATGTTTTGCTCTGTCATGTTTTGCTCTGTCATTGTTCATTACCTCCATCTGTCATGTTTTCTTCGATACGAAGGGGGATCCCAAAAAACAGCACCGTTCCTTCCCCTGGCTTCGAGTCGATCTTCATCGTTCCCTGCAGTAACTTCACACGCTCCTGCATACCCATAATGCCAAATTGCGGACGCTCTCCTTTGGCCTGCTTCTCAAATCCAATACCATCATCCGCTACCATAAAGAGCACCTTTTTCGGCTTGAACTCAAGTTTTACTTCTACCCGCTTCGCATCTGCATGCTTGGCTGTATTGTTAAGCGACTCCTGAATCAACCGGAACACTGCCACTTCAATGGAACTTTGCAAACGGCGCTCAGGACTCAAGAGCGTGAGTTTAGTTTCAATATGATGCCGCTTCTCATATTCTTCGAGGTATTTTCTCAGGGTAGGAGTGAGACCAAGGTCATCTAAGGCCATTGGTCGCAGATCAAAAATAATCTTGCGTACATCTACCAGACTTGCCCTTGTAAGCTCTTTTAATAACCGGAGTTCTCCTTTTGCCTCATCAATCCGGTTCTGATTTAACATTTTTTCTACGATTTCACTACGAAGTGCCACATTCGCCATCGACTGGGCAGGACCATCATGAATATCCCTCGCTACACGCTTGCGTTCTTCTTCCTGCGCCTGAATAATCTGGATCCCCAGCAATTGATGGTGATGGGCAGATTCGAGAGCAACTCCTACCTTGCGTAAGTCGCCCTGCAGGTAGTTTAGCACAATCCCCATCTGGGAAATCAAGTTTTCTGATTTCTCAATGGTGTTTAAAATATTGCGATGGCGGCGCTCAAGCTCGTCCCGCCGCTCGCGAAGGTGTTTTTCCTTATCACGGGAAAGAGAGAGCTGGATCTGCATCTGGCTAGCCATCTCATACGCTTCGCGGATCTCAAGCTCACTATACCGTTTGAAGCCGCGACTGATGTTAGCCAGGCGCTGCCGGGCTTGCTTCGCCTTCCATTCCAGCTCGTCCGTCTGCGTAATGACAAGATCAATTTCGTTACGCAGCGTTTCAAGTTCGAGGGTAATGAAGTTATTTTCTTTATGGGCATTTTCCGCGATTTCAAAGATTTTCTCTTTGCTTTCCTCCACGGAAGATACCGTCTTATTCATCACCTCGTCCAAAAGCTGAATGTCGATATTTGCCTCGCTCATTGAAATCCCCTTTCCACCTCACTAGCCATTAGGTCCCTCCTGCTCTCACTGTTTCAACAGGATACGGGCAAAATCCTTCCATACATTGTACCATTCATCCCACGCAAACAAAACAAGACCCATACACTATTACAGTGATGGGTCTTTTGGTTCGTTTGTTTTAGTTTGTCATAAACGCAGCTGCTTCTTTTTTAAGAACTTCAGCCTTGTCTGTATTCTCCCACGGTACATTCAGGTCATTTCGACCGAAGTGTCCATATGCCGCTGTATTGCGGTAGATCGGACGGCGAAGGTCGAGTTCCTTAATGATGCCAGCCGGGCGGAGGTCAAAGTTTTTACGAACAAGCTCAACCAGAACTTCCTCTTCCACTTTACCTGTGCCAAATGTATCAACATTGATAGATACAGGCTGTGCAACCCCGATTGCATACGCTACTTGTACTTCACATTTGTCTGCAAGACCCGCTGCTACGATGTTTTTCGCTACATAGCGCGCTGCATACGCGCCAGAACGGTCAACCTTCGTCGGATCTTTACCGGAGAATGCACCACCGCCATGGCGAGCATATCCACCGTATGTGTCTACGATGATTTTACGGCCTGTAAGACCTGCATCTCCCTGTGGTCCGCCAATTACGAAACGGCCTGTCGGGTTGATGAAGTATTTTGTGCTCTCATCGAGCAGGCTTGCCGGAACAATCGGAGCAATTACGTGCTCTTTCAGATCTTTTTGGATCTGTTCCAGCGTTACAGATGGATCATGCTGCGTAGAGATAACGATTGTGTCAACACGAACCGGCTTATCTCCTTCGTATTCCACCGTTACTTGTGTTTTACCATCCGGGCGAAGGTACGCGAGTGTACCGTTCTTGCGGACTTCCGCTAAGCGGCGAGAAAGTTGATGAGACAACGAGATCGGAAGCGGCATGAGTTCAGGTGTTTCATTGCACGCGAACCCGAACATCAGGCCCTGATCTCCTGCACCGATTGCTTCGATTTGTTCATCTGTCATCTGACCTTCACGCGCTTCAAGTGCCTGGTCAACCCCTTGAGCGATGTCTGGAGACTGTTCGTCAATAGATGTAAGCACGGCACATGTGTCAGCATCAAAGCCGTATTTCGCACGGGTGTAACCGATCTCACGGATCGTCTCACGCACGACTTTCGGGATGTCTACATAGCAGCTTGTTGTGATCTCGCCTGCTACGAGTACCATACCTGTCGTAACAGATGTTTCAGCCGCTACGCGGGCATTTGCGTCTTTTTCAAGAATTGCATCAAGAATTGCATCAGAAACCTGGTCACAAATCTTATCCGGATGTCCTTCTGTTACGGATTCAGATGTGAAGAGATAACGACCTTTTTTAGGCGCCATATTCACGACCTCCTTTTAGTTGCTGTTATTTATTTGATGGTCCCTTCCCGAACCCATTTTGCAAAGCAGTAAAAAACCTTTTCCAAATGCATCACACCTGGAAAAGGGTTGATTTTTACTCAATCTTTGCCCTTTATCTTCCAGAAACAGCATAAAAAATTATGCCTTCTGCTGGTTAGCACCGTTCACCGCCATATGCGGCCATGAGGTTGCCGGGTTTCATCGGGCCAGTCCCTCCACCTTCTCGGGATATAGGGTCTTCATTCTAGACGAATATATCTTATTTCTGTTTAACTGTCAATCATTCTATTGGACCTTGTAGTCGCCGCGCACGATAATATCTGCTTTGCCACTTGTCACAGTAAGCCCGCGTCCATCCGCACGCGGAATGAGCAGCAGGTGGTCATGCGGCACGGCTTCGCCATCTGGCATACTTGTTCCACTCGTCAGATCCGGGATCGTATAGTCCACACCCGGCGTCACCGCTTTAACTTGTCCGGTGCGTACAATGAATTCTGTCCCTTCCATCCCCGTAATGGTTTGGCCTGCCGTCACTTTCTCGACCGTGTAAGATGCCGTACCACCTGTGGAATTATTCGGGGCTGTCGGCTGCGATGATGACTGAATGAGCTTGACCAGCTCTTGGCGCACCTGATCCACATAACTGCGCGTTACAACCGGGTCCCCTTCTGTTCCTGGCTCAGTTGGGGCCGCTGTCCCGACTGATACGAGTCCGACCGTAAAGGCTAACGCCGCGCCGGTGATTCCGTATCCCCATTTATTCACAACTTCTTCCTCCCTTTGTGTTTTTCTGTTAACTTATACGTTTATTTCTTACAAAGGTCGTGGTTTTTTACCTATTTTATATGAACAAGCCATTCCGCTTCTTTTTTCTCTACGCTGATCGCATCAAAATCCCGGTCTAGTTGATCAAGTGCGACCCATGTCGCTCCATTCTCACTGCGCACATGCGGGTTGCCCGACACCGCGTATTTACGCTCGGTTTCCCCAATGCGGAGTGCTGCCTGCTGTTTTGCACCATCCCAGCTAATCCGATAACCGTACGCCTGCGCGAACGGACGAAGCGCGATGTACCAGCGACCATTGACTTTTTTAGCCAATGGCGTGACGGCAGGAGGAAATCCGTTGAAGCTAACTTTGCCATCTGCAAACAGATGCAGCGAGGTAGCACCTGTCAAATACGTGACGGCTTTTACGACCTGCTCATTCGGATTCTGCACCACATCGTCTGGTACGATGCCAACGCCATTGATCTTGTGCATGTTCGGAGAGAAGTATTCTTCCACCGTCATCTTCAATACCCCACCCTTATCAAGCGGCGTAATCTCTTGCACGGTACCTTTCCCGAATGTTTTGGTCCCCATAATACGAGCCGCATGATGATCTTGAAGAGCCCCCGTCAAAATCTCGGATGCACTGGCACTATTGCCATTCACCAGGACAACCATAGGGATCGCTGTCCCTTTTCCGGTAGCTGGAATCGAAAGTTTCTTCCCATCGCGATTGACCATATTGACAAGCGTTCCATGCTCAACGAACAAATCTGCAATATCGATGGCCCCTTCAATATGACCGCCAGGATTGTCGCGCAGATCAATAATCAGGCTCTTCATGCCGTCTTTCTGCAGACGCGCCAGCTGCTCTTTGAACACATCGGCGATATTATACGAAAACGTATAGAGCGTCATGTACCCGATCTTGCCATCGAGCATGATGCTATCTACCGGAGATGTCTGCATATCTTCTCGCTTCACGATTTTCGTAAGCAACTGATTATGGCGGCGAATTTGTAGTTCCACCGGAGTACCCGCCTGCCCTTTCATCTCTTCAGTTACTTCATCAATTGTCTTCCCAGCAATCTTCTCTCCATTTATGACGACAATTTCATCACCGGAACGCAAGTCGGCTTTGCTGGCCGGGGAGTCTGCGATCACACTATCCACAAAAAATGACTGCTTACGCTGCTCCACATAAATCCCGATCCCGGAGAATTGACCTTCCACTTCTCCGATGAAATTCGTAAACTCATCCTCTGTAAAGTATGCGGTGTACGGGTCGCCTGTTTCAGCCACGATGCCCCGAATCGCCCCATCTGTCAGTTTCTTTATATCCAAATTATTGTTAACGTGACCATTCAGTACTTTCTGAAGCACTTCATGAATGCGCGCTTCCTGCTCGGTATAAGCGCTCGCAGGTGTTTCTTGTGCCCATACGGGAGCTGCACCAAATGCTGCTGTCCATATGATTGTACCTGCTAGCGCCGTCGTAGCGACTTGTTTCTTTATCACGTAATCGTCAACTTCCTCTCTAGGCTTAAACTCTCCCTCTATACTAGTTCGACAACGAAGTGTCCTATCCTTTTTCCGGGCGCACTCCTATATGCTCCTGCGCACAGTATGATACAATACTTGTGTTTGAAATGACAGATGATCGTTTATAAAAGGAAGGACCATTATGCTTTTTCATACACCAGAATTTTTCTTCTTATTCGCACTTACGTTTCTCGCTTACCATTTGTTTCGTCCGGCGCGGCTTACGATACTCGCCGTCGCCAGCTGCCTGTTTTATGGGGCCACCAGCTGGGGATTTCTAGCCCTGTTCCTAAGCGTGTCGTTCTTGTCCTACTTACTAGCACGCCAGATCCGTATCCGTTCGGGTCAAGCACGGCTCTGGCTTGTCCTAGGCATCAGCCTGAACGTCATGAACCTGGCGTTTTTTAAATACTCGCTGTTCATCATTCATAACCTGGAAACTCTGTCCGGCCTGACGTTTGTCACCCCGAACAGCTTCTGGACACACATCGTGCTCCCCATCGGGATTTCCTTCTATACGTTCCAGCTCATCGCTTATCTGGTGGATGTATATAAGAAACGTACCGAACCGGCTCACTCGTTCCTAAGGTTCTGGGTGTTCATTTCGTTCTTTCCGCATCAGCTTGCGGGACCGATTATGCGCGGGCAGGAATTCATGCCGCAAGTCGAGCGTACAACCTCTCTGATGGTAAGCCCAGCTGATTTCAAATACGGCGTCTACCTCATTATATGGGGGCTTGCCAAAAAAATTATGATCGCTGACCAACTTGCTCCGATGGTACTGCCGTACTTCCACAATCCAGGGACGTTAACAACGATGGAAGCCTGGACTGGAGCATACCTGTTCGGGTTCCAAATCTATGCGGACTTCTCCGCTTATAGCGATATGGCGGTCGGATTCGGCTATTTGTTCGGCTATCGGCTGCCGATGAACTTCATGAGCCCGTACATTAGTGCAAGTGCTACCGAGTTTTGGCGGCGCTGGCATATTACGCTGTCAGGCTGGATACGCGATTACATTTACATTCCACTTGGCGGTTCGCGCAAAGGACGTGTTCGCCAGGATGTAAATCTGCTCGCCGCGATGCTCATCTCTGGACTCTGGCATGGAGCGATGTGGACATTTGTTATCTGGGGGGCGCTGCACGGCTTGCTGTCCATTGCCCATAAATGGTATGCGAATGCACGACGCCGGCTGCTGGCCTATCTGCCTGCTGCGCCGACTGCAGTCGAGCGTCTTATCTCTGCTCTATATCATGTGGGAGCTGTCTTTGTCTTTTTTCATCTCACTATGATTACTTGGGTATTCTTCCGAGCAGAGAGTGTAACAAGCGCACTCGCCTACGTAAAAACGATGTTCACACCTTCTGGCGGATTATCCGGTCTGCTCACACAGGCAAGCGCTCAGTCTGCTCCACTCACGCTTGCTGCAATCTTATACGGGGTGCACCTGCTTGAATATGGGGTTCGCAAATATGAAGGCAGAATCGCAGCAACTTGGCATCGCTTCGTTCCTGCCCCGATACGCGGGCTTGTGTATGCAGGAATTGTCCTGCTTATCATCGCTATGATTAAAGGGGAAAAACATGACTTCATCTATTTCCAGTTCTAATCAGCCAATTCGAAAACGCTGGGCTGTACGCGGCTTCTTATGGGGATTTGTGTTCTTGTTGCTAGCTGAGCTTTTCTTATTCCGCAATCCGGCGCTATATGGCGTAAGTCCGGCCAGCTTCCTCGGTCAGATTGCGAATGTGCAGGAGCGACTTGCTCGGCAAAACCCGGAGCGCATCAAGGTGCTGATCCTTGGCGACTCGCAAAGCATGGATGCACTCCGCCCGCCACTGCTTGCGGCGCACTATGGGCTAGCGCCCGATGAGATTTTCAATCTGAGTGTAAGCGGCGGAAAAGCCATTGATATGCTGCATCTGTATGAAGAGGCAGCAGACAAGCTGCCTAATCTGCAACGCGTGATCGTGGCGGTTAACGAGCATCAGGTAAGCAGCACCGATATAAAATCCGATGCGAAGTTCCGCTACTTCGCTACCTTGTCTGAGCGAATGGAGACGCCACGTATGGCGGATAAAGCCGATCTTGTATTTGGGCAGCTGTTGTATGCATACGGGCTGCGTGATGTGTGGACGCAGCTTGCAAAGCAGTGGTGGGACGGAAAACTGCCACAGGAGCCACGTGACAAATACGAGTACCGCTGGGGCCTGCCGCCGGTTCCTGGACGAGAGCCCGCTCACCTTGGTCCTGCATATGCCAAGATTGTAGCTGACCGCTGGATGAAGGACTATCGTCTGGATGGACCGCAGGCGAATGCTTTTCATCATCTGATGGAAAAGCTGGCGAAACGAGGGGTACAGGTAACGATCGTTCAACTGCCACGTACGCAAGCTTTTGAGCAGGTGATGAAAGCAACGTACGGACAGCAGCAAGCAGCTTTTCGGACACGTATGCAAACGGAGGCAACAAAGATTGGTGCTTTATTCACTGTGATTCCACCGACGCTTGAGGATGCCTATTTCCGAGATGCGAATCATGTGAATGAGCGTGGAGCGAAAGAGATTGTACGTGTGATGCCATAAATGTGAAAAGGGCAAAGTCCTCATTTATCAAGGACTTTGCCCACATAGTACTCACGGCAGTATATAAAAAATGCAGTAGCTATAATTAACAAAGAAGAGGAGTTCTCTACGAATCCCAATCTCCAGAGAACTCCTGCTAATACTTGATTACTCTAAGGAGCCGAAACCGTTACAGTATACATTTTCTTCGTTGTACCATCTTCGGCAGTTACGATTACCACCATGCCTGTAGCCAGGTTACCAGTAGTCACTTCCGTTGTACCATCAGCTTCGTATACTTTCAAGCCTGCTCCTGTTGCTGGAGTCAGACTTCCTGTAAAGGTAGCCAAGTCGGTATTGGCTGCTACACCTTCAATGGTTTCTGCTGTATCGTCTACTGTGTAGTCAATCGATGTTACCGTCGCATCTGTATTAGCAAGGTTACGTGCTGTTCTAGCAGTGAACACCCCAGATTCTAGCGTTTGATTTCCTTTTCTTGCCGATACTTTAAAATTATATTCCGTATCTGCAGTTAAATCCTGTACTGTTGCTTGCCATGACTCTGCAGTTAATTGTTCTTTTACAGTAGAATTTCTCCAAGTTACCCCATTATCAATTGATTGTTGAACCCATACAGATTCCGCACCAAAAGCAGGACTAAAACTCAAGGTTATTGTATTGGTACCTTTCAAATTTACCATCTCACTTAAGTAATCCGGGGCTTTTAAAGGAGGTATAAACTTACCTGTAATTTCACCCTTAGCAATTACCTTACCGCTTATAGCAGCATCAAACGCACCTTTTGATACTCCAAAACCCACATCATCCAGGTTGATAGTTGCTGTATTTAAAGCGTAAACAACAATTTTATAATTATGTGTTATAGGAGGCTGAGGGCCTCCGTAGCCCTTTTCGCCGAAATAATTAGTTAACTCAAAACCAGGTATAGCCGTTGTCCGAGATTTTCCTTCCCCAATACTAGTTACTGCCTTATCAATATCTTTCACCATCCAATGAACAAAATTATTTGCATCTGGATCATACATGATTAAGGCATAGGATTGAGCATTTTCAACTGCCTTCCATGAAACTGGTAAGCTTGTATTTCCACCGTCCATACTATACTTATCAGGAATAACCCCGTTGTTAGCAAACGCTGTAGTAACTTCAATTGAATTAGTAAGATTACTCTCAGCACTATACGCTTTTTCTACTCGGTCACTCTCAGTATAGCTGCCGCGTGTACATGTTACCCACACTGTACCTGCATCAGTTCCAAGCTGCGGAATCGTTACGGTTGCAATGCCATTACTTTCAGCCTGAGCTGTTTGAGTTGTAATTACTGCTGTGGCATCCTTATAATAAACGGTGATTGTGTCGCCGCTGCTTAATCCTGTAACCACTACTTTATCACTAACTGGGTAGTTGTTATTTGTAACTGTAATCTTGTCTGCAGCTGGTGCTGCGGTTTTAATTGTAACGTGCGATCCTCCCTGAGTTCCACCGACTGCAACAGTTTGCGTAGCTGTTACATTACTTCCAAGTGGAATATTCGTCGTCAGGCTTGGTGTATTTAGCACAACATTAGCATTCTGGAGCGCATTAGTACTATCCCCATCTAACGTTACTGGTGCATTTACCTGTACATTTCCAGTTACAGATGTTGTTCCATTAAAACTAATCGCTTCGTTACTAGCTGTAGGTGCAATCGTTACATCTTTCAATGTTGAATTCACAATCGTTGTAGCTTGTGCAGGCGACATGACCAGCCCAGCAAATGCCATTGTAGACAGAACTGCTAAAGCAGGAAGTTTTCCCTGTTTCTTCTTACTCATCGCATCATTTCTCCTCTTCTTATTCAATTATTTTTTATTTAATCGTTGTTGTACCGTTAACAGTAATCCCTCGAAGCGTTGTCCCTGTATTTTCCAAGATTAAATCACCATTGATCGTACCCGTACCCGTAAGCGTAGCGCCTGCTTTTACCGTAACCGTCTTACCAGTTGGGATCGTTCCATCCAAAGTAACCATTCCACTCGTAATCTCTATACTTGTAATACCGGACAGATCGTTTACATTAATCTTTTCCCCGTTAGCATATGATTTTTTAGTAGTAGAGCTTCCACCGCTGCTAGAGCCACCGCCACCTGAGGATGAAGTGGAAACTGTCACACCTGTAGCGATTTGTAAATTAGTCGGACGGTTCGCAAATGATACGCCATTTACATTTACCTTGGCATTCTCGATCTTGCCGGAACCGTATACCTTAACAGCACCATTTACAGTAAGATTTTTCACGCTCGCGTCAGACAATACTGTAAGAGAAGCACCTTCTGCACCCTTGTTTACATCCAGACTTTCTACTTTTCCGTTCGAAAGCTCAATCGATGCTTTGCCATCTACTGTTACACTGGCAAAGCTACCAACCAGCTTCACAGTTCCGCTAGATACCGTATCAATCGAAACCGTACCGAATCCTTTCGCAGAGGAAGACAGGCTGCCCTGTTCGATCTTCGCACCTGATTGAACGACAACTGAGCTTGCTACCGTCGTACCGGATGCTACTAGATGCACATCGTTCTTATTCACAACAACTTTGTTCAGTGTAGAATCTGCGGCATAGATAGAGTTCGATCCTCCACCTTTAACCGTTGTTGCGCCCTTAATCGTCACATTATTCAGATATACATTGCCGCTACCGACCGATTCCGCGATGAACAGGTTGCCATCGATCACCATATTCTGAAGCCTCACATCAGCCGCACTGATGATCACATCACCTTGAATCGTATCTGTTTTACCTGCAGCTGCCCCATATGTACCAGCCTTATCGTACGTTTTGCTTGGCGCTTGTGGTGTTACCGGCGAATCTGTTCCTTTATCCCCCACCGCTTTATCGAGTGTTACAATAGACTCTGCACGTGTAATGTCGTTAGCCGGTTTGAATGTTCCATCCGGGTACCCATTCATAATTTTATTGGCTGCAACACTGCCAACTGCCCCTTTAGCCCATGAAGCAATTGTCTGCCCATCCTGGAAAGAGCTCGCTTCTGTTCCTGGAAGATTCAATAAGCGCTGAATAATAGCGGCGGCTTCCTGACGGCTAATCTTGTCATTCGGTTTCATCGTCCCATCTTCATAGCCACTGATGTAGCCTGCCGCTTTCGCCTTTGCTACTTCGCTATAGAACCATTGGCTCGGAGAAACATCCGTGTAGGCAATCGTCGCCACTTCTGTAAAATCAAATGATTGATTAACCAGTCGGATGAATTCCGCACGGGTGATGCTATTATCCGGCTTGAAGGTTCCATCCTCATAACCCGTCACATAACCAGCGTCTACCCATTTCGTAATTTGATTTTTCGCCCAGTGGTTTTCTACGTCTTTAGCCTGAGCAAATGCGGCTGTTCCGACTGATAAAACAAGCGTGCTGGCCAGGAATGTACTTGAGCACACTTTGAATATTTTTTTATACATCTTCATCGTACCCCTCCTAATAGATATGTACCGAAAAAAATCCGCTGCAAAGATGCAACAGTCTCGTTGGGCGTAGAAACATTTTTTCGCCAAATTAAGCAACAATTCAATGTAACTGGACGATTTGAGACCACACAAAATGCGGTGGATGGTCAGCTTTGTTGTGCTGTAATCACGTATATTCTTCTTCGCTGGATGTATCGAGAGACCTTAAAGTGGAAAAGCATTCGTTTGACGTTTATTACGTTCAAGTGAAAACTAAAGAAGGGAACTCTGTCTGCGGGAGGCATCGTTTTTTACGAAATATCGGACTTACTGAGGAAAAGTTAATGGGTAACCGTGGACAATCAACACGCTTGCAATACTACCTACTTATTTTTTGTATGATCTAATCATAGCATATAGTCGGAAATTTATGAATATTTAACAAAAAAATACTACCTGTATCTTATTCAAAAAGATGCAGGTAGTACAAAATCACTTATTTAACATCAACTGACCACTCACTAAAATCAGGCTCTGCCTTCTGTAAAGCCGCCGCATCATACTCCAGCACAAGACGCTGTACCGACTTCGGCTCCACCTTCACAGCCGAGAAATCAAACGCCTGTGACGCCACCACATCACGGGCTGCATCCAGCACCGTAAACACCATGCCATCCGTCAGCTCTACAACCTCATCCTTGCCGTTACGCAGCAGAAGCTCTACCACCAGCTCGCCATGCTCACCCTGACCGAGTGACGTACCGAACATATTGACCTGGCCTTCTGTCTCATGAATCGCCCGCTCGATCGCATCAAGCACCTGTTGATCCTGCGCTTCTACATACTGATCCTGCGAGAAATCCCCGCTCTGTTCAAAATCAAGTTCCGTCACGGCCCGCATCACGCGGCCATCTTCCATATGGAACCCGACCATCCAATTCGAGAAATCTGCCTGCTCGACACGAAAATCACTATACGGCAGGAAGAAGCGGCACGGCATCGCCGTACGTGCCGGAATCTCACCAAAGCTTGTCAGATCAAACACGGTGCGTGCTACCATGTTATGATGCGCATCAATCAGCACCATCGGCACGGTACCAATCTCGATATCAGCATCCATGTTATTGCGGAGAATCGCCTGCAGCATCATACCCGCTTCATCCTGAACCAGCTTGTATCCATCAATGGCAAGTTCATCTTTCGCCATCTCCGGCAGCTCACCGACGAAGAACTGCAAAACATACCGCTCCTCCATTGAGATTCCTGTATCTACATCCTCTGGAAAATGCAGAGGCAGAACAGCTGGCGCCGCTTCTTCTACAGGTGTATCATTCGTTTCTTCTATTACAGATTCGTTTTCTGTTTCCTGTTTAGGCTCATTGGAGCGAAGCTTCTTAAAAAATGATAACATGACACATACTCCTCCTTCTGGACTCATGCTTATTATATCTCTTTTGCTACGAAAGAAGAAGGGACAGGAAATTGGGAACGAGTACGCAACCGTGCTAGCGCACGCTGCTTCTGCTTTTTAACCGCCTCATACGTCATCCCAAGGCGCACAGCCACCTCCTTCAGCGACAATCCATCCCGAATGTGAAGGGTTAAGCAGGCAGCTTCCGCTTCTGATACAAGCCCCATCCAGCTCTCCCAGACGAGTGCTTCGTCCATCGGCTCTTCTACAGCTACCAGTGTTTCCTCCCAGTTCACTTCCTCCTCATCCCCGGACCCCGGAAACACATGACGACTGCGCCACAACGCTTCCCGCTCATAAAAATCAGCCAGCGCACGCCTTATAATCACAAACAAAAAGGTAGATAACTTCGCCCCACGCCCCGCATCATACCGATGTACCTGCTGCCAGCAGGCAATACGAGCTACCTGCTTCGCCTCTTCCCGCCAGAAACCAGGTGCATACCGCGCTGTTATTCGATCGACAAGCGGTTCTACCTCTGCAAAAAAACATGTCCATTTCTTCTCATCCATCCAAGTTCCCTCCCGAGGAGGGCCGGCCCTGCCAATTATGTGCGCACCTTCATCATACGTGCTGACCACAGATCCTGCCGGGCGCTATGGAACGATAGAAACGATCATGTTCTTTTTTTCACATATAAATCTACACGCTATCCCTTCGATAGCCATCAAAAAAAGTGGTCCCATCTCCTGATTGGTATCAATTTCAATACGAGGCTCTACCTTTCAATTTGTACTTCATCAGCAAGTGCTCGGCACAGCGCATCTGCTGCTTCACCGTTCCAATCGAATACGGAAGAGTAATGGTATGCCGATCTTTGAACATCACTATACAACTTAGCCGCTGCTCTTCATGGGTTGCGTACAATCTAATCGAGGAAAGACATGCGTACAACGTACGATGCGCAGGATTATCAAAACACGGGTACCAGAATGGGACTAGCACCAGACTTTCATGCAGCACGAACGGAGGATGCTTACGCTTCCCAAGCGTCTCATATGCGAAATCACGCAGCAAGCGCTCATCCTTGAAGAACTCCCGGCTCAGCTTCCGGCGGAACTGTGTCGTCGTACACGGAACATACACCTTCTCTTCCCCCATACAAAGAACCGTTACCTCGCCGATCCCCTCTGCCTGATCTGGATAGAACACATGACCCTCCCGCGCAAACCTTTCCACGGCTCGTTTCAAGTCGACCATTTCAAACATTGTACGCCTCCCTTCATTTGAAAAAAATATCAAATTTTGAATATATAAACATTATAAAGGAAAATGCTGCAGAAAAAGAGAGCGTATTCATCGCAAGTTTCGCATTGTTTCTACAAAAATTACCGTTATTCTACAAAAAATAAGAGAGAAAATACGAGAACGATCTAAAAGTGAGAAAAGGCTCATGCCCTTTCCATCCTCTGATCATCCTTATATTTTCTCTCTCTTATCTTTGTTTCGGATTCTTCTCTTATTGCTGTACCTGTATTTTCGCATTATCCGATAGCAGCACCACGTTATCCGTAATGACTGCATCGTTTGCATTCAATCCGCCCGTAATTAAAGCATTACCGGATTTCTCTTCTCCGATCTGTACCTCTTTGCGTTTCGCACGATCGCCGTTCACCACATACACGTATGCTTTGTTCTGCTCTTTCACCAGTGCCGAAGACGGAACAACTACGCCTTGCTTCGCGCCATCTGCGATCGCCGTTAGCTCAGTGACCAGACCGGCACGCAGCTTCAGCCCTGGATTTGGCACACTCACCTGAACCGGATAGCCTTTCCCCTTCTCATCAACCGGACTCACACTCTTCACCGTTCCGATCGCAGAGACCTTCATGGCATCCACTTTCACATTCATCTTCATACCCGGGTGAAGATTCGCTAGATCCGCGCTCGATGCATAGAACAGCACATTCACCGTATTCAAGTTCGTTACCACAAGCACTGGATTCGGTGACTGTGGCGACACAAGCTCGCCTATTTCATTGTTCTTCACAGCTACAATCCCATCAATCGGAGACGTAACAGTCGCATCATTAAGCGCATCAGCCGCGATGGACGCCGCTACTTGCGCCTGACGAACCGACTGCTCGCTCGCCTTAATACCTGCTGTGCCGCTTGCTACCCCTACTTGTCTTTGGGCATTGCTATAACCGCTTGTCGAGTTCGCATATGTAGCACTTGCATTCGCATATGATTTCTGTGCTACATCCAAACTTTTCTTCGCCGCACTCAGTCGTTCTGCCGCTCCCTTGCGTGCGATTTCTGCACTGCTATAGCCTGTTTGTGCCGTCACAAGCGCTGTCTGTGCCTGCTCCAGCTGTGCTTTCGATGCCGCACCACTCTCATACAGCTGCTTTGTACGATTCAGCTGCGTCGTTGCATCCGTCAGGCTTTGCTTCGCTTTTTTCAGCCCATTCTGTGCATCTGTCACTGCATTCTGCGCTTGCTCCAAACCGCTCTGTGCCTGTGTGATCGCACCTTGTGCCTGCACCATGCCGTTCTTCGCCTGAATCATGCCATTCTTCGATTGAACCACGCCGCTTGTCGCCTGAACGACACCCGATTCCTGCGCCGCTCGTGCTGAATCCACACCCGCTTCCGCTGCTGCTACCGCCGCATTTGCTTTCTCTAGAGTATTGCGCAGATCTTTATCTTCGAGTTTAAACAACACCTGGCCTTGCTTCACGGGTGTACCGACATCGACAGCCATTTGCTCAATTTTCCCCGCTGTCTTCGGTACTACCTTTACTGTTTGCAAAGGCATAACGCTTCCTGTATACACTTTACCCGTTCCGATCATTCCTTGTTGCGCATTCACCGTTTTCACCGGAACGACTGTCATCTGCTGCGATGCTTCCTTTGCATTCGTGCTGCATCCCGCTGTTGCTGCTACAAGTGCGCTTAGCGCCACCATCTGTACCGCTGCTCTCATCTTGAATTTCCTCATGCTTCTTCCCTTTCTTTCCCGATTTCTGGTTGCGGCGGTGCCGCTTTCTTTCTTTGAATGAATAACAATACAAGCGGAATCGAAATAAATAATGGAATGGACGAGACAAGGAACGTATCTCCTATCGCCCGCGCTGTCGCATCGAGCTGCATCATTCCTGCTAACGTACTAATCCCGCTTGTTCCGTAATAAGCCTGTACGGTTGAGGCTGCATCGAGTGTAACCAACTCACGCATATGATCAAAATGCAGAGACGCACGATTCTGCATAATCGTCGTCAGCACCGCAATCCCGAACGACGCCGCTACCTGACGGATAAGATTGGATAAAGAAGACGCATTCCCCATCTCCTGCGGTGCCGTCGCCGCAATCGCATTCATCCCCACTGTGGAGAGCGGCATCATACAAAGCCCGATTCCAATGCCTCGAATCGTCAAAATCAGATTCAACCATTCATGTGAGGTCACTGCCGTCAACCGATGTAGCTCATACGACATGACACTCGTGAGCGCAATGCCCACAAGCCCAATCGGCACAACCCCAACCTTATCGAACAGCTTACCAGAGATCGGCATCATAATCGCCATCGCAATCGCCTGCGGCATCAGGAGAATCCCCGTATCAATCGGCGACACCCCCTGAATGTTCTGCAAGAATAGCGGTGTAAGAAATACCCCGCCATACATGCCGATCATCACAAGACTCCCCGTAATAATGCTCAACGTATAACGAAAATTCTTAAGCAAGCTTAAATTAATGAGCGGGTTGTCTTTGCCTGTCTCCACATAGATAAGAAACACAAGCGACCAGAATGAAATAAAAAATAAGGCGATAATCTCAAATGATGTCCAGCCTGCTGTCTTCCCGTTACTCAGTGCATACAGCAATGTACCTGCTGATAAGGATGTTAGAATAAATCCGCTCCAGTCAAACTGCATATTTTCCTGACGCTCTGTCTCCTTCAAAAGCACCCACGTCATCAAAATCGCAAACAAAGCGACGGGAATAGTAATAATAAACAAAAATCGCCAATTAAACCATTCAATCAAATACCCGCTCAACGTCGGACCGACCGCAGGCGCTACCATCGCGGAGATCCCCCAGAGACCGAGTGCCGTACCGATCTGTTCACGCGGCATAATCTTATACACCAATGTCATACTGAGGGGCATAATTACCCCGCCACCCAGTCCGGCAATAACCCGCGCGATAATGAGTGACGTATCACTCCATGCCACTGCACAAAGCGCCGTACCGCCCGTAAACACCCCGAGTGCGATAATCATAAATTTCTTATAGCCTAACTTATCTCCCATAAAGCCGCTAATCGGAATAATGACCCCTGATGCAAGCATGTACCCGGTCAGAACCCACTGAATCCGTTCCGTTGTCGAGCCGAATACATTCACCAGCTTCGGAAGCGCGACGTTAATGAGACTATTGTTCAGAATTGCGACGAACGCCCCGGCAATAATCGCCAGCAGCGCCAGCCAGGGAGACCCGGCTGACTCTTTAGGAGGAGCACTTACTGTTGCTGCTGCCATAGCTTCTCCTCCTCTCTACGACACGCGAATTTTGACTTCTACGTTCGTCCCCGGAATTAACTGAACATCAGATGGTTGTTGAATCGCGATTTCAATCGGAATCCGCTGTGTGACTTTATTGAAGTTCCCACTTGTATTCACAGCCGGTACGAGCGAGAACGTAGAATTCGATGCCGTACCCACCTTGCGCACTTTTCCCATCAGCTTCTTGCCACCGAGCGTATCAATCGTTACCTCAACTGGCTGGCCTGCTTTCACACGGGTAATGTATGTTTCCTCGATATTAGCCGACACGTATAACGCGTGTGTATCGACCATCAGCGCAACCGGCTGACTTGGTGAGCCAATCTCATGTTCTTTATTAAATATTTTCGTTACCGTTCCGGAAATCGGCGCACGGAGAATGGTTTTATCAATCATGCTGGCATCGATATTGGACGTATCCTGCTCCGCGATTTCCTGATTTTGCTGCACAACCTGCCCTTCTTCGACAGGAATTCGCGTTATTTCCCCGGTAATTTGCGGCATAATTCGATACTGATCGCCCTGAATACGCGCATCTTCTGTCTTCACATAGTGCGCTCCCTGGTACCAGTAGTAATAACCAATTCCGCCGCCGCTGACAACCATAAGCGCAAGCAGAATCGTAAGGACTGCTTTTCGTTTCATTGTTTCACCTCTAGTTTTTATCTGTGATATGTATGGATCAAATTCATTCCAAAACAAATAGTTTGAACACGAAATAAGTGGGCAAAAAACACCTATTTTTTATGTTCGAGCTTTTCTAGTAAATGATTAGAAAATAGTGTGAGCGTGTGAATTAAACGTTCCGTATCTTCTTCTGTCATCCCAGAGAGAAAAAATTCGCTGTATTCATCCTGTAAAATCGGAACATGTTCTTTTAGCTCCGCTGCTTTCGGCTGCGCCTGTACCCAGACGACACGGCGATCTTCTTCATCACGGGAACGACGGACGTATCCCCTTTCTTCAAGTCGGTCAACGATTCCACAGACGGTGCTGTTCGATAGGCCTACCTGCTTACTGAGATCCGACATCCGCAGACGTTTTCCGCCTTTGAAGCAGCGCAGGACGATTAGCTGCGGAGCTGTGATGCCGACTTCGCAGAGTTCACGGGCGACGAGTTCAAAGAAACGCTGGTTAATCTGGCGCAGCAGTAGATGAATCTCCCGGGATGCATTTCTCATGACGATCTCCTTTCTGGATATATTTATAAAATAAGTATTTCGAATGCGAAATAAATACTTCTGTATTATACCTTAATTACCTAATTTATAGCAAGAAAAAAGCAAGTTCTCATAGAACCTGCTTTTTTTCTTCACCAAGTAATAGGAATATCAAACGAGAAACTTTTTCCACTTCCGTCATTTTCAATAAACTCAAGGTGTACGATCCCTTTTTTCTCTTCATTTTTTAAAGGAGGAAGTAAAATAAATCCTGACTTCAATTCATCTTTTAAGACGTCATTATACCATGTCATATCTTTTGGAAATAAAATATTTGTATCTACTTTGTCGGACGTGTACTTTTCATTCCCTTCAGTCACTAGAGATACTTTGCTTTGCTGCAATTGTATAGGTTGTTCAAGTGTATTTTTTACGTTTAAATAAAACATTGTACGGTTTTTTTCTAATACCATACTATATATCTCTATCCTGATGCCGTCTTTCGTATACGTAACTGGAATTTTTTCATATTGAACCCCAGAATCTACAGGTGGTTGAATCGTTGATTTTGTTATTTTCACAGTTTTTTTATTTTCATCCCAATCTACTTTCGCCCCTAATTCCTCTGCTATAAACCTTGCTGGTACATATGTATGGCCCTGGTATTGTAGTACGCTATATCCCTCTGGAAGTTCTTTTTGTTTCTCATTGAACTCGAATTTAATCACTTCGTTAATTATAGGGAGGTCAACAGATGCCCCAAAAACACTTACACACGTTGCCGTAACAGCTCCAATAATAATTCCGCTAACTAACTGTCTATATCTAACCAACAAAAAAATCCCTCCCTTTTTATCTTTATTATAAAACAAGACCTCAAAATGAGGTCAAGTATATAAATTACATTTAATTTTAGGATGAAGTACTAGCTCCTGTTGCTACCCATGGTTTATCATATGCTACTTTCAGTACATCTAACTGTGAAAGTACATCAGTAATATCTTTTTGTTTACTCTTTACAGCAAGATCCGCATTCAACACATCTGCTTTGATTCCTATTCCTAGATTATAACGTATTTGTGCCATTTGTTGTGTTTTCTGCGCATTAGCTAAATCAACATTTAATTCTTGGTAGCGATTTTCAAGCTGTTTAATATTTAAATATATACTCCTGATTCCATTAGCAAGATTCTTCTTTGTATCTTCTGCGTTATTAGAAGCTTTCTGTACATCGATCTCTGCCGCCTTATACGGGGTTGAGCCCTGAACATTGTACGTATATAGATCTATATCTAACTGTTTCAGCTTGACCTGTTGCTCAGCAGCCCATACGGCTGTACTACTTGTTATAATATCACGTACATGTTGCTCCATCTGTTCTTCAGTTTGTGCAAAAGTTGTGAACTTAGGTTCATCCGTGAGTACAAGACGTGTATCCTTAGGCAAATTAAGTAAGTTGTTAAATTTTTCATAAGAATCTTGTAACGCTTTTGTTGCTAACTTTACCCGTTCTTCAGCTGCTTGTAATTTATTTTCTTCCTGAGTTAAATCAAAACTACTTGCCGTTCCATACTCTACTTTAGTTCGAATAATCGTTGTCTGCAATGCTTGATTATCTAAAGAAGCTTTAGCTAATTCTAATTGTTTTTGTCCTTGTAAAACATTATTATATGCTTGCTTTACAGTATATGCGATATGGTCTTTAGTAAGCTCATAATTTTTTTTATTTAAATCCCAAGCCATATCCGCTTGTGCCAGTCCCTTCAAAGCACCAATACCATATGCATCCCCAGCCCCATTCCCAGGACCTGTAGGAGTATATTTAACTGAATCGCCTACCTTTTCACGAATCTCATATGAACGATCAATATCCATCTCAGAGTTCTTCAATACGTTACTTGCTTTAAAGGCCTTATCAACTGCTTGTTCATACGTAAGTGTCTGTTGTTGCTGTACAGAAGAAATTTGGTCTTTATTTATTTGAGATTGATCAGCATAAACAGGTGCAGTTAATGCCAATAGGAATGCACTTGATAATACAAATGCAGGTATTTTTTTCATATCCCAATTCCCCTTAAAAATTATTTATAAGGAAAAAGAACTCCCTTAATGGGAGTTCTTTTTATAAAATTATCAATCTTACTTTGCAGTTTTGATTGTAATTTCGTTAGTTTCTTGATTCCATTGAATATCCGCACCCAGAGCATTAGACAGGTAACGAACTGGAATCATAACACGATCGTTTGTAGCTTTGCTACGGTATACTGGTACATCCATCGGAACTTTCGCGCCGTTTACAGTCAGGAACTTGTCGCCAACTTTAGCAACAACTACGCGATCGCCTTTGAAGATTGTAGCTGTGCTTGTTTTATCATCCCAGATGATGTTGTCATCAGATACGTTCAACGCGTTAGCAGCAAAACGAACTGGCAGGAATGCACGGTCCCAAGCTACAAGCGGAGCAGCATCCATTGTAACTTCCTTGCCATCAATAGTGAATGTTTTGCTGTTCAGTTTGAATACAATGTTAGAAGCTGTAGTATCAGCTGGAGCTGGAGTTACAGTTTTAGCCAGAACAACTTTAGCAGCTGTGCCAGTATCAAATTGACCTGCTTTTACTGTATCAGTTGCAGCATTCTCCACGATTGCGCTACCACCGATTTTCGCTTCGATGTCACCTTCTGGAACTGTACGGTCTACAGTCAATTGAATGCCAGAAAGTTTGATTTTCATAGGTTTAGTACTTTCTGATTTAACCTGAAGTACGAGTTTACCATTCGGTGTACCGTTGTTATCTTTACGAGACACACCATCTTTTTCAATTTCACCATTTCCATCTACAACTTCAACTGTCGGCAATTTAGCAAAACTTACGCCAGCTGGAAGGGAAACAGTGACAACCCCAGTAGTTGGAGTATCTACATCAAGTGTCTGTGAGCTAGTTCCAGCAGCTCCACTTAAAGTTGTTTTGAAAGATTCTGCACTCTTCTCAATAGCTTCTTTTTTGTTTTCTGTAATTACAAGATCGCCAACTGATTGTGCTTGTGTACCGATTTTTACATTTTCCACTTTTTCAACAGATGCTGAAACTGGAGCTACTGCTTTAGCAATAACTAATTTTTGACCAGAAAGACCTGCACCTTTGAATTCAGCTTCGATATCGCCTGCTTTATCTGCTTGAACACTCAATTGAAGTTTGAATTTAATCTCTTGCTTGCTAGTAGTGGAAGTTTTATCTCCCATTGTAATAGTAAGCTTAGATTTTTTACCGTCAATTGAAGTAAAAGCAGCTTTTGTTCCAGGAGCATTAGTATTATCGAAACCTGTTACGCCAACAACTTTTACCCAGCTTGGCAGTTCTACATCAATGTCACGGTTAGCAAGGAAAGAACCTGGAACATTTTCTTTAAGTGTGATTTCACCAGTTTTGATGTCATCAACTTTACCTGAAACGATTTCCTTCACTTCATCAATTTTCAGGTTTCCGTCCCAATCTGCATATTTACCTGGAGTTACATCAGCATCGGAAATAGATCCCTTAGAACCAGATCCAGCTGTACCACTTACAGATACTACGATATCGCCAGGATTAGCTGTGTCTACTTTGATAGTTGGTACGATGTAGATAGAACCACGATTTGCTGTAGAAACGTTCAAATTAACAGGGATAGTAATCTCGCGATCACTAGCAGTAATAGTTCCTAATCCAGAACCTGTATAATCACCACCGAAAGATGCAGTAGCACCCGTGAAGATATAGCCAGACGGAGCTTTCAATTTGATAGTGTGGTTACCAGATACAGCACCGATAGCTGTTTCATCGATACGAATAGTACCAAGGGTACCGTTTTTACCGATAGTTTTAACATCTTCAGCTACAGCAACTGTTTTGCCATTAGAAGCAACAGCGTATGTGTAACTTCCACCAGTTACAGCACTATCGCGTCCATCAACTTTAACTGTCAGCTCACCAGATGCACCATCTAATTTAACATCCATAGGGATTTGAAGCGCATCAACACCTGCTGTTGCACCAGTAGCCGTTACTTGAACTTCTAACGTAGAATCACTGATTTTCTTTACTTGTGCTTTACCACCGGCAACAGGAGTCCAAGCACTGTCAGAGTAATTCCACTCAGCTCCTGTAGAAAGAGCAAGACGGAAAGTATCGCCAGAAGCGAAGTCACCAGCAAAATCGCTATCTTCCTTAACGCTGAGGTTTGGAACAGTTGATGCTCCGTGGAAATTAAAATCTTTATCTACCGCAGCAATACGGTCGATACCATTTACACTTTTCGCGCTTACTGGTGCAGCAAACGGAGCTGCAACAGAAGCTAATAACGCTGTTGTGGAAAGAACTTTTAACATTTTGTTCATTTCGCTTTTCCTCCTAAAATATGATTTACGAAATACGTGCTTCCGTGCATTCCTTCACCTGAAGGACATATTTCGCTATTTTCGGTTGAGAGTATTGTCTATCTTTTGAGCCCGCCTCCATATGTATCTTCATCTCTCCCGCTGGAGTAGAGCTCTTTATCTGTTTCTGCTTGCGAGTGGCTATGAACCAGAATAAGATGAAGAATTGCATTTGCCAGAATCTACTAGATTCGATTCTCACATAGGAAAGTATACATTGCTTTCTCTATGAAGTAAATACCGAATTTTACAGTTCTAGCTCATTGCTTTTTAGAATAGAAGACACCATTGTGCTTCCTTCTATACTTGTTAGACGAGGTAGAATCGAAAAGGTTGCACAGTCTCGAAAATTTTTTCTTCAAGAAAATTCTCAGGCCGAATCCCTTATCTTCTGATCTCTTTTCTAACTTACACATAATTAGACGATGTTATTTCTAAAAAGTTGCAGCTACTCTCAAATTTTTTAGACAGATTCTTTTTCCCTTTCTTCCTGACGCATCAACGCTACTCCCACACCAAACAGAGTCCAGAAAATAAATCCTGTACCAATAATCGAGTCATTAAATAGTGCCTGAACAAGATATGCGCACCATCCGGCAAATAGAGCAGCTAGTAAGCCGGTACGCTCTGTGTCAATTTTATTCTTGATCAGTACAAGATTGCGCCAAATATGTTGAAGCCCCATAAATAAAAAGGCTAGCAACACAATTCCTCCGGAACCGTAGGCCATTCCGATGTACATATTGTGTGGCTTGTCTACAATGGTATTTGCATCATTAAGTCCAGAATTTTTATACGGATCATCCTGCGGAAAATGATACGCTAGCGTATCCATTCCGAGTCCAAGAATCGGATGTTGCTTTACAAGTTCCAGTGTTTTTGACCAAATATACGTACGCCCTGTTCCGGCCGACCATTGCTGTGGCGGAAGATTAAATTCATCTTCTGTATTGGCATCAGCTGCTGCCGATGCTACCTGAACGCCAAAAAGTGACTGCTCCAAATTAACTCGATTACCCTCTTCTGTCCCCTCTTTATATAGCTCCATACTAATTTTCTTCTCAGATGAACCAAGGAAAAATCCAAGACTTTCATTCCATACTCGAGGATTATGTTTCGCAAGAATAGAAAAAATACTAGAAAACAGAAGAGCTGCTACTGCCAGTACTATAATCCCTTCTTTTTTCCGACGACCAAATGCAAGCAACAGGATTAAAACAGGAATCATAACTACAGTCGTGAAAAAACCACTTGTCGAAAGCGATGTTAATACCAAAGTAAAACCGAAACATGCCCCTAACAGATCAAACACTTTTTCTTTTACACTATGAGAAAACATAGCTTTAGCCAAAAATAAGACCGTAAGCGTGCCACCAATCCCACTTACATAGTTGGGGTTGTTAATAGTGCTATTAAAAAAGCCGTTTATCGATTGCTGATCTATACCGGAAGGCAGTAAAAGTCCTCTAACAAATGCATTGTCTAAAAGATTCGCCCCATAAAAATATGCAATTCCCAGACAAACGTTCACAAGTAAAAGAGAGTAAGTAGCATACACCAGCATCTGAACGCGTTTCTCTGTGTACAGGATGTTAGCGGCAATAAAAAACAATGTAAAATAGATGAGATATGTAAGTGTACCTTCATGTCGATTATATTGACCAAACATTGCAATCATCTTATTTTCTGCGAGCATCCCAGAAAGCGATGTAAAAACGAACATGAGCAAAAGTGGAATGTTAATGTAGCTCGCTGGAATTACATATCCTTTTGCGATCATTTTATACAAAAAGCCAAGTAACAAAAGCCCTGTTACAATTTGCAGCCAAATGAATTTATAGTACGTAAAAACATCTGCCTTCATCCCTGAATCTAAAGCTGTTCCACTAATAACAGGAGAAGCAAAATCAATCACAGCTACCCGAGTCAATAGCGGAACAAATATAAGCATAAAAAATAACAATCCGGTTAACATACGATCGACACTCTTCTGTCCTTCCAGATTGAGCATTTGATCGATACTTAATTTTTGTTTTGTACTCACGTATCCTTTCCCCTTTTAATTATTTTGTTTTTGCTGCAACTTCCTGAAGCAGCACTGTCGCCTGTGCAGACAATTGCGGGTCCTTATTCAGCTTTTGTACCTCCTGCAAGTAGCGCTCTGCTTTCTTATAATCTTGCAGATGAATCAGTAATTCTCCATATTGCAGTGCATATTTCTGATTCTGCACAAGAAACGGTCGCTGTTTTCTTGCCTTCACATACCATTCATTCGCTTCCTGATATTTTTTCTGTCCGGCCAGGCTTGCACCGTATTGCCACTGAACGACAAAACTATCTGGATATTGGGTAATGACGTTCTGCAAATCCTTCTCTGCACCCGAATAATCCTTCTGATTCATCTTCTGGATAGCAGACTGAAATTGCTGTGCTCCTTGCTTATATGCTGCATCCTGCTCGCTTCCTGCTATACTGGAGACAGCAATCGCTGCTATCGCTAATCCAACCATCGCATAAACCACTATGTTTCGTTTTTTTTCGGAGTTTTTTTCCTCCATGCCTCCATCAATCCTCCTGAATTTTTCTTTTTCGACAACTTGTATTCGACAAGAATACTCTCAGTCCTTTATCTGAACGCAAAAAACGGAGCTACGCTATGCTCCGCTTTGCCTTATTTCTCCCTTGTTATCGTGTCACGTCCTGCAGCGGCCTCATAATTTCCAAGCTGATTTAGTACCTCATCGTGACAAGCTTCTTCACTATGCTGTACGCCTTTTGACTGCCCCCACTGGAACACGACCCGAATGGTTTGAAGGAGAATTTTGATATCGAGTGCCAGCGAATAGTTACGGACATACATCAGATCGAAGCGTAGCTTATCTTCAGCAGTCGTGCTGTAACGTGCCATCACCTGCGCCATCCCTGTAATCCCTGGCTTAACTGACATGCGGTATGTATAATCCGGCAGCATCTCACTGAACTGCTCAATAAAAAAAGCTCGTTCCGGGCGCGGACCGACCAGACTCATGTCTCCTTTGAGAACGTTAAACAATTGAGGAATTTCATCCAGTCTTGTGGCGCGGATGAAATGACCAAGCGGTGTAATACGCGAATCTTTTTCTACCGCCAGCATGGGACCGGTATACTTTTCTGCATCCTGTACCATGCTGCGAAATTTATAGATCATGTACTCTTTCCCATTACGACCCATACGCTCCTGCTTGAAGATGGCAGGTCCTCTGGATGTTGCCGGAACGAGGATGAACAAAATAAGCATAGCTGGACTAAGTAGCGTAATTAACGCTAGTGATGCTACAATATCAAACAGGCGTTTAAGGAACAGCTGTGCTGCGCTTAAACCCGGTGGCTGTACAGACAGGACAAGCATGTCGTCGATTTGCTGTGGCTCGGCATCGAGAATGAATAGCTCGAACAGTTCGGGAACAAGCAAAACCTCTTTCCCGTACCGCGAACAATAGCTGAGAATCTCGGCCCGCTCTTCCCGGGAAAGCATTGGACTTAGAAGCACTACATCCACTTCATGAATGGTGTGGATCATTTTTTTCCAACGTTCTGCTTCCAGTACATCATGGATTACAAACCATCCGGTCGTATGCTGCAAGAACTTCTTTGCAAAAAGAAATGCCTGTTCTCTTTTTTCATCGATAATAAGCACTCTGCGGCGACCATATTTCCGCTTAGCCGCCCACCATACAAGCGAACGTATGCTAATAAAAAGAACAACTTGGATTAAGAACGATAGAACAATAACACTTCGTGGAAATGAAAAGCCACGATACCAGAACGTAAGGGCCATCGTAAATAAGCTTAGCGTACCAACTGAAAGCACAATCGCATAAATGAGATTATAAATACTCTTCCGGCGCCAGTTAGAGTAGAGATCAAACATATAAAAGACGACGAGAGAAACAAGCGAAAGCCCGAGCCATACACTCTCATATGAATTCCAGTTATACTCTGGAATGTTATGACCAAACTTCACACGAAACGCCAGAAGAATCCCGATGTTAACAATCAGCAGGTCAAAGCAGGCAAATAGCACCTTTGATAGTTTTACAAAAATGTTTCTTCCCATGTATCTACCCCAATATCTTTTTAGACCATATTCAATAATAAAACCAAACGGCAAATTATATTCTCATTCCACGATTGCCGATATGTATCTGAAAACATGAAGTATTGAATTCTTCCCCATAGTGAGCTTCTGCTCTGTAAGAAACGAGTTAATACTCCCTTCTTTTCTTGATCAAGCTTATCCCCATATAATCTCATGAACTCTTTATTTTGATTGGTAATAAATTTATACTGCTTCTTTTTAATATAACGCTGAAAGCGCGTAACCCATCTTCCGATTAGCGTATGATCCGCACCTACTGTATTAGCTGCATGCTGCCGATACAGCATGCTCGATTCCGGATCATATATCACAGTGCCGAATGCTGACACGACAAGATAAAACCACCAGTCATGCATAATCACTTTACTCGCATCCGGTACATGCTGCAAAAGTAACCGCCTAGCCGCCTGATTCATGACGATGGTGCAGCCTGTTGCGATATTTTGTACAACCGCATTTTCAAACGCGGGCCCTCTTTTATGCAAGGGGTACATTCCGATATGAGCGAGTTCCCCATTCACCAATTCTACACGGCTGCAATACATCGCAGGTATAGCAGAATCGACAGTATCCAACTTTTGAACAGCTTTCTCTATTTTATCAGCGTGCCAGTAATCGTCCTGATCACAAAATGCTAGATAGCCTGCCTGATCAGAAGCTTGCTGTAGCAGTTCTAAAAAACTCGGGATTACACCGATATTTTTTTCAAATACCACCTCAATATTTTCGTGCTGTTCTCGATACTGTTCAAGGATCTCTCTTGTTTGATCCGTAGACCCATCATCACGAACAAAAATATGAACCGGTTTATATGTTTGTAGCAGCAAGCTATCCAGCTGTTCCCTAAGGAAAGCCTCGCCATTGTATGTTGATAATAAAATTTGTACAGCCTTCACTCTAGTTTCACCTGCCTTTTTCTATGATAACAAAAAAGACCGGGAGTTGACCCGGTCTTTTATAATTCCTTCAGAAAACTTTGCAGTCCCTCTCTCCAGTGCCGCAAATCGCTCATGTTTTGAAGGCGAATCATCATATGATCAAGCACAGAATATGCCGGACGTGGCGCAGGCAGCGGATACTCCGCAGTCGGGATCGGATGCACCTGAATATGACTCAGCCCTGCTTCTTCGAAAATCGCACAAGCAAACTCATACCAGGAGCACACCCCACTATTCGAAGCATGATATGTTCCATACGCCTCTGTTTGCAGAAGTTGAAGCAAAAACAAAGCAAGATCCACTGTATACGTTGGAGAACCAATCTGGTCATGCACAACACGCAGTTCATTCCGTGTCTCTGCCAGCCTAAGCATTGTTTTCACAAAGTTATGACCATGCTTCCCGTATACCCATGAAGTTCGCACAATAAAAAATCGCGAGCAGAGCTGCCGAACAAACTCCTCTCCTGCCCACTTAGATTTCCCATACATACTGACAGGGTTTACCGACGCAAATTCAGAGTATGGCGTATCTGCCGTTCCGTCAAACACATAGTCCGTACTAATATAGATGAGCTTTGCCTGATAACGCTCCGCTTCAACCGCTATGTTACGCGTCCCAACCGCATTAACCAGATAAGCCATATCCGAATCGGTTTCGGCCTGATCAACCTTTGTATAGGCAGCCGTATGAATGATAACATCTGGTTGAATCTGTCGAACTACATCCTGAACCTGACTTTGGTTTGTAATATCCAGTCTGTCGCGCCCATATGCATATACGTCATAGCTATGTCTCTTAAGCAAGAGTGCCACATCTGTACCAAGCTGACCATTTCCGCCTGTTACAAGAACCTTGACCATCTTACACCTCTTCCAGACGCTGCTTGTACTGCTTGTCATAGTATTGCTGGTAGTCACCACTGATGATTCGTTCCCACCATTCACGGTTGTTCAAGTACCAGTGAATGGTTTCCACAATTCCTGTCTCAAATGTATGCTTCGGCTTCCAGCCCAGTTCGGTCATAAGCTTGGTCGCATCGATTGCATACCGCCGATCATGTCCAGGGCGGTCCTGTACATAGCGAATCAACTCTTCTGATTTACCCAATTCTTTTAGCACACACTTCACAATCTCAATGTTTGGATGCTCGTTATTGCCACCAACATTGTACACTTCTCCGCTTTTTCCCTCATGAATAACCAGATCAATGGCAGCACAGTGATCTTCAACATACAGCCAGTCACGTACATTCATTCCGTCACCGTATACTGGTAGCTCCTTGTCATGAAGCGCATTAATAATCATAAGCGGGATGAGCTTTTCCGGAAAATGATACGGCCCATAGTTGTTAGAGCAGCGTGTAATGTTCACTGGCAATCCGTACGTTTCATGGTACGCACGTACAAGAAGATCCGCACTTGCTTTACTTGCTGAATATGGACTGTTTGGTGCAAGCGGTGTTTCTTCTGTGAAAAATCCAGTATCCCCAAGCGTTCCATATACCTCATCCGTAGAAACTTGCACATATTTTTTGATGCTATACTTTTTCGCAGCATCAAGTAAAACTTGCGTACCCATTACGTTTGTCTTCACAAAAATATCCGGCTCTGTAATGCTGCGGTCTACGTGTGATTCCGCTGCGAAGTTTACAATGACATCTGCACCATCTGCGACAAGAGAATTAACAAGTTCACGGTTACAAATATCACCTTTTACAAAACGGTAGTTTGGCATTTTTTCCGCTTCTACCAGATTCTCAAGATTCCCCGCGTATGTAAGAGCGTCGAAGTTTACAAATTGGTAATCAGGATACTTCTTCACCATATAGTTGACGAAGTTGCTTCCGATAAAGCCCGCTCCGCCTGTTACAAGCATTTTCACAAGTTTTCTTCCCCTATTCAAAATTTATTTCCGCTTCTGCAAGCACAGGATGATGCTTGTCCTTCTCAGACAGAATCGGATTGGATGTCGGCCACGGAATTCCTAATGCAGGATCATCCCAGGCAATGCCACGGTCATGTTCAGGTGAGTAATATTCATCTACTTTATAGAATACCTGTGTATCCGGCACAAGTGTACAGAAGCCATGAGCAAAGCCTTTTGGTACGAGCAATTGTCGCTTGTTATCTTCGCTTAAAATAAAGCTTTCCCACTGCCCGAAAGTCGGGGAACCCTTGCGAATATCTACGACTACATCATAAATTGCACCTGAAAGCACACGAATCAACTTTGTCTGTGCTTTAGGGTTAAGCTGATAATGAAGTCCTCGCAGTACACCCGTTTCTCGGGAGAGCGACTGGTTATCCTGAATAAAGGAAAGGGAAATACCTGCTTCATCCAAAACTTTTTGGTTATAGCTTTCCATGAAATAACCTCGAGCGTCTCCAAAAACTTTTGGCTCTAGTAAATGCACACCCTCTAAACAACTTTTTGTAATTTTCATTGCCGAATCTCCTCGCTAATACTCTACAACTGTTTAGCTAACCGTACTAAATACTGACCATATTCATTCTTCATTAATGGTTCTGCCAAAGTCAGAAGTTGTTCTTTTGAGATGTATCCCATACGATATGAAATCTCTTCCAAACAAGCAACTTTCAAGCTTTGACGTTTTTCGACAGTCTCGATGAACTGTGAAGCTTGAAGCAGCGATTCATGCGTTCCTGTATCCAGCCAAGCAAACCCACGACCCAACAGTTCAACATTTAGCTCGCCCATTTCCAGGTATACTTTATTTACATCTGTAATCTCAAGTTCACCACGAGCAGACGGCTTGATGTTTTTCGCAATTTCGATCACGCGGTTATCATAGAAATAGAGACCCGTTACCGCATACATAGACTTCGGCTCTGTAGGCTTTTCTTCAATTGAGATTGCTTTACCGTTCTCGTCAAACTCTACTACACCAAAGCGTTCTGGATCTTTTACGTTATAGCCAAAGACTGTTGCTCCTGATTCACGCTTAGCTGAGCGCTGTAGCATGCGGGTAAAGCCATCTCCATAGAAGATATTGTCTCCGAGAACGAGCGCAACACTGTCGTTCCCAATAAATTCTTCTCCAAGAATAAAGGCTTGCGCCAGTCCATCTGGGGAAAGTTGAACAGTGTAAGAAAGTGAAATACCCAGTTCGCTTCCATCACCAAGAAGCTGCTCATAGCGCGGTGTATCCTCTGGTGTAGAGATAATTAAAATATCACGAATTCCTGAAAGCATTAAGACTGATAATGGGTAATAAATCATTGGCTTGTCGTAAATAGGAAGCAGTTGTTTTGACACAGATCGAGTTAGGGGATAAAGACGTGTACCGCTTCCTCCTGCTAAGATAATGCCTTTCATAATGATTCATCCTTTTCAAAAATAATTTTAGATAAAACTCAACGTATAACTGATGAGCGTTCCTAAGACAAGACCGCCCAATTATTCCAAACAGTTTGCTCCATACTCTCACGAATTTTTTCAATTGTTCTATATTTATATATAAAGGTTTCACTTATAGAGTTTAGTCATCCTACATGTCAGCTAGCATGACAACGCAATTCCTTCAGCATCAGCAATAACAACACTAATAAATGAATATTATTCTACATGTTTAATCAGGGATGCCGAATGAAAATTACACTCTTAAATAGGAGAAGGAGAGTATACAATTTAAGACGACCTCTTTTGATAATAAGTGGTCTGCCTTTATATTTGCCTGAACTGTTTCCTCAAAAAATTAAAGCCAGCCAAGTTCCAAACTTAACGAACGTATAAATATCTAGTAAACAACCTAAACCTTTGCTAGGAAACCTGCCACAGTAACCAGTACCTCTTAGTGAATAACTTAACTTCTAAATATAAAAAACTTATTCAAGGTAAACAGCTTTATTTTTATATTCTCTACTTGTCAAAAGTCTTTTATTTTCTGTGAAAAACCCTAATTTTCATGTCAGGGTTACGGCTGAAAAGCCATGAAGGTTTATTTCAACAGAACATACTATCCTCACTTATTTCATCAACATAGAAAATTGTTTTTCTATACCTTGATAAAGGCTTGTTTGCAAAGTGTAATTAGTCAACATTAACATCTTTTTATTGTCAATATCGTTCGATCTAATAGTTGGAACACTTATACCCTTTTTGATGATCTTTATTTTTTTTCCTACCACAGATTCTACAATACTTATCAATTCTTTAATAGAACAACTAATTCCGCTACTAATATTAATAATTTCATTTATGTTCTCAGACTTGGCAATAATCCTATGGGTTACTTCTAGAAAGTCATCTATATATATATAATCTCTAGATGTATTTTCATCTACCCAAAGTTCAAATACATCATTTTTTATTGCCTTCTCAACTAATATTGGAATGATTCCTTGTTTTTTATTTGTAATTTGATATCCACCATAAGGATTTGAGATTCTTAAAACTAAATATTTAAAAGAATCGTCTTCTGCAGCTTTAACTTGCAATAAATACTCAAAGTATACTTTTTGTAATCCATATATATTAATAGGGCTTAAAACATCATTTTCTTTATGAGGTCCCTCATTATCTCCATAAACTGTTCCAGCAGATGAAAGAAAAATAAATTTTTCAATTCCTTCACTAGAACATAAATTGAGCAAGGCAATAAATGATAAATAATTTTGTTCTATGTCATCTTTTAGGTACCCAAAATTATGTGTAGCATTAATTGTATTAGCTGCATATACTACAATTGTATTCGATTTTAATAAGGGTCGGATTTTCTCAACTTCCCTAATATCTAATGAGTAAAAAGATACTTTTTCATTTAATTTCTCTATGTATCCTGAATATCTTCCAGCTACTAACACACTATGATTCTTTGAAGAAAGATAATTGGCTAGATGAAAACCTAGATACCCACATCCTAAAATTAGAAACTCGTTCATTTCCCCTCCAAAAATTCTGTAATATAACCATAAACTTTCTTAGCTTCTTTTTCCCAGGAAGAATCCAAAAGAAATTCTCGTGTTCTTGAAACAAAGCTTTCCTTTGTTTTCATTCGATTATTCATAACTACTTCTAGCTGCTTAGATATGTCTTCAATGGTAGGTTTAACATATAAAAATAATTCTTTATCTGGATCAATCCATGAATTATTCTCACCTTCATTAAGAATAACAGGGCAACCACATGCTGCTAACTCTAATGGCAACAAAGATAGATTTGTACAAGATAAAATCAAGGCAGCGTCGCATTGATTGTATAAATCAGGAAGTTCCTCCAACTTTACTACACCTGCATTAAAATGCTTAAATGGCAAATGATATTCTGAAACATCCCAGCCAGCCATTATTACTACTACATCAGGATTTTTTTCGCAGAATTTCTCTAAAGCTAAAACACCTAATTCAAAACCACGTCTTTCTGTCGGTGGTCTTGAATAAAAAAACAACTTTTTAACCTCATGCTCTCTATTTTCTGTAATATAGTATAAGTCCTTCTCATATGAGAAACTAAAACTTTTACATTTCATTTTATATTCTCTAGAAAGCTTATTTTCTAGCCAACTCCCAGCCGTAATTCCATAAAAACCAAAGTTATATGTTTCTTCCGCAAATGCAAATAAACTACCATGTGCATAAAAGTATGGTTCAAAGTCTTGTACGAAATAAAATTTTTTGGCACACTGATAGAATGCTCGCACATAATAAGCTGTTTGCCAAGACGTAGCTAATGCCCCATCATATTGCTTCCCTATACTCTCAATTTCCTCTTCATCAATTATAAAAAAGGATGAATTTAAATTAAAAAAGTAATTATCGACTATCTTTTTAGCTTGTCTAGCATCACCCCATTGAGAATTTCCACAAATATAAACATCCGACTCTACATTATAGCTTTCCAAAAGCTTAATAGTTCTAAAAATATTTAAATGACCACCCGATCCTATGCCAAAGTCAGGTATAAACCAGGCTAATTTTATAATTCCATCTTTTCTTTTTTTATATTCTATTCTACATTCCTTATCAGATAAATTCATAAAAGAATAAAACTTACAAATATCCCTTTTAATCACTCCTTTCATTCTATTTATACTTCTAGCCTTATGATATATAATTCTTATCCCTCTACTGAAACCTTCTGCTTTTATTAACTCCTTACATATTTTCAACTTCTTTACTATTTGATAAACCATTCTTTTATTATCCATCCTTATTTATTAATTTATGCTCTCTAGAAAAGACCATATTTAACCAAGGGAATAAATTCCCTTTCACCCCTAAATATGCTCCCAGATATCTAACTATATTTTTAGCAAGCGAAAAGCGCCTCCAGTATTTTTTTTCTTTTAAAGTCAAACTTTTACTTTCTTTTATGAACTGAATATCACTTTTCCAATGCCTAAAAATATAGGCTGGAAGTAAGAAAATACTTTTCACTGGTACATAGTTGTATATTTTATTGAGACCTTTATATTCATCATAGTACCTACGAAATTGCTCTTTCAAACTATATTTATGAGAATGATAAACAATAGAATGAGGTGCATATGCCTTCTTATATCCCTGTTCGATAATCTTTTTTGCCCATAATTGATCTTCTGCGAAATCTACATCTGGATAAGGTGTTTTTTCCCATATACTTTTCCTCATAGCAGAAGAATTATCCGAATAAAAACATAAAAGGTGTCTATACCCTTCATCTCTTTCATATCTTTCTTTGTCATCTAAATAGAATATTGTGGTATCTAATCCAAAGTTAAGAAAATGCCTATTTATATTATCTTTTTCAAATATATCACAATCATCATACGGAATATGTTTCCCAAACACACCTACAACTTCAGAATCCTCATCAAATATGGAAATAAGATTCTTTAACCAAGCATTATCAAATGGTAAGGCATCCTGTGTTATAAATACTAAATATTCTCCATTCGCATAAGAAGCTCCAAGGTTTCTTGTTTTACCATGACCAAAATCATTTGGAGCAATTTTTCGTAAAATAACTTTTTTATTTTCCTTTCTTATACTTTCAATAAATTCGACCGTGCCATCTTTTGATCCTGAATCAATAATAACAACTTCAAAAATACCATCAATTTCTTGATCTAATACTTTGTTCAGAACCTGTTGAAAAATTCCACCTCCATTTTTCGTAGGGATAATGACTGAACATTTAATTTTTTCTTTTTCTTCTCCCATAAAAACCTATCCTTTTTTAATTTTCTTTTTTAAATAATATAGAAAGCTAGAGGAAATCATATTTATTTCCTTCAATAGATTATTTATTTCATTTTCTTTTTTATTTAAAACACTAGTCAACTGCTCGTTAATTTGTTTATATTCCTCTAAAAGCACCTCATCGTTATGAACCCTTTGCCACAATTCATCATTTGATCGCTTATATTCCCCTAAAAGCATCTCATCGTTATGAACCCTTTGCCACAATTCATCATTTGATCGCTTATATTCCTCTAAAAGCATCTCATCGTTATGAACCCTTTGCCACAAATTTGTTTTTTCCATAGCACTATCAACTAACTGTTTATGCGAAAGTTTAAATAACATATCTATTTCACTCGAAAATGAAAAGTGAATATCTTCATATTTACCTTTTTTCACTTCACAAATTGCACTCATAACAAATCTTTTCACACTATCAAACAAGTCTGTTAACAAAACAGTATTATCACATTTTTTAATAGTATAATTAATCACTTTATCTTTTTGACTCACTAAGTCTCTTAAGGTATAGAAACACATTGAATTTCCAACTAAGCTAAAGAACCCTTGTATTTTTCGAGAATACTCTCCAACAAAAGTGATATGAGGAATATTATATGAAAAAGATATAATATTACCATGTAAGCTTGATCCTATAAATAAATCTGCTCCTGCGATTACAGCTACTTTATCTAGTAGTTCTATATCGAATTCTTTTCTATTTACAAGAATGGACCTAGGTAGTAATTCATTTATCTTTTCTAATAGTTCGTTATCACCTAAACATTCACCGATAGATAAAAGAACAATGGTCAATTCTAATTTTCTGGATATTTCTTCTAAAAATTGAACTACCATTCTAATTTCGTCATCTTTTATATTATAAGAACTAGCCTGAAACACCAAATATTTACCTGGGAATCTATGCGAAAATTTCTTCTCTTTTCTTTTCCCCATTTGTTCCTTTGTAAAATATCTCGATATAGTTATAACTATATCTGGAACAATCTCACTTTCAATTCCTATTTTCAACAATTCATTTTTGGAAATTTCATCTCTAACTGAAATTTTTTTATAGCGAGTGAACGTATTTTGCAAAAAAAGACCTTCAGCTTCCCTTATTTCAAAAGGTACACCTATACCAATAGAAAAAAACTTACTTACAGATATATTGAAAGGAGATAAAATCTGAGTAAAACTCAATTCGCTTTTTTTGTAGATATTATTAATAGACCAATCATCAAAACGTACTAAGTCTCCACCACCTACAAATATTAAATCGTGGTTTTTATCATTATATAAAGTCTCAAATCTACCTAAATCTTTAATAGTAAGTTGATCATCATAAAAAGATGATACCCCCTGATTATTAGGGCTAAAAAAATCAATTTCAAAATCTAATTTTTCTTTTCTTCCAATGTCCTTTAACAAGCAATCTAACATAATTGGAAATAACAAATCACCTAGATTATCAACATTGAAGGTTCCTATCTGCGCTATACGCATTTGTTCACTTCCCTTTAACTACATTTACTTCTGCATCCATATCTACAATACCTATAATTGTTCTATCCGATTTAACCGTTATTTTCATATAATCATACCTTCTATCTAAAGGTGTGCTAATCCCATTTATATAATCAGATAAGCCGAACGAGAGAATATATTCATCAGGAGATAACACCATTTTTTGCTTGAAAATTACTTTTACTTTTTCTCCTTCTTGTACAAGTCCAATATTATGATTTAAATAATAGGTATTTCCACTATATAATTCTACTCCTCGTTTGTTTTTTATATAAAAACCTATCACAGGATTCATAAAACTTTCTCTAAATTCTACATCGACTTCAATTGAAAAATAATCTAAAGTGTAAACTAAAGACTCACTATCATTACTTCCAAAAAACTTAATCCCCTTAATAATTGCTCCCCCGCTACCATATCTATACTCTTCAATCCCTACATCTTCACTTTTTGCTTCATTTTCCATCAACGCAATATTACTATTTGTAGTTCTTTTACTTTCATCAGATGAAATAATTCGAATGTATTCATTAATTACTTTTCTTGGTTGTCCTTCGGAAAGTAATCTACCCTCACTTATCAATAAACACTTATCACATAAAGTACTTACACTCACGACATCATGGCTAACAAACAAAATGGTTTTTCCTTCTTCTTTTAGTTCCTTTAGTCTGTTAAAACATTTTTGTTGAAAAAAAACATCACCAACAGATAATGCCTCATCTACAATTAATATTTCTGGATCTACATTAATGGCTACCGCAAAAGCTAGGCGCGCAAACATTCCACTAGAATACGTTTTAACAAGCTGATACACAAAATCGCCGATATCCGCAAAAGCTAAAATATCATACAGCTTTTCATCCATTTCTTCCTTTGTATATCCCATGATGGTTCCGTTCAAATAAATGTTCTCAATTCCAGTCATCTCTGGATTAAAGCCTGCACCCAGTTCTAATAACGCTGAAATTTTGCCATTTACTCGGGCCGTTCCCAATGTCGGCTGTAAAACCCCTGTAATAATTTTAAGTAGCGTAGATTTACCCGAACCATTTTTCCCAATAATTCCAACCGTTTCTCCTTTTTTGATTTCAAACGAGACCTTATTCAAAGCATAAAAGTCTTGATGATACGTTTTACGAAGTGGATGGAGAGACTCTTTTAACCTGTCTACAGGCTTATCATACAGCTTATATACTTTTGTCAAATTCTCAACACGAATCGCCACATTGTCTGTACTCATACCTCATAGCCTCCTATAATACATCAGCAAAATGCGGCCGTAATTTTTTAAACACAATAGCACCAATTACCAGACAAATACCTGTAACCCCCCAGTAATACGCTGTCAACTTATAATGATGCCAAAATCCGATATGATAGATAAATGTATCCCGATATCCTTCAACAATGTAATATAAAGGATTTAACTTCAGTAAAGCATGATATTTTTCCGGAACTATTTTTAGCGAATAAAAAATCGGCGTTAACCAAAATCCAAATTGAAGAATCATAGCAATAACCTGCCCAACATCTTTCAGAAAAACAACAAGTGAAGAAGTAATCCAGGATAACCCCAGTACAAGCATAATCATAGCAAATGAATAATAAAAAACTTGAAGACTATATAAATTTGGATAGTATCCATACGCAGCAAACATAATAAACAAAAAACAAATAAAAAACAGGTGAATAAACAAACCTGATGTAAGCTTAACAAATGGTAAAATCCCTACACGAAAGACTACTTTTTTAACGAGATAACTATTTTCAACAATAGAATTAGTAGCACTGTTCAACGCATCTGAAAAAAAGAACCACGGTACCATCCCACAAATTAACCAGAGGATGAACGGAAAATTATCTACCGGCATCGATTTGAACCCAACTTGAAATACAAACCAGAAAATCAGTATCATAATCGTTGGCTGTACAAAAGCCCAAATAATCCCTAAATACGAACCAAGGTAACGCGATTGAAAATCTTTCTTCGCCAATTCCCAAATCAAGCGACGGCTCTGCAGTAGCGCTCGTCCAAATGAAAGCATCTGTGTCATATTCTAGCCCTCTCTTGTCTGATCCCAAATAATAAGTATTTTGTCTTTCATACACTTCAAATATGTGTGCCTCACGTCAGGGAGTGTCGATATATGCACATGAATGTGCCGATTAATTAAACTCTCTGCCTTTTTTACTAACGCTGTTAAATATTCTGTATCAATTTCGCCCGCAAGCACTAACTCAATAACGCCTGAATCAATGCCACGTGCATAATCACCGATAATTAATGCCAACTCGACATTTCCAAGCTTCCGTAATACCTCTTCAATCACACAGTCAATCCCTATGTACTTCTTGACAATACTATGTAACTCATCAAATAATGCATGCTTGCGGTTAGCTTGATACAGTTTAGTTCGCCCTTCATTCTCTGATTCTAGCAATCCCGCTTCTGTCAAACGATTCAACTCCACACGCACAGCATTCGTTGACTCGCCAAACTCTTCTGCAAGCGAACGCAAGTAAGCCCGCATCTCTGGGTTTAAGAAAAATTTTAATAATAGCTTAACACGCGTCTTTGATGTGATTAGATACTCTAACAACCATTTCTCCACCCCAACAGTATCGTGATCAATCGACACGAAACCACAATATTTTATATCTACGAGTAATAATTTTACTCATTAGTTCTATATACGTCAATGACATACTAAAGGGAGAGGTACTCCTCTCCCTTTAATACTACCTATTTAGAGTGGCCTGATTCTTATTTAGTAGATTCCTCATCTCTTCCTTATACACTTCCACACCCGGCTGGTCAAATGGGTTTACACCCAGCATATATCCACTCATCGCACATGCTTTCTGAAAGAAATAGACCATCTGCCCAAAATAATACGGCGAGGCTTCCGGAAGGCTCACTTTCAGATTCGGCACACCGCCTGCGACATGTGCTTGAATCGTCGCCTTACACGCTTTTTCATTCACTTCATGAAACGTCGTACCTGAAAGATAATGTAAATTGTCTAGATTATCTCCTAAGCTAGGGATCGTCACTTGTGTAGCAGACTTCTCTATCCAGAGCGTAGTCTCTATTAAGTGACGATGCCCCTCCTGTACATACTGACCGATCGAGTGAAGATCGGTGGTGAACTGAATGCTAGCCGGAAACATTCCTTTCCCATCTTTCCCTTCACTTTCCCCGAACAACTGCTTCCACCATTCCGCTACATACTGCAGGGAAGGCGTATAGCTGGCCAGAAGTTCAATCGTTTTTCCTTTACGATACAAAAGCTGACGAAGCGCAGCATACTGATAAGCTGGGTTATAGGTGAGATCTGCCTCCCGATAGGACTCTACCCCATCCGCAGCTCCACGCATCACTTCATCAATATCAATCCCGGCTACCGCCATCGGAAGAAGTCCGACTGATGTAAGAACCGAATACCGTCCACCAATTCCATCCGGTACCGTGAGCGTTTCATATCCTTCCAAGTCAGCAAGTTGCTTAAGTACACCTTTCTTTCGATCTGTGGTTGCAATAATACGCATACGTGCACCTGCTTTCCCGTACTTCTTCTCCATGAAGTCACGTAGCAAGCGGAAAGCAAGCGCTGGTTCCAGCGTGGTTCCCGATTTGGAGATGACGTTTACATATACATTTTTATCTTGAATGACTTCTAGCAGTTGCGCGAGATAATGAGAGCTTAGATGATGGCCTATAAAATAAACTTCTGGCCCCTTTCGTTTTTCCCGTGGAAGTTGATTATAAAAAGCCGGGCACAGCATTTCAATCGCAGCGCGTGCGCCCAGATACGAGCCTCCTACGCCAACAATCAACAGTACCTCCGCTTGTTCGCGAATTACTGTGCTGATCTGCTTGATACGCTCGTATTCTTCCCAATCATATGTAAGCGGCCATTCTACCCAGTCTAGATAGTCACTACCAGGCCCTGTGCGATTGTGGATCATCTCATGCGCTTGCTTGACTTGTGGCAGTGAAAAATCTAATTCATGTTGTGAAAAAAACGGTATAGCACCGCTGTAATCAAATGTGATTTTTTTGTCCAACACTTTTTCTCCCCTCGAAGAAAACCATTCTATGCCTACCTTTATGTTCTATGATGTGATTTGGATATCGCTAGTATACCATAATTCCCAAGAGGAGGGATGATATACTAGCGATATCTTCCATCCATGTTATTTCTTGTCTATCGACAGCAAAAGGGAGAGGATCTACCTAAGCAATCCCCTCCCCTTTGGTTTGTTACTGCAACTTCTGATCTTCTGCGGACGCTCCATACTACTCTCAGATGAACACCTGCACACTTTCTCATGCTGGCTCTATTGTTAATTTTAGTACTAATCCCCAAATCACCGAATCATCCACAGCCAGCTTCTCAATCTCTGTCTGCACTTCTCTCCATATGCCTCCGTCACTTCCGCATACAAAAAAAACCTGAATAATGGACTTTTTTCGAAGTGTCCATTATTCAGGTTACAGTTCATCTATACCAATTCGGAGCCTTTATTTGATGAAGAGTAAAAATAAATATTGTGGAGTTAAAAGTCTAGAATCTGACCATATCTTTAACGTGTTTTGTAGTACGAGAATTTTTGAGCGCACGTGATAACTTACTAGTTATAATAATTACAGGTATCAATAAAATTATACTAAGAGATGTATAAAATAACGACCATTTTGCTGAAAGTACAACTGTAAACTGTATGCTGTAAGTGTTTCTTATGTAACCCAATATATAATTAACAATATTAAACATATTTACATGGAATACAAATATTAACATAGTGTTTTTACCAAGGTAAGTTAGCGTTTTTGAGTGATTTATTAGCTTTGATAGTACTATGCAAAATAAAATTCCAGATATAGCGGATGTGTAGTAAAAGAAATAATTATTATAGACCAATCCGAACATGTCTACAGTAGTGTTCATAAACGTACAAAAATAAAGCAATGCAAAGGATCCTATCAGCAGTTCTGTATAATACGCTGATAATTTTGATTCGAGGTAGAAATCATATGTTTTGTATATAAAACCAATACCATAAAACACCACTGCTGTTAACGAGGAGTCAATAAACCAAGGCAATCTAACTGTAGAATATTGGCTATAAAGGAACCCGACAATTGAAAACGTGATAAGACTTATGATTAAGTAAGTTTTTTTTCCATTAATCTTAACGAGCAAGAAAAAGGCACATTGAACTACAAACAAGCATGGCAAAAACCATAGTACTGGGTACATTTTAAGTGTATCGGCAGACGCATATAATATGCCTTTGAAAATAGAGTAAGCATAGTAATTAGTATTGTAAATACTATTTTCCCATAAGACATATATTAAATACTCTATTAATGAAAATATCAAATAAGGCATTACTATTGTCTTGATTTTGTTTTTGAAAAATTCTGTTGAATTACTAAATTTTTGTGGGTTAAATACGAAACCAGACAAGAAAAAAAATAGTGGTATGTGAAAGCCATATATGAATGTTTTTATACCGTTCGTGGCTGGGGAATGTCCAATTACCACAAGAATAATTGCGATACCTTTCGCAATGTCTATCCATTCAATACGTTTGTTTTTTATAAATATCACTCCTTTTTTAGTATCAATTTCCACTATAACAAATTATTTATTAGATTACAAAATGAATATTATGCTACACAGTAGTAAGAAAATACACAACATTCAAAAACTACTAAAGCACTATTTTCTATGTCCTAATACAACTGTTCTTTGATGCAAATTTTAGAAACATGAAACCTTATGTATCATTTTTTTTGCAAATTAAGGTATTTTAATATTTAGTAATTATGAGGGTGAGTGACTATACTCCACTCTTTTTTGCGTTGCTTATGGGAACGCACGTTGAGTATTTAAAGTAGATAAAATGGAATTAGAACTCGCATTCCACATATTAATTAATGGATAATTATATTTCACCAAAGGTGAAAAGGGATTCATTTATGAACAACGAATCTTCTTTACACAAGATTATTTTTGTGGAGGGTTGATTTATGTCTACTCGCTCTAAGATCTCTCATATTGTTCGTGTTGGTGCAGTTCCTCTTGCTTTTTCATTATGTCACACCGCTAAAATTCTTTAGAAAATCATCAGCTTGATTTCATTAGAATTATTACGTGCGCACTATCTGACGATTTTACATGTTCATTTAGATACAACATCAAAATCTGTACAGGGTACCTATGAACAAAAACTAGATATACCCAGCCGTCTACGGTTATAGTAAAGATAAACAACGAGATTTGAAACAAATTAAAATTAGCTTAGCCACATAAAAATAAGGTTTACATTATGTATTTTCCCTTGTACTATTACTAGGATCGTATCTGGAATATCGTGTTCAAGGACACTTACAAAACATGATAAATCATTACATTTACCTAGGAAAAAGAAAACAAAAGTTCCCACACTTCAAACCATTTTTGAAGTATTATATACGATCTGTCTTTTGATCGTGGACGGGAACCGGATTCTTCCCGAACCTACACATCCACAAGCCTATGATATGGTTCGATGAGCTAGCTTTGAGTTGCCCATTTATTTAGAAAGTGTTGTAAAAGGCAGAAAAGATTTTTCCGCAATTTTAGACATGCGGAATGTGGGTACTAATGTTGTAAACCGACAAAATAAAATTGACCACCTGATGCGCCAACACCAGACGGTCAATTTACAAACAAACCACCCTCAAGGGGTTAACTCATTGGATTTACTTATGGGAAATAGATCTCCTTCTGTCCCTCTAAAATTCAGGGGTGTCTATTTCTTTTTGTACAGCACGAAGCGAGGCATTCTAGCAGAAGAATCTCTACCTGTGATTTACCCGCTTCCATGCCAGCCACACCCCAACAGCCGCCCCACACGCATCCAGACACACATCAATCGGCGTCCCCTGACGATGAGGGGTAAACATCTGGTGAATCTCATCCGATGCCGCATACAGGACAGCTAGCCCAATCGCACAGAGCACATTCTTCCATCCGTATACTCGTACCACTCCCAGCAAACGACTGACCAGATAACCAAGAAACGCATACGAGATCAGATGTGCCGCCTTGCGGATAAAAAACTCCAAAAAAGCCGGAACCCCTACATGCGCAATACTAATCTCTCTCGTTCCATACATAAAATTCACCCAGCCAAACCAGCGCGTCACCAGATCTTGATTCACTAAGCGTGCCAGCAGCGGTTGAATGTTTTGCTTATCATACGGAATAGACGATGACACAAAAATAACAGCAATCATCACCGCCACCCCCACTACAATCCATCGTTTTCTCATCTTATCCGTCTCCCTTGCACAAAAAAAACACCCTGCAAAAAGTGCACGGTGTTTTTTTGCATATTTACTTACCCGCTCTCATCTGCCGGATTCTCCGCGCCGTATTCAGCAGCGGCTTCTTCTTCTCACCCAGCCAGCCGATCAACTCGGCCCCAAGTTGCAGTACAAACAGCAGCGTCGCAATAAGCAGGCCCGCCCCCCACAGCGTTGACTGCGAGAAAACAATGGCCGCTGTTGCAAACATAATGCTGATGCCATAAATGACAAGCACCGTATTGCGGTGCGACAAGCCAAGGGCAAGCAAGCAGTGATGCAGGTGCTCCTTATCCGCAACCGAGATCGGCTTCTTGTTCAAGAAGCGTCGCAGCATCGCAAATGCCGTATCAGAAAGCGGAACCCCAAGAATCAAAATTGGGATAATCGAGAACAGCGTCACATACTTAAAGCCCATAATCGAAAGCGCCGCCAGGTTAAAGCCAAGAAACAACGCCCCGGTATCACCCATAAAAATCTTCGCCGGATGGAAATTATAGAACAGGAAGCCGATAATCCCACCCAGTAGAATCATACAGTAAATCGCAACGATCGTGTTGCCCATAATCAGGGCCATGATCATCATTGCAGCCGTCGCAATACCGGATACACCGGCAGCCAAACCATCTAGACCATCAATCAAGTTAACCGCGTTCGTAATCCCAATCATCCAGAGAATCGTGATCGGAATCGCAATCCAGTCAAAATTAAGTGTGCCTTCAAACGGCAAGTTAATAAATTCAATCCGCAGCCCGTACCATACAACGACAAGTGCGGCGATAATTTGTCCTAATAATTTTACCTTCGGAGACAATTCAAACCGATCATCCAAAGCACCGACGAGGACGATAATACTGCCGCCCAGAAAGATGCCAAATGTTTCTTTAGATGAAGGGATGAAAAACATATAGGCTAGTGCAAAACCAATATAGATCGCCAGACCACCAAGGCGCGGCATCAATCGCTGGTGAACTTTGCGATGATTGGGTTTATCTACGGCGCCGATACGGATCGCAAAAGCTTTCACAAGCGGAGTTGCAACAACCGTCACGACAAGCGCGGCAATAAACCCGTACAGTCCGTTCAGATAATCCATGTAACTCTCCATGGTCCCTCTCCTTGTACTATTTAAATTTCTACGTTTATTTCTTGCGTAGTATGACCTGATTCCACAGCACCGATAAAGCGAACTTCGGCAGCAACAGCTGTCTTCTCCACCGCTTCGGCTGAGAAAGCAGGCGGTATAACCATTCCAAATTCAGCTTCTGCCATATCTCTGGTGCACGTGCTACTGTACCGGACAGCACGTCCAGACTCCCCCCGACACCCATTGCGAGATTAACCGGCAATGTTGCGAGATGGCGAGCAATCCATTCTTCCTGACGCGGCGCTCCTAACCCTACAAACAGAAGCTCCGGTCTGGCCTCTCGAATGCTTGCGAGAATATCGGCTTCCTGCTCCGGTGTGAAATACCCGTCAAAATGACCTGCACAGTGCGCCTGTGGATACATTCTTTGTAGTGTTTCCGCTGCTCCTGTGCACGATGCAGGAGACGCCCCGACGAGTACATACCTCCAGCCATGCTCATTGGCATGCTCCATCAACGTATGCAGCAATTCATAGCCTGCCACGCGCTCGGGAAGTGGCTCCCCGATCCAGCGGGAGGCCAGTACCACTCCAATCCCGTCTGGTGTAATCACATCTGCCTGCTGCAGTAGGTTCATATAAGACGGATTCTCGCGCCCGAGCATCACAATCTCCGGGTTCGCTGTTACAACCTGCATTCGGTCTTCCTGCTGAATGCGTTGGGCCAGATAGTCTGCGGTTTCCTGACGCGTCATCGAAAGGAACGGCACCTGCAGAATTCGTACCCGCTTCTGTATAGTCATGATTGAATCATCCATTCTTTGCTTCACGCTTCACATACAAAATAAGACGGCACAGAACAATCTGTACCGCCTTCATTTTATATCAGATTACCCAAAAGTACAAACATAAATGCAAAATCGCGTTCATTCGTCTCGCTTATTTATGCTTCTGTAAAAACTGATCGATCCGCTCAATCGCAATCTCTAAATTCTCCATCGATGTCGCATATGAACAACGGATGTGCAGCGCACCGCCATCCCCGAATACGCCTCCTGGCACAACCGCCACTTTTTGCTCCAGAATCAGCTTCTCTGCGAAGTCTTCTGCCGTCATACCGGATGACGCAATCGATGGGAACGCATAAAATGCCCCTTCCGGCTTGTGACAGGTCAATCCGATCTGCTCGAATGCTTTGACAATGTAGTTGCGACGCTGACGGTAGCTTTCTACCATGCGATCTTTCTCATCCATTCCATGGCGCAATGCTTCAAGAGCCGCTACCTGCCCCATAATCGGTGCGCATAGCATCGTATACTGGTGAATTTTGACCATCGCCTGAATAATATCTTCTGGCCCTGCTGCGTACCCGATACGCCAGCCGGTCATTGCGAAAGCTTTAGAGAAACCGGACAATAGAATCGTCCGATCTTTCATCCCCGGAAGTGAAGCGAAGCTTGTATGATCTGTGTCATACGTGAGTTCTGCATAAATTTCATCTGAAATCACAATCAGATCATGCTTCTCAATTACCCGCGCTAATGCGTTCAGCTCTTCTTTTGTCATAATTGAGCCAGTTGGGTTGTTCGGGAAGCAGAAAATGATCGCCTTAGTCCGGTCTGTAATCTGTGCTTCGAGCTGCTCTGGTGTTAGCTTGAACTGATCCTCAAGCGAGGTGCGGACCGCTACCGGCACGCCCCCTGCAAGGCGAACGACCGGATCATACGATACGTAACACGGCTCTACAACGAGTACTTCATCACCCGGGTCAAGCAAGGCACGCAACGCGATATCGATGCCTTCACTTGCTCCGACGGTAATCAATACTTCGTTATTCGGATTGTAGCCGACACCGAATGAAGAGGACAAATACCGACAGATTTCTTCGCGCAGCTCATACATCCCGCTATTCGACGTATAAGCAGTATAGCCGCGTTCAAGCGACGTAATCGCAGCTTCCCGCATGTGCCATGGGGTTACAAAATCCGGCTCCCCTACACCAAGTGACACGACCCCTTCCATGGAAGATGCCAGCTCGAAAAAGCGGCGAATACCAGACGGCGGGATCTGCTGAATGGTACGGGATAATCTCTGGTTGGTCGTCATCTGCTGCATACTCATGGGGTTACAACCATCCTTTTGTCATCTTCTGGCTTCTCAAGAATTACACCATCGTGTTTGTATTTTTTGAGAATGAAGTGTGTTGTTGTGGAAATAACGGAATCAAGAGCTGACAGCTTCTCGGATACGAACTGAGCAACCTGGCGCATTGTTTTCCCTTCGATTACAACCGATAAGTCATACGCACCAGACATTAAATATACCGATTGTACTTCTGGAAAACGGTAGATGCGTTCGGCAATTTCGTCGAAACCTACTTCACGCTTCGGTGTTACTTTCACATCAATCATAGCTGTTACGAGATCATTTTCGTCAACTTTCTCCCAGTTCACAATCGCTGGATACTTAATAATAATTTTTTCCTTCTCCAGCTTTTCGATCGTTTCCTTCACTTCTTCAATCGATGTACCAAGCATTGTTGCAATTGTTTCTGCGGAACGCCGCCCATTTTCCTCCAGAATATGGAGCAGTTCGCGCTGTTTCTCTCTCTCCATTTTCATCCAACCCTTCTGGTAAAAGTCCTTATAGAAATATTTAGAAAGATATAAGTAAAAAAAAAGAAAAGTGTTCCAGCTTAACTGAACACTAAATCATACATATGTTTCCAGGTGTGCAGATCAAATACATCTACTGCAGACCCTTTTCCCAAAATGCTATAGCCCGTAATCGCTCCCGCAACCAGTGCAATAAGCAACAAAAAGGGAATGAGCATAATTCGTGCGAGCAGCGGAGCGTAGTCCCGACGTTTCTTACGCTGCGGTGCCGCACTTGCTTGCCGGGCCTGCGCTGTCGAAGCTCCTGATGGCCTGCTTTGTTCTGGCATCATATCAACCCTTATAAATCCGATTTGTAATATCTGACATTTGGTCATTGTAAGAAATGGCCCGGGCATTAAACTGTAAGCTGCGCTGTGCTTCAATCAGCATCGTCATCTCTTTGCGTAGATCGACATTAGAAGCTTCCAACGCTTTCTGCTGAATCCCTACACCATCTGGCAGGGTGGCCCCACCGTTCGCCAATCGAGCATAATCTGTCCACTGTGCATTGCCACCTATTTGCTCAACCGGTATACGGTAGTAATTTTCACCAGCCGGATTCAAAATATTCAAGTTCTGGACCGTATAAATGCCGATACGCTGACCTTGTGTCTCCACACCATTCAATCGATATACAATCTGTCCATCTTTATTCACTGTAAAGTTAGTGGCATTAGACGGGATCTGAACTGGCCGACCCGCTGTATCCATTACAGCATCTCCCTGAGCCGTCAGCAGAGCAAGCTGCCCATTCGCTGTCGGCAGCGTCGAGAAATTACCTGCTCTCGTAAAATATGTCTCATTCGGACGCCCGTTTACACCAGCTCGCTGCACACGGAAAAACGCTTCTTCTCCCTGTAGAAACAAATCTGTCGGAGAATCCGTCTGCTTCATCGCGCCCTGTTTATAATCCACAACCTGAAGCGCTTCTTTGGCACCAAATCCAGGACGAATTCCGTACGGGGTCTGACGCCCCTGCTCATACTCTGTATACGGCTGATTATTCAAATTACGTGTCAACATCGCAGCGAACGTGGTATCACTCGACTTGAAGCCCACCGTATCTGAATTCGCCAGATTGTTCGCAATCGTATCGACGCGCAGTTGCATCGCCCGCACGCCGGATGCAGAATTGATCATCGCGTGATTCATCGTTTACTCCTCCAGCCCTTATACTCGTGCCACTTCAGCCAGCTTCTGCAGTGTTGTATCATAGGCACTCAGCACTTTCTGATTCGCCTCATAGCTGCGAATCACATTCATCATATCCATCATTGTACGACCCGCATCCACATTGGAACGCTCCAGATAACCCTGTCTGATGGAAACAGCAGTATCACGCACCGGATTAAATGCGACTGGCTGGCCTGCTCCTGTGTAACGGAACGTGGTATCCGCCTCTTTCACCATGGTAAGCGCTGGATTATCCACCCGTACAAGCCCAAGCTGCACCGGCTGTGATCCTGGACTGAGCGGTGCTGTTAGCTGACCCTGAGGGGTGACAACAAGCGTCTTCTTCGACAGCGGCTGCGTACCAAGTAGTGCCCGCACATTAATCGGCTGGTTATTGGCGTCAAGCACCTGGTATCCTTCCGGTGTAGCCAAATATCCGGCCGCATTCATCTTCCAGTTCCCGCTTCGCGTGTAGAAAATTTCTGGTGCTCCACCGTTCTCACCTGGCTTCTGTACCTTAAAAAATGTACGCGGCTGGACGCTTCGACCATCAATCACCTGCGGAGCAAGCATCCCGTCTTCCAGTGAAAAATTCAGTGGGTCTTCCGTTTCGTACGCATCGCCCTGCGCAAAATTCGGCACGAGTTCTTGATTGTACACCCCATGTGTAATCTGACCAAGAACCTGTTTGGCACCAAGCCCTTCCATCGCACCACCACCCGTATCCCGAATGCGCTCAATTAACACTTCCGGAAACGAGCGAAATGCTGCGTTATCTGTTTTGTAACCTGGCGTATTCACGTTCGCAAGATTGTTCGTTAATGCGTCCTGACGCGCCTGATTCGCAATCATCCCGGACGCTGCAGCGTCTAAACCGCGCAACATAGCTCTCACCTTACTTTCATAAGATACATGTTAGGCAAAAAAAGGAAGTGGTTCTATTTGTATTTATTATAGCAGACTAAACTCTATGAAAAAATCTTTTTCTTTCTCCTATTCTGGGGAGACTTGTCCAGATTTTCCAGCATAAGGCCCGTTCCTACTGCTACGCAGGCCATCGGTTGTTCGGCGATCATTACCGGCACTTTCAACTCTTCTGCTAGCAGACGATCAAGTCCGTGCAGCTGTGCGCCTCCACCTGTCAGCATGATTCCATGATCAATGATATCTGCCGAGAGTTCTGGTGGTGTGCGTTCTAGCACGCCTTTGGATGCGAGGACAATAGCCTGTGCAATTTCTTGTAGCGCCGTACATACTTCTTCTGACGTAATTGTAACAGTCTGTGGCAGACCTGATACCATGTCGCGGCCGCGTATATCGATCGAGTCCGTACGCAATCCCGGAAATACCGTTCCGATCTGAATTTTAATATCTTCAGCTGTGCGTTCGCCGATGAGAAGCTTGTACTTCTCTTTAATGTATTTCATAATAGCAAGGTCACATTTGTCCCCGGCCGCTTTAATGGAAGAGGCGGTGACGATGTCTCCCATAGAGAGTACAGCAACATCGGTTGTTCCACCGCCCATATCTACTACCATGTTTCCATACGGTTGAAAAATATCCATACCGGCTCCCACAGCGGCTACTTTTGGTTCTTCTTCGAGGAACACTTCTCTTGCTCCGCATCGCTGCGCTGCTTCCCGAATTGCTTTTTGCTCTACTGATGTGATATTCGTAGGTGTACAGATCAAGATACGCGGCCGAGCCATGAATCCTTTGATCCCGATTTTTTTAATAAAATGATTCAGCATTGCTTCTGTAATGTCAAAATCCGCAATTACCCCATCTCGAAGCGGACGAATCGCTACAATGTTGCCTGGCGTACGTCCAACCATACGGCGTGCTTCTTCCCCTACAGCAAGCACCCGCTTCGTAACACTGTCAATGGCTACGACTGAAGGTTCATCAAGCACAACGCCGCGCCCCCGGACATAAATGACGACGTTGGCCGTTCCTAAATCAATTCCTATATCTTTGCCTAACATGACAAGAGCCTCCCTGTAATTAACAGTTCTATCATCAGAATATTGTACTACGCATATTGTACTGTAACAAGGAGATTTTACATCATGCCAATTCTTCTGCTTCCTCCTTCCGATAGCTTCTGCTTTTACGTTTGTACTTGATCTTCGTTGCTTCTCCTCCGCGCAGGTGACGAACAGACTTATGATATTCGAGGATTTCTTTCACTTCGTTAGCCAGCTCAGGATTAATTTCCGGGAGTCGTTCTGTTAAGTCTTTGTGCACCGTGCTTTTCGACACGCCAAACTCTTTGGCAATCTTGCGAACGGTATTGCGGGTTTCGACAATGTAGTGACCGATTTTCATCGTTCGCTCCTTGATGTAATCGTGCACTCCTCTCGCCTCCTAAACCTTATGGTCGTTGGTCTGATACAGTATATTGAGGCAAGGCCGTATATATGCGAAAAAAGGCTGATAGCATGTACTAATCAGCCTTTTTTCTTCATTTTCTTCTATTTTCTTGTTATTTTGCTGAAGCAGCAGATTGAGTTGGTGGCAAGTATTGATCTGGTGCTACCGCATGACCGTCTTTGTGTACTTCAAAATGCAGGTGAATGCCGAGATCTTTCTCGAATACGTTACGGCCCGCCATACCAACAACCGCGCCCTGTTTTAGCTGATCGCCTGCTTTGACGTTCATTTCATCAAGACTCGCATATACAGTAGACATCCCGTTATCATGCTTCACTTCGACCTGATAGCCAAGCATTGGATCACGTTCTGCCTTCGTTACTTTCCCGTCAAGAGCTGCTGTTACTTCAAACGATTTTTTGTCTTTCGCTGCAATGGAAATTCCTGTGTTTGGCCAGTAGGAATTGTCAAATTTAATTAAGGCAGCTTCCTTCTCTTTTTTGTCAGCCGCATCATCGAAGAAGCTCATCACTTTATGCGTATTCGCTTCTGATTTTGCTGGCCAGACAAACGGTGCATCTCCATTTACTGGGACAGCCTTTTGTTCCTCTGGGAGTTGGGCTGTTCGAGCAGCTCCGCTATCCGGCTCAACAGACTGCGGAGCCGCATTTGGTGTTTCTTTCGTGAAAGAGAAGTCTTTGCTGTTCTGGTACCACATTACTCCCGCCAGTATGATAGCCGCAATTCCCATGTAGGCAGCGGGAAAAATCCACTTTTTACTCGCCATTCGTCTCCATCCGCTAGTTTGCACTTTTTTAATCGGAGAAGAACCATGTTGGTTGTTTTTATCTTCATTCATTGTTTATCACCTCATCACCCAGCTTTGACAGGAAAAAGAGGGGATAAACATGATTTTCAAAATTTTCTTTCTGAGATGTGTAACGATAGCTTAGTGGGGGTTGGGAGGAGGGAATCGAAAGATTCCTTGCCTTTCCCCTCTGCCTGAGAAGCATCGACTGTCCGCTCCGCAGAAAAACGACGGGGAGCGCAAAATATCTAGGCTTACTCGATGAGGGAGACAATTACGCTCCTGTTTCCGCCGTTTTTCTGCTCCGCTGGGTTAAGAGGGCCGGACGGCGTCATCTTCTCGCTTCCCTCCTCCCAACCCACAAAGCTTCCGCCTATCAAAAATATTTTTGAAAGTCTTGGTGATGTTGTATGAAAGGGAGGGCAAGGAAGCTGGTTTGGAGCGGGAGAATGAGAGAATTTGTGCTGTCCGGCTTTTCGTTGCTTAGTGGAGGAAGTGAAAAAGGATCTGAAGGTGCAATTGTCTCCCTCACTGAATCACCCAGATGTTTTGCACCTTCCCTTTTTCACTTCCGGAACGGACAGTATACTCTTCCTTGCGAAAAGGAAAGGCAAACAAATTCCTCATTCCCCCGCTCCACCACCAACCTTACTTCAGCCACTTCCCGGCGCTTTGAATCTGCACCCCCTGATAAAAGTACGCCACAATCTCCTCAGCCTTCTTTCCTTCCTTTGCCATGCCGTTCGCACCCCACTGACTCATGCCGACACCGTGGCCGTAGCCGCGTGTATGCACGACAACGTTTTTCTTATCAATCGCAAGCGTAAACTGCGAGGAATTTAAGTCAAGCAGCTCTCGTACGCTGCGCCCGGTGTATACTTTATCGCCGATTTTGATTTCTTTCACACGTTGACCGGCAGTGTAAGACAACACTTTCTGCCAGGAAGATGGGCCCCCACCCGCTGGAATCGTTAATTTGGTTTTCAATCGTTTCTCAACTTGTTCAATCGGAATGGTGACTGTTTCCTCATATCGTGGAGAAGCGGTGTCCCACGGTACTTTGACACTGCGAAGGTACGGAATTTTGCTCCCCCAATAATCCTCTGCATTTTCTGTATACCCATTACTCGTAGAAAAAAATGTCGCATTAATCGGCTGATTTTCATACGTTAGAACCTGACCTGCTGTTTCCTGTACAGCTCGTACAATCCGTTCATTCTTCCAGGCATACGTACTGCCCCAGCGTGCGCGGCGCTGTTTATCATCAAGATACACTTGGTGCTTTACGGTATCCGTCACGTATCCCTGCTTAGGCACATCAGAAAAATCTTTTTGAGAAATACGAAGCGTAATATACGTTCGGGCGGCTAACGCCTGTGCTTTTAATGCCTCCATTTCAAATTCAGCGGGCATCTCACCGGCTACGACCCCTGCGACATATTGTTCGAGCGGAACCGATTCTACTTTTCCCGTTTCCACACGAAGAACTTTAATCGGAAATGTGATGGGCTGACTCTGTTTTCCAACTTGTGAAGATGAAGCAGTAGATGGTTTCTGCATCGATGCAGCTTTTTCTGGCACTGATTCAGGCTCTGTATGAAGTAGCACAAGAATAGATGGAACAGCAAGCAAAATCGCGATAAAAGCAACGACGAAATACAAAATAGTCTTCATTATATTCTCCTCCCAGATGCCTGTTGGACAACTTCCTCTTCAGAAGAATATGCCGAAGAAAAAAACGTTATGAATGAAAAAGAGTCTGTGAACATTACATTCACAGACTCCGCTATAAATTTCTATACAATTAGGCCAACGACGCTTCTGTTGAAGATACCACTGCTTCCGGTTCTAACTCGTCTTTGACAAGTTGTACAACCGGTGTATTGTGGCGTTCGACATCAGCACCAAGTGCTTTAAACTTCTCAACAATGCGCACGTATCCACGATCAATGTGGTGAAGCTCTGTGATTTCCGTTTCCCCTTCGCAAATCAAGCCAGCTAGAATAAGGGCAGCTCCGGCACGAAGGTCTGTTGCTTTTACCTTCGCTCCTGTTAACCGTATACCACCTGTTACAAAAGAAGTCCGACCCTCAATTTTGATGACCGATCCCATTCGTTTAAACTCATCTACATGCATAAAACGGTTCTCAAACACTGTCTCCGTAATTAAGCTTGTGCCTGGTACCGACAGCATCATCGCCATGAACTGTGCCTGCATATCTGTCGGGAATCCTGGATGTGGAAGAGTCTTCACATCAATCGTTTTAAGTGGATTCTTACAGCATACACGTACACCGTTCTCCACCTCTTCGATCTCTACGCCCGCCTCTCGCAACTTTGCTACAACCGGCTTCAGATGATCAATGATCGCATTCTCAATCGTCACGTCGCCACGTGTAATCGCCGCCGCAACCATGAAGGTTCCTGCCTCAATCCGATCCGGAATTACGTTATGTACAGCTCCATGCATCCGTTCTACACCTTCGATACGAATCGTATCGGTTCCGGCTCCACGGACACGTGCCCCCATAGCATTCAAGTAATTAGCCAAGTCTACGATCTCTGGTTCCTGTGCTGCATTTTCGATAATGGTCATACCATCTGCCATACTGGCAGCCATCATGATGTTTTCCGTTGCGCCCACACTCGGAAGATCCAGGTAAATTTTTGCCCCTTTCAATCGGCCTGCTACGCTAGCAAAAATATATCCCTGCCCGATCTCCACTTTTGCACCCATGGCTTCAAATCCTTTAAGGTGCTGGTCAATGCCGCGTGATCCGATTGCACAACCGCCTGGAAGCGGAATTTTTGCCTGACCTTTGCGCGCAAGTAAAGGGCCCATTACTAAAAACGATGCCCGCATTTTCCTTACCCATTCATAAGGTGCCTCGACCGCCGATAAGCCCTGCGCATTAACCAAAAGGGTTTCTCCCTGGTCGTCATATGTGATTTCTACATTAAGTGCTTTAATAACTTCGCTGATGGCATACACATCGTCCAATCCAGGGACTTCATGAATGGTACTAGCACCGTCTTCTGCCAGAATTGATGCTGCAATGATTGGCAGTACTGCATTTTTTGCGCCGTGTACACGAACGTTCCCCGACAAACGTCGCCCACCGCGGATGATGATCTTATCCACACTACTTCCCCCCGCGTCCTGCTCTAGTAATATTCCGTAGTAATAATCGGTGTTCCTACTGTAATTGTTGTTCTGTTTCGATACTGGCTATAATGTGTCGCTACCTGTACATTCATAGGCTGATGATTGGTGCGAATCATGGTGTGTAGTAGGGGTGAATAAGCTGAAGTGCTCTGAATCGTTTCCTCAGTAAGACTTTCCACTATTTTTCCATTTAGTTCGGCCAGTATCTGACTTGTTCTCTCGATTTGCAAGTCATTTTTCAGTTTACCACTATAAAATCCTCTGACACAAGATATAATTTGCAGGAGTTCAGACCCAATTCCATTGTTTTTCAAATGCGTATGAAGCACTTGCTCCATTTCTGCAACATACTTTGCTTCACCCGTCACTTCCATAGATAAATGGCAGCTGTTTTCCTTTCCTTCCTGACTATCCGAAAAAGAGACGTTAATTTTCACCCCAATGTTCCCGACCTTTTTCTCGCCTGCATACGAATGAATCGAGTTCCCTACATCGTGCTGCCATACAGGTATATCAAATGTTCGTAAAAACTTCTGCTGCTTCTCTTCCGTATTCAGAGCAGGAAGGCTAGCCTTGACCCGCAGGCTAACGGTTTCAACCTGCGCATCCGTCTTTCTGGTTGCCTGTATTAAATGTTCAAGATCAGCCCGTGCATGTGTAATAGCTGTATCTGTGTCAGACAGTTCCTTCATGCTGGCAATAACAGGATACACCAATAGAGCAGAAATTCCCAGCAAAACAAGCAGAGTCATCTTCCAGATTTTATATATTTTCATTGCTTTCCTCTCCCAATTCTCTTTTTACTTCAGTGTTTACGGAATGGGAGGCTCTTATACAATGAAAAAAGCAGCGTCATCTCATCACGCTGCTTTATATACGGCTTATGCTACACAAAAAATTGGCGAAGCATCTGGGTCCAGCCATAATAATCAGTGAAAAATCTAGCTACCCCATGCCCAATAAAAATCGCAAGAAAAACCTGCAGCAGACGGGCTCTGCCCCCCTTAGCCTCAGACAAAAACAGGTCAAAGCGAAACGCCTGCAGCGCCCAAAAACTCAACCCAATAAACACAAGCGACAGCATAATATTAATCACGCCCTCTATCGCCATCTCTTTCACTTCCTTTTCTCGAAAAAAGAATGCCTCGGCTTATTGTACCATACGTACAAGCACGGGGCATTCTTTGGAAATCATACTATGCTATCCTACATCTTCGAACCTGATTCAAGAATTTGCTGGAACGGGAAATTCGTATGGATGTACTGAATAACCGGGTCTGGCATCACACCAATGACTACCGTTCCGATACATGTAAGCAAGACAACAACTGCGATCGGTGCTGGTACACGCAACGGCGATTCTGTCGTCCCCGGACGCATATACATCTGGCGAATGATACCAAAATAGTAGTAGTACGAAACTACACTGGTTGCCAGCATAATCCCTGCCAGCCAGTATTTCATTAAACCAACAGCGCTTATAAAGATATAGAACTTCCCGAAGAAACCCGCAGAAATCGGGATCCCTGCCAGTGACAACAGGAAGAATGTCATCGCAATCGACAACCACGGTGCTCGATGGTACAAGCCTGCAAATCCTGCTAGCTCTTCCGTTTGCTGATCACGATTTACGATCATAATCACAGCAAAGGCACCCATATTCGCCAGCAAATAAGCAACCAGATAAAATACAGTTTGATCCAGCAAAAGGTCAGTCAGAGATGCCAGAGGTACAAGTAAATAACCAGCCTGCGCAATTCCCGAATATGCCATCATCCGCTTCACATTGACCTGACGAAGCGCCAGCGTATTCCCAATAATCATGGAAGCTGCTGCAATAATCGAGATATAGATCGCCAGCTTCCCAGCAATAAGCCGCTGATACATGCCCAGTTCAGCATCCACTGTAACAATGTTGATAAAGATCACGATAAACACACGCAGAATAATCGCAAACCCTGCTGCTTTGGATACAACAGATAAGAACGCAGTAATCGGTGTCGGCGCTCCCTGATACACATCCGGTGCCCACATGTGAAACGGCACAGCAGAGACTTTAAAAGCTAGACCGACAATCATCAGGAAGAATGCGAGATAGATTAGAAGATCAAAGCCACCGGAAAACTTATCCGGCAGGCGTTCTGCAATGGTGTACAGATTCGTCGAGCCTGTGACCCCATAAATAAATGACATACCATACAGCGTAATCGCAGCTGCAATTCCACCGGATACAACGTACTTAAACGCTGATTCATTCGTCTGAATATTATGCTTGCGCGTTCCTACTAGTATATAAGAAGAAATCGAAAGCAGCTCTAAACCGACAAATAACGTAATCAGATCTGCCGATGAAGCCATAATCATAGCACCAAGCAGGGCAGATAACAGCAAATAATAATACTCCCCAGAATACGGTACATTCCGTGCTTCATCAATGTAGCTAATCGAAATCAGCAGTACGAATGCCACGCCACTCAAGAAAATCAGCTTAAATGCATTCGCAAACCCATCCAGACGGTACATATCATTCATAATCGATACGACATCATGCCCTGTATTTCGTATTACAAAATACCCGGCGAGAATGACACCCGCAAGTCCAATCCAGGCGAGAATGCGACGATCCGCTTTTTTGCCCATGAGTAAATCAATCAGCGACAGGAGTGTAGCAACACCAAGTATGGTAAACTCAGGACTCATCACTGACCAGTCATATTCGGCCAGAACCCCCCATTTACTATTCATCGGCTGAAACCTCCAATCCCTGACGCAATAGTTTGCAATGTCGCCTGCAGTGGTTCACTCAATACAGCCGGATAAACACCGATCAGAATGATTAAACTAAGCAAAACGACCATTGGAACAACTTCAATCGCCTGTGCATCTGCTAGATTCTCATGCTCTGCGCGAGTTGGACCAAACGTTGTCGCAAGTGTAGCCCGAAGCAAGTAGACAGCTGTCAGAATAATCCCGAGCGCACCAACTGCTGCGATTGCTGGTTCGGAACCGAACAAACCGACAAATGCCATGAACTCACTAATAAACCCGGACATTCCTGGCAGACCAGCTGATGCCATCATAGCAGTCAAGAAAATCCCACTAATAATCGGCATAGATTTTGCCAGACCACCAAGCTCACGAATGTTGCTTGTACCTGCACGTTCATGAACAAGCGAGACAAGATAAAACATAAGGGCAGCAATCAGACCATGCGAGATCATCTGGAAGATTGCTCCCTGGAATCCCTGGGCATTGACTGCTGCAATCCCCAAAAGCACAATCCCCATATGGCTTACGCTGGAGTACGCCAGCATTTGTTTCAGTTCATCCTGTGCAAGTGCGAGCACAGCCCCATACAAAATATTAATGACACCAAGCACCGCAATGAATGCGGCCAATTCATTCATCCACTGTGGGAAGAAGCCCGCATTTAGACGGATCAGTGCATAGCCACCGATCTTAATCAGAACACCAGACGAGATCATAATGACCGCCGGATGACCTTCCTGATATGTTTTCAGCATCCACGTATGGAATGGTACGATCGGAATCTTGATGGCAAATGCGAGCAGCAGAGCTACAAACAGCCCCAGACGTACACTATTCGAAAGATAGCCCTGCACATCCGGAACATTAAATGGCGACATCGGACTGGTGAACAGCTCGGCAATTTTTGCAATGTTTAACGTTCCTGTCAGAACAAACAAAATAACAAACACGATCAGCATAATGGCAGAACCAATTCCGTTATATAACAAGAATTTGAACGCCGCTTTTTCGCGATCGACATAACCCCAGATGCCCAACATGAAGAACATCGGAATAATCGTAAATTCAAAGAAGATAAACAGTTGGAACAAGTTCGCTGCTGTGAATACACCGAGCATGCCCATCTCTACGATCAAGAACAACACATAGAAGGCTTTCCAGCGTTTATCAATAGTCAGACCGACAATCGCCGCCATTGTACTAATGATGGTTGTCAGTAACACAAGCGGCATAGATAACCCATCGATGCCCATCTCAAAACGGATCGGCAGCGACTGTTCGGGGCCAAGCGGGATGTTAATCCAGTTCATCTGCTGAACCAACTGTAGTCCCGGTGCCGCCGAATCAAACCCCGTGTACAGCATCAACGCTAATACAAGCGGAACAAGTGTCGCAAGAATCCCAATTGCTTTAATCGTGCCGGGCAGGTTTTTCGGAACGAACGCGAGCAGCAGCACACCCAGCAGCGGTGAAAACGTTAGGATTGTAAGAAAATAGTTCGCCATTGCTCTACGTACCCCCCTGCTATTGTCAAGCCGGCTAGAAGCAGTACCAGACCGATAAAGGCAATCGTTCCGTATGTCTGCACCTTACCATCCTGCATTCGTGCTCCTATACTTCCAATCCCTTGTGCAGCCTGCGCAACCAGACGTACCAGACCGTCCACAATTGTGTGATCAATCCAGTTCATCGCCTTGCCAAGTGCACGCAGCGGCTCAACAAATACAATATCGTAAATCTCATCCACATAGTATTTATGGAAGGACAGACGATACAACATCCCTCCCTTACCAGAAGGAATCTGCCCCTTGCCATACATCATCCAGGCTAGCGCAATACCTGCTACCGATACAGCAACCGCAAGAGCCGTCACCCACATCGGACCGTGATGTTCGCCGCCATGGCCATTCGTATACAAGGTAAACCCATTCGTCATCCAGTTACCCAGCACTTGATTCCACGGCGTGTTAATCAAACCTGCCAATACAGCAAGCATCGCTAACACCAGCATCGGCATCGTCATGACAGACGGTGATTCATGCGCATGGCTGTTATCTGTGCGTGGTGTACCAGTGAAGGTAAGGAAGAACAGGCGGAACATATAGAATGCTGTAAATGAAGCTGCAATCACGGCCATAATAAACAGGTCATACCGTCCTGATGCAAGCGTCGCATTCAAAATTTCCTCTTTTGACCAGAAGCCTGCAAACGGTGGAATCCCCGCAATTGCCAAACATCCAATTAGGAAAACTGCACCCGTAATTCGCATCTTCTTCCACAGGCCACCCATCTCAAAGATGTCCTGTGTATGCACAGCATGAATGACACTACCTGCCCCAAGGAACAGAAGGGCTTTGAAAAAGGCGTGTGTCATCAGGTGGAACGTACCCGCTACATAACCTGCCGCACTTGCTGCACCAAGTGCAAGCATCATGTAACCGAGCTGGCTGACCGTTGAATACGCGAGCACGCGTTTAATATCGCGCTGCGTCAAACCAATGGAAGCGGCAAAAATGGCGGTAAAGCCACCGATATACGCAATCACTTCCGTCGCTACCGGCGATGCGAGATACAAATCATACATGCGTGCGACAAGGTATACACCGGCTGCAACCATCGTAGCTGCGTGGATAAGGGCACTGACTGGGGTCGGGCCTTCCATCGCATCCGGAAGCCATGTATGAAGTGGGAACTGACCGGACTTACCCATGGCACCAACGAAGACGAGGATCCCAATCAGTGTAATCTTCCACTCTTCGATGCCACCGGCATGCACTTTAGCAAAAATATCATGATAATCAAAGCTGCCTACCCACCAGAAGGTCAGAGCAAGACCAATGAAAAGCCCTACGTCCCCAATCCGGGTTACGATAAAGGCTTTTTTGGCAGCCGCACGCGCTTCTGGCTTGAAGTAGTAGAAGCCAACAAGCAGGAAGGAACATACCCCTACAAGCTCCCAAAATATGTACAGCTGTAAAATGTTTGGCGATAAGACAACGCCAAGCATGGAAAACGTAAAAAGAGCAAGATACTGGTAAAATACCGAAAAGCGCTCATCTCCATGCATGTACCCTTTGGAATAAATATTAACTAAGAGACTGACCAGTGTAACAATGACAAGCATCATAGCATTCAACTGGGTTACTTCATAGCCCATAGTAATTTTCTGTCCGGCGTACGTTAGCCAGTTGAAGCTGTTATTTAGATAATCCTCCGCTCCTCCGGCAAACCGCTCAAAAAAGACGAGCAGCGCCACAATAAACGAAGCAGCCGTTGCGAGAATTCCCACATAGGCAGATGCTTCCTTAAGCTGCCGACCGAATGCAACAAGCAGCACGAAAGCCAGGAGCGGAAAGAGCGGGATGAGCCATGCATTTGCTATCATATCAGATCACCATTCCCCTTCCATTCTATCGCTTCAGTAAATCCATCTCGTCAACCTGAACCGTGTTGCGGTTGCGGTACAGGGCAATCAGGATGGCAATCCCCACGGCTGCCTCGGCTGCCGCCACCGTAATCGTAAACAAGGAAAATATCTGTCCAGCGATATTGGCAAAAAACCCAAATTTAGCAAAGGCAACTAGATTGATGTTTGCTGCATTCAGCATTAACTCAATGCAGAGAAGCACCACAACGGCATTACGCTTGGTTAAACATCCGTATAAACCGATACAGAACAGAATCAAGCCAATCAGTAAATATGAGATAATCGGTACGCTCATTCGTCGTCCGCCTCCTTCTTCGCTAGAATAATCGAACCTACAAGCGCAACGAGAAGAAGGACAGATACGAGTTCAAATGGAATCATGTAATGCGTAAACATTTGAATCCCGATTTCTTTTACATTGTTCTGCTCCGAAAATGCGACTGGTGCTCCGTCCCACGGCGCACGATACAGTGTAAAACCAACAATGATAAAAAACACAACGATCGCCAGACGAAGTAACTGCTTCGTCCATCCTGCTCGAACCATAACATCCATTGCATCATGACGCGTCAGCATAATTCCAAACAGCATCAGAATGGAGATGGCTCCGGAATACACAAGGACTTGTGTCATGCCGACAAATTCCGCCTCAAGTAAAATGTACAGGCCAGCAATTCCGAGAAATGTAAAGGCCAGCGATACTACCATGTGCACCACGCGCGTGCTGCTAATCATAAACACAGCACCCCCGATGGTCAGCAGGGCAAGCACGAAAAATGCGATTACCTGTCCGCTCATTTAGGCTTTCCCTCCCCGTACATTGGTATTGTTATCATCAAGCCAGCGCAAGTTTTTGAATAGCTCATCGCGACTATATGCCGCCAGTTCAAAGTTTGTAGTCATCACGATCGCCTCAGTCGGGCATACTTCCGTACATAGATCACACAAAATGCATAACTCGAAGTTAATGTCATACGTGTCGATCACTTTTCCTTTTTTGTTCGGGTCTTCACTCTTCTTCCCGATCAGATTGATACAACCAGTCGGACAGATGCGAGCACATTGATTACATACGATGCATTTTTCTGGTGAAAAATGCTGGATGCCGCGGAATCGCTCCGGCCAGACCATCTCCTGATCTGGATACATGTGCGTTGCTTTTTTCTCTGCCATCTTCTTAAATGTATACGCTAGTCCTTTGGCAAATCTTAACACGCTATCACCCCTTCTACAGTACCGTTTTCAACACTGCAGTGATCAGGATATTCAGCAGCGCTACTGGCAGCAGAACTTTCCAGCCCATCTGCATCAACTGGTCGACACGCATCCGCGGGAACGTTGCCTGCAGCCAGAAAATAAAGAATACAACGAAGGCAAACTTAAGTCCAAACCAGACAATACCTGGAATGAATGCCAGGAATTCAAATGGTGGCAGCCAGCCTCCAAGGAACAACACAGTCGTCAGTGATGCCATCGCAAAAATGTACACATACTCCGTTAACATAAAGAACGCCCAGCGGAAACCGCTGTACTCGACATGATAGCCAGAGATGAGCTCGGATTCTGCTTCTGTTAGGTCAAATGGTGTCCGGCTTAACTCGGCAAGCTGAGCAATGATGAATACAACAAAGCCAAGAAACTGCGGAATAAAGAACCACATTCCCATATCACGCTGTTTCTCTACGATATCAATCAGATTCAAGCTGCCTGTCATCAATACAACACCGACAACTGACATAACAAGCGGAATTTCGTAACTGATCATCTGCGCAGCCGAACGCATAGCACCGATAAGAGCCCATTTATTGTTCGACGCCCATCCACCCATTATGACTCCAAGCACAGTAATCCCAGATATCGCAATGTAATACAGCAACCCTACTCCAATATCTGCAAAATGCAGATTTTCCGTAAACGGCATAACCGCAAGCACGGCAAACGCCGGTGTAAAAGCGATAACGGGCGCCAGAATAAAGAGCGGCTTGTCAACAGCCTTCGGGATAATATCCTCTTTCAATAATAGCTTCAATACGTCTGCCACTGTCTGCAGGAGACCGAATGGCCCTACCCGGTTCGGACCTACTCGCAGCTGCATCCAACCGAGAATTTTACGTTGAAAGTAGATCGAATACGTTACGAATCCAAGTACGATACCAAGCAATGCAGCCGCTGACAGAATAAAGACAAGGCCATTTTGTATGCCGAGTGTTTGTTGCAAATATGCATCCATTAACCGTCAACCTCCCCAAGTACAATATCAATACTTCCGAGGATGGCTACCATGTTCGCAATGTTCTGCCCATACATCAGCTTCGGAAGAATTTGAAGGTTGGCAAAGGATGGACGGCGGAATTTAATGCGATACGGTTTGTCTTTCCCGTTGCTTGCAATATAGCAGCCGATCTCTCCGCGTGGTGCCTCAATTCTTGTAAATGCCTCACCCTGTGGGGCTTTGATGATACGCGGCACTTTCGCCATGATCTCACCGCTATCCGGCATTTGTTGTAAAGCTTGTTCAATAATATTGAGAGATTCTACCATCTCGTGGAAACGGATCATATAGCGGGCAAAACAATCTCCTGCTTCCTCTGTCGGGACTTCAAAATCAAACCGATCATAAATGGAATACGGCTGATCTTTACGTAAATCCCACTTCACACCTGATGCACGAAGCTGCACACCACTCATCGAATGTGCAATCGCGTCTTCTCTTGTAATAACTCCGACCCCTTTTACACGCTTTTCAAATACTTCATTTCCCGTCACAAGCCCATGATAATCCTGCAGCTGCTTGCGCATATACGGGACGAACTCGCGCACCTTCTCAAGCCAGCCTTCTGGAGCATCCCATTTTACCCCACCAACCCGCATGTAATTGTACGTGAGGCGGGCACCCGAGATTTCAGTAAAGAAGCTCAAGATTTTCTCCCGATCAACAAATGCATATAAAAGCGGGCTCAATGCCCCAAGATCCAGTAGATATGTACCAAACCATAGCAAATGACTAGCTACACGCTGCAGCTCAAGCACGATAACGCGCAAGTATTCTGCACGTTCCGGGATTTCAAGCCCCATCATCGTCTCAACCGTATGCACCATCATGTAGTTGTTCGACATCGCTGCGATATAGTCCATGCGGTCCGTATACGGGATAATCTGTGTATAGTTCAGATTCTCGGCCAGCTTCTCCGTACCACGGTGCAAATACCCGATAACCGGTGTACATTCGGTTATGGTTTCCCCGTCAATCTTGACAATCATCCGGAATACACCGTGCGTACTCGGGTGCTGAGGCCCGACATTCAGCAGCATTTCTTCTGTTCTAATTCCTGTGCTCTGGCTCACTGCTCTCACACCTCCCCGTCGTACTGTACATAGTCTTTGCGCAGCGGGTGGCCAACCCATGTATCTGGAAGCATGATGCGTTTCAAGTTTGCATGTCCTTCATACACAATTCCAAGAAGATCATACGTTTCCCGTTCAAACCAGTCAGCACCTGGCCAGATTGGCATAACGGATGCAACATGTGGATGCTCGCGATCTACTTTTACTTTAACGCACACGTTCTCTCCTTTTTTATAGGAGTACAAGTAAATAATCGATTCCATATGTGTTTCATAATCGACGCCTAAACTAAGTGAAAGATAATCAAATGCAAGCTCTTCATGTTCACGAAGTAGGCGAGCAGTTTCCAAAAGGCTCTCTCTCTTTACAACAAGAGTCGGAATATGTTCGCTCAGTTCGTTAATGTATGAATTCTCCAATACATCTTGACCTAGCTTCTGTGTTATAACTTTCACAATTTGATCCAGTACGGGCTGTTTTGGCGAAGGTTTTTTCGGTTCAGCAGGGGCTTCTCCTTCTCCAGTAGCACCTGCGGCCTTCGCTTTGGCAGCGGCAGCTTTCGCTTTTGCGGCAGCGGCAGCTTTCGCCTTAGCAACCGCATCTGCATCTTCTTCCGTAGTATCAGCAGCTTTAGCCTTGGCAGCCTCAGCGGCAGCAGCCTTTGCTTTTGCGGCAGCAGCAGCTTTCTCTTCTGGTGTTGGTCTCTTTTTCTCTTCACTCATTCACCGGTCACCTTCCTCCCGGTTTTCGCTTCATAGCGAATTTTCTCTTGTAGCTTGTTAATTCCATAAATTAAAGCAGGAGGGCTTGGTGGACATCCCGGAATATATACATCAACCGGAATAATCTGATCCACTCCTTTAACAACTGCGTATGAATTAACATACGGTCCGCCAGCTGTTGCACAAGAGCCCATCGCAATTACCCACTTCGGCTCTGCCATCTGATCGTATAAACGACGGACAAGCGGAGCCATTTTCTTTGTTACCGTTCCCGATACAATCATGCAATCGGACTGACGCGGCGAAGCACGATAGAATACACCAAATCGGTCCGTATCCCAGTTCGCACCACCCGTTCCCATCATCTCGATCGCACAACAAGCAAGACCGAATGTAAGCGGCCAAATTGAGTTGCTTCGTGCCCATGCTTTGAGCTGTTCAAATGTACTAAGTACAACACTGCGCTCTAACTCTTTTCGTTCTTCTAAGGTGATTCCTTCTAAATTTAGTTCCATTCCAACACCTTCTTTTTCCAGGCATAGAGTAAACCAATGACAAGCAGGAAAATAAAGATCATCATTTCAACAAGTGCAAAAAGTCCAAGACTGTCAAAAGCTACTGCCCATGGATACAAGAAGACAGTCTCTACGTCAAACACAACAAAAAGCAAAGCAAAAATGTAGTATTTGACGTTAAATTGAACCCAGCTGGAACCGATCGTATCGACCCCGCTTTCGTACGTCTTTCTTTTCTCCTCAGTGGGGTTACTTGGCGCTAAAAGCCGCGCCAATGTAATCGCTACCACGGGCAGAATAATGCCTAAGAAGAGAAAAATGACAACAATCAGATAGTTGTTTGAATACAACGTTGCCATGACCTTCCCCCTACCCTAAAATTAATAGAAAATCAAGTTACAAAAATTTGTATATGAAAATCCCATACAATTATACCAAATATATCTTTTACCGTCTAATAGAGGGATTTCATGATCATATGGTACATTTGTATAGTAATTTTCCTATCAGAAAGGGCGTATCTTCATGTCAAAAGCTAAAAAAATTCGTGTCATTTTTGTTTGTCTTGGAAACATATGCCGGTCCCCTCTTGGAGAAGGTATATTTCGACATCTCGTAGAAGAAAGAGGACTGTCTGAACACTTTTATATTGATTCAGCAGGTACAGCAAACTATCATACTGGCGAAAAACCGGATCCAGGTTCCATTCGGGCAGCAGCAAAGCATGGTGTCTCACTAGATGGACAATACGCCAGACAGTTTACAAAAGAGGATTTGACCCAATGGGATTATATCATCGCCATGGATAGCTCTAATCATCGCAATATCTGCAAATTAGGCACTACAAGCGGAAACATTCATTTGCTACGTGAATTTGATCCGGAAGAACCCGGAGATGTGCCTGATCCATGGGCCAAAGGGGACGATGCATTTTTGGAAACATACGCCATTGTTCATCGCTCCTGTGTAGGCTTACTGGACCATATTATTCGTGTCCATTATATCACAGATTAGTCAATCTTTTAGACAAGTAGGAAAATAATTCATCAAAAAAAGCCCCGTTGTGTTTTACTCACAACGGGGCTTTTTTACTTATTTACCGGCAATGTTCAGACGGTTCATTGCACGTTGAAGCGATGACTGAGCGCGTTTAAAATCAACATCATCACGGCCACTTTCAGCAAGACGGCGTTCCGCCCGCTCTTTCGCAGCTGTTGCACGATTTACGTCAATTTCATCCGCTAGTTCAGCAGATTCAGCAAGAATCGTAATTTTATCTTTACGAACTTCCATCATTCCACCGCTTACAGCAATAATATCGTCTGCACCTTCATGCTTTTTCACCAGAACCGGAGCAATCTTCAACGGTGTAACCGTCGGAATGTGATTAGGCAAAACACCTAGATCCCCTTCCATACCTCTGGCTACGACGATGCGTGCATCTCCGCGGTAGACAACCCGTTCTGGAGTAACGATTTCGACTGCAATTGTATTCATCTACGAAACCCTCCCCTTCATCAGGGTTGAACTACTACATCTTCTTAGCTTTTTCAACCGCTTCTTCAATCGCTCCTACATACAGGAACGCTGCTTCCGGAAGATTGTCATGCTTACCTTCAAGGATTTCCTTGAAGCTGCGAACTGTTTCTTTAACCGGAACGTATTTGCCCGGGAAGCCAGTAAACTGCTCAGCAACGTGGAACGGCTGAGACATAAAACGCTGGATTTTACGCGCACGGTTTACTGTCTGTTTATCTTCATCAGACAACTCATCCATACCGAGGATGGCGATGATATCTTGAAGTTCTTTATAACGCTGCAGAATAGACTGTACACCGCGAGCTACATCGTAGTGTTCCTGACCTACAACGGCTGGAGACAGAATACGGGATGTAGATGCGAGCGGATCTACCGCAGGATAAATACCAAGCTCAGAGATACCACGGTCAAGGTTAGTCGTAGCATCCAAGTGAGCAAATGTTGTTGCCGGAGCCGGGTCAGTGTAGTCATCCGCAGGTACGTAGATCGCCTGAATAGACGTTACAGAACCTTTCTTCGTGGATGTGATACGCTCTTGCAACTGACCCATTTCAGTTGCCAGTGTTGGCTGGTAACCTACGGCAGATGGCATACGACCGAGAAGAGCCGATACCTCAGAACCTGCTTGTGTAAAGCGGAAGATGTTGTCGACGAACAGAAGTACGTCACGACCTTCCACATCACGGAAATATTCAGCCATTGTCAGACCAGTCAGGGCAATACGCAGACGCGCACCCGGCGGCTCATTCATCTGACCGAATACCATGGATGTTTTACTAATAACGCCAGAGTCTACCATCTCGTGATACAGGTCATTCCCTTCACGAGTACGCTCACCTACGCCAGCGAAGATGGAATATCCACCGTGCTCTTGTGCGATGTTGTTGATAAGCTCCTGGATCAGTACGGTTTTACCTACACCGGCACCACCGAACAGACCGATTTTACCACCTTTTGCATACGGTGCAAGAAGGTCAACGACTTTAATACCTGTCTCAAGAATTTCATCCGCTGTAGACTGCTCTTCGAAAGCAGGAGCCTGGCGGTGAATTGGATGGTATTCAACATCAGTCGGAGCGTCTTTCAAATCGATCGGCTCACCAAGTACGTTGAATACACGACCAAGTGTTTTCTCCCCAACCGGTACAGAAATCGGCTTACCTGTATCCGTAACTTCCATGCCACGTACGAGACCATCTGTGGATGACATCGCAACGGCACGAACAACATTGTCACCTAAGTGAAGAGCCGCTTCGAGTGTAAGGTTAACTTCCTTACCGTTTTCAAGTGTTCCATTTACTTTAATTGCATTATAAATCTCAGGCAGATGTCCGCGTTCGAACTGAACGTCAACAACCGGACCCATTACCTGAAGGATACGTCCCTTGCTCATCTGTTTCCCTCCTATCTAACGCTTCGACCTATTCGAGCGCGTTGGCTCCGCCGACGATCTCTGCAATTTCCTGCGTAATCGCTGCCTGGCGGGCACGGTTGTAGAACAGTGTCAGGCGGTCAATCATATCTGACGCATTATCCGTTGCACTGCCCATCGCTGTCATCCGGGCACCCTGCTCACTTGCTTTCGCATCAAGCAGCGCACTGAAAATAAGCGTTTCTGCATATTTCGGCAACAGGTCGGCAAGTACTTCATCCGCAGATGGTTCGAAATCGTACGTTGGTGTTCCTTCTACTTTTTCGACACCAGTAAGTGGAAGAAGTTGCACTTCAGTCGGCTCTTGCTGGATCGCACTGATGAATTTGTTGTATACAAGATACAATTGATCAATCTGCTCGTCCGCAAACAGCTGTACTGCTTTGCGAGTGACATTCTTAATGTCAGCGAATGTTGGCGAATCGGACAGGTTCACGACCTCTTCCATCACCGGGTAATTACGCTTCTTAAAGAAGTCACGCCCTTTGCGACCCAGTACAATAATTGTATATTCGTCCTTGCTCTTATGACGCTCATCAATCGTCCGGGAAACCATGCGGAGCACGTTTCCGTTGTATCCGCCCGCGAGACCGCGGTCAGACGTAATCACGACATAACCTGTCTTTTTGACAGGACGGCTTTGCAGCATCGGGTGCTTCGCGCCCGATGTGCCGGCAGCGATGCTCATAACGACCTCACGCATTTTTTCTGCGTACGGACGAGATGCCTCAGCGCGCTCCTGCGCACGACGCAGTTTCGAAGCTGAAACCATCTTCATCGCTTTCGTGATTTGACGTGTATTTTGGACGCTTTTGATACGCCCTTTTATTTCACGAAGTCCTCCGGCCACTTATGTTCACCACCTTTTTTTGTATCTGATCAAACTCGTATGACACGCAACGATTACTCGGATACAGCGAAGCCCTTCTTGAACTCATTAATAGCTGCGTTCAATTGGTCTTCCGATGGTAACTCTTTCGTGTTAACAATTGTGTCGAAGATCTCTTTTTTGTTATGTTCGATATAAGAGTGCAGTTCTTTCTCAAAGCGTTTAACATCGCTAACCGGGATATCATCAAGGAAGCCTTTTGTTGCTGCATAAATTGAAACAACTTGCTTCTCAACGCCCATCGGCTCGAACTGACCTTGCTTCAGAATTTCAGTTGTGCGCTCCCCACGGTTCAAACGCGCTTGTGTTGATTTGTCCAGATCGGAACCGAACTGAGCAAATGCCTGCAGCTCACGGTATTGTGCGAGGTCAAGTTTCAGGGAACCTGCAACTTTTTTCATCGCTTTAATCTGAGCGGAACCACCTACACGGGATACAGAGATACCTACGTTAACCGCAGGACGCTGACCGGAGTGGAACAGGTTGGATTCAAGGAAGATCTGGCCATCTGTGATCGAAATTACGTTCGTCGGGATGTACGCAGATACGTCACTACCTTGTGTTTCGATGAATGGAAGAGCTGTTAAAGAACCGCCACCCAGATCATCGCTCAACTTCGCAGCACGCTCTAACAGGCGGCTGTGCAGGTAGAATACGTCCCCTGGATATGCTTCACGACCCGGTGGGCGTTTAAGAAGCAGGGAAAGTTCGCGGTATGCTGCTGCTTGTTTAGAAAGGTCATCGTATACGCAAAGAACGTGACCACCTTTGTACATGAAGTACTCACCCATCGATACACCTGCGTACGGAGCGAGATACAGCAGTGGAGCTGGATCAGATGCTGTAGCGGATACAATGATTGTGTACTCAAGAGCACCGTGCTGACGGAGTGTTTCAACTACGCCTGCTACAGTGGATTGTTTTTGACCGATCGCAACATAGATACATACCATGTTCTTGCCTTTTTGGTTGATGATTGTATCAAGTGCGATAGCTGTTTTACCTGTTTGACGGTCACCGATGATAAGCTCACGTTGGCCGCGGCCGATCGGAACCATCGCATCGATTGCTTTAATACCTGTTTGCAGTGGCTCATGAACGGATTTACGAGCCATTACACCCGGTGCCGGGCTTTCGATCGGACGGAATTCTGTCGTTTCGATCGGACCCATGCCGTCAAGCGGCTGACCCAGCGGGTTTACAACGCGACCAAGCATTGCTTCGCCTACTGGAACCTGCATGATACGGCCTGTACGTTTTACTTCATCGCCTTCACGAATGTCTGTGTAAGGTCCAAGAATTACGGCACCCACGTTATCTTCTTCAAGGTTTTGAGCCAAACCCATTATGCCATTTGTGAACTCAAGAAGCTCACCGGCCATAACGTTTTGTAAACCATGAACACGGGCGATACCGTCACCAACCTGGATAACTGTACCTACATCCACAACCTGGATGTCAGATTTGTATTTTTCAATCTGCTGTTTAATCAGAGAACTAATTTCATCTGGTCTGATTGCGCTCACCTTATGGTTCACCCCTATCTATCATACTTGGGCTTGCTTAATCTGCTGTGTAAAACGGGACAGTTTGCCTTTGATGCTACCATCATACATACGGTCACCGATACGAACCATCATGCCTCCAATAATAGAAGGATCAACTTTGGTCGTTACACGCAACTTTTTGTTCAGCTTGGCGCCGAACTGCGCAGCAATTGCTTGCGCCTCTTCTTCTGTTAACGATTTTGCCGTTGTTACGATAGCGTCAGCATAGCCGCGCACTTCGTTGGCAAGTTCCGTAAAATTCTGTGCAATATCACTGAAGCTTTCTTCACGCCCACGATTGATTACCAGGCCTAAGAATACAAGTGTAGTCTCAGATACTTTGCCTGCAAACAGTGTGTTGAGCATGTCGGTTTTTTCCGCTGCCGTGATTTTTGGATGTGTCAGAATGGCTCTGAACTCTGCATCCTGAGCGATGATATCCGTGATTTGGTTCAGTTCCGTTTCCGTCGTGTCAATCGTTTGATTTTCACTCGCTACTTCAAACAGAGCACGGGCATAGCGCTTCGCAACAGCACTCATACTTGACCGCCCACCTGTCTCATGAACTGCTCAATTGTATCCTGCTGTTCCGATTGAGACATTTCTTTCTCAATAATCTTAGAAGCAAGCAATACAGACAGTCCAGCTACCTGATCACGAACAGATGCAATGGCCTTCTCTTTTTCACGGTTGATTTCGAGCTTCGCTTCTTCAACCAGGCGCTCTGCACGTTCTTGTGCAGCTGCCACGATCTCTTGAGCTTCCACATCGGATTGTTTCTTCGCACGATCAAGAATGCTTTGTGCATCTTCACGTACTTTCTTCAGTTCAGCGCGTTGCTGCTCAAGTAAAGACGCTGCTTCCACATTCGCCTTCTCAGCAGCTGCGATTTGTCCTTCAATATGATCCTGGCGCTTTTGCAAAATCGACATAGCCGGTTTCATTGCAAACTTAGAAACAAGCGCCAACAGAATCAGAAACATTACTACTTGAAATAGCAATGTACCGAGTTCGATACTCACAGTCCGTCACTCCTTTCCTGTAGCAGGAGAATTACTTTAAGTACAAAAGGAAGGCGAAGGATAACGGCCCCCGCCTAATAAAATCATGTGTTTTAAAACGTTATACCTGACTATTAGCCTAGACGACCCATCAGCATGAAACCGATAGCAACAGCGATGATCGGAACCGCCTCTACCAGACCGAGACCAAGGAACATAAGACCCATAAGACCGCCACGTGCTTCTGGTTGACGAGCAACCCCTTCAATTGTACGAGAAACAACAAGACCGTTACCGATACCTGCACCAACAGCTGCAAGACCAAAGATTAAACCTAATGCAATTGCGAAATCCATTATGATTTCCCTCCTCAACAAAGTATGAATAAGTGATTGATAAAGCTATTTTACAACGCGAAAAGCTACACTTTAGTGGTCATCCACAACTTTTTGCGAGATGTAAACCAGTGTTAATGTTGTGAAAATATACGCCTGGATCGAGCCGACAAACAAAGAGTAACCAAGCCAGATCGCAAGCGGAATGCTTACAGCAACAGCAGAACCTGCCAGCAGGAAGGCAATCAGAACCTCACCGGCAAAAATGTTACCGAATAGACGAAGTGGAAGTGTTAATGGTTTGATGATAAACTCTTCCATCGCATGTAGAATAAACATAGCTGGATTTGGTTCAAACCAGTGTTTGAGGTATTTACCTGGGCTTTTCTTGATACCAAGGTAGTGTGCGTACAACAGCACCATCAACGCAAGACCAAATGTAACACTTGGAGATGCTGTCGGTGATTTAAACCAGGCAACTGTTACTTCTTTCACTGTATGTCCATCATGTGTAACTTGGTGACCATGCTGATTGATCACTTCCTGGGTAATGCCAAAAGCAGGATTCGGTTCTGTATACGTAACGTTGAAGTTCGCCAGAACGCCCAGCTGGTTACTAATAAAGATGTACAGGAACAGTGTGATTCCAAGTGTAACGAATTTTGACCCGGTTTTCATATCCATGAATTGGCCAGCGATTCCGCGAACGAAGTCGATAACCCATTCAAAGAAGTTTTGCATGCCACGCGGTACACCCGCAGTCATGTTTCTTGTACTAATTGTAACAAGGATAAGTACAAGGGCAGAAGCTAAAACAGACATGAGCATAACGGGAATGTCAAATGTCATTCCTAATGCCTTAAACGTCGGAGAATAATGTTCCATCTTTTCTCATTCACCCCTTTCGCATACACGTTATTTTTTTTTAGTAGATATATGATAGTAAATCGTGACAAGCAATGTCAGGACCGGAACGGTAGGGAGACCCGCTACCACACCGTAGAAAGAAAAGATATGAGGCATCTTGAACGAAACATACACAGCAAATCCAGCCAGCAAAAATCTTGGCAGCATGCCCAAACTTCGCATACGACGCCCCGGATTCAGGGCCATCTCACCTGCCTGCACGGTCTTTACATACAGAATAAAGCCGTTACACATGCTGACAAATATCCCGAGCAACAGGCCCTGGAAAAATACACGTTGCGGCATAAACAACCAGCAAACCACAACCATGGAGAACAAAAGAAATATGTACCTCGCTATGGTGCGCATTGACAAAGAAAATTGTTCCATATCATTCTCCAAAGAACTGTCTAACCAGAAGATACAGACCGTAAACACCAAGTGCCAATCCGAACAATAATCCAATCAACATGAACCACGGTTCGGTTTTTAACCACTTATCGATCGCACTTCCAGCCCAAAAACCAAAAATAACAGAGGTAGCCATTTCTACCCCTATCGTACCTACTAATGCAAAAGCCCGTAACGGTCGGTTCTGATCCTGTTTCAAAACAAGGTCCCTCCCATCCTTTTTGCTTTCACACACCCATTTTTTCCAAAAAAAATTTGACACAAACTGTCGAATTTCTTCAAAAAAAGTGGTTAGAAACAACGCTCTTGTGTATACCATATACGTTGTCCCTAACCATAGTACTTAAGCTATCTACGTTTGTCAACAAGTTGCAACCTGTTTGTCACTTTTTCGACAAAACCATGCACTTTACAGTTTGTAATTAGGTTTATTATTCCATTTCAACAATCGTCGACACACCTTGCCCGCCACCAATACAAAGCGTAGCCAGACCGTAACGAACTTCGCGACGCTTCATCTCATGCAGCAGCGTAACCAAAATCCGTGCACCACTTGCACCGATCGGGTGACCGAGTGAAATCGCGCCTCCATTTACATTCAGCTTCTCACGTGGAATGTTCAGGTCACGACCTACTGCAAGCGATTGCGCGGCAAATGCTTCGTTCGCTTCGACCAGATCCATGTCTTCGATAGACAGGCCTGCTTTCTCCAACGCTTTCTTCGTAGCCGGAACCGGACCAATACCCATGATAGCCGGGTCCACCCCTGCACTAGCATTTGCACGAATCACGGCCAATGGCTTAATGCCAAGCTGCTCCGCACGCTCACGACTCATCAGCACGAGTGCTGCTGCTCCATCATTAATCCCAGACGCATTGCCCGCTGTTACCGTTCCGTCTTTCTTAAATGCAGGCTTCAGCTTACCGAGCTGCTCCGCTGTAATACCCGCACGCGGGAACTCATCCTTATCTACTACAATTGGATCTCCCTTGCGCTGTGGAATTTCCACCGAAACAATCTCTTCACTGAATCGGTTCGCCTGAGTGGCCGCTTCTACTTTTTGCTGACTCCATGCAGCGAATTCATCCTGCTCAGCACGTGTTAATCCGTACTGCTCGGCAATATTTTCAGCTGTAATCCCCATATGATATTCATTGAACGCACAAATCAGTCCATCTGTCAGCATGCTATCAAGAACTTTCTGATCACCCATCCGATAGCCAGTACGAGCTTTTGGCATCAAATACGGTGCCAGGCTCATGTTCTCCATCCCGCCCGCTACGACGATTTCCGCATCTCCATTAGAAATCGCCTGTGCAGCCAGATGAACAGCTTTAAGACCGGAACCACACAATTTGTTAATCGCCATCGATGGTACTTCTTGCGGCAAGCCTGCCTTAATCGCTGCCTGGCGGGCTGGCCCCTGACCTGTACCTGCCTGTAGAATATTCCCCATAATTACTTCATCTACTTGATCGCCTGACACGCCTGCACGTTTCAACGCTTCTTTAATTGCAATTGCTCCTAATTCCGCTGCTGGAATGCTGCTCAATGATCCCATAAAGTTCCCAATCGGCGTACGCACTGCACTCACAATGACAACATCACGATTATTCATGTTATGGTTCCCTCTCTCTTCTTTATAGTAGAAAATACGGTGTACTATATTCGAGATTGACAGACTTAATTCCTGCTTAACTTCCAGAATTTAATGATAATTACATACTGTCAAGCAAACGTTTGATCACGACAAGCGCTTCTGCCCGCGTTGCGGTGCGGGCAGGCTCGAAGTTTCCATCTTCTCCACTCAAATAACCCAGCTCAGACAAGATACGTATACTTTCTGTCGCATACGGAGGGATTGCATCTTCATCTTTATACGCTGCTTTTTCTACGGTTGCACCATCTAACTTGCCATATCCTTGCTTCAGCGCGTTGTGCATCATAACCGCCATATCGGCACGGCTAATTGGTTTATCAGCCTGGAATGTGCCATCAGGGAGTCCTGTTACGATTTTTTTCGCTGCCGCAGCATTGACGGCTGCCCTAGCATAAGCAGGAATCTCATCAGTAAACGATGCAGCTTGTACCTCTCCCGCTTTGGACCAGCCAAACGCACGATCCATGAATGTTACGAACTGCCCGCGTGTCACCGGAAGCTCAGGGCCTATCGTTGTCGGTGTCACACCACTTACAATGCCTTTGTTATACATCGCAAGCAATGTATCCTGTGCCCAGTGTCCCCCAATGTCTGTAAAACCACCTACCGAAGAAGGCGGTGGTGGTGGCGGTGGTGTCACACCTGCCAAACCACTCCCTGGCTGTTCCAGCGAGAGATCATCGAAGTACAGTGTGCCTTTTGGTTCAAGCGTAGAATCTTCTTCATCTACAATGTACAGACTACGCAGGGAAACTGGATACGCCATACCTGTCGGGAAGCGACCTTCTACCTCTTTCCAGTCACTCCAGTTTACTTGCTTCGCCAGATCTACATAGTAAATCTTGCCGTTCGCATCTTGTACTTCCGCACGAAGCCAGTGATTGCTGTCGTCGCCTTTTACCCAGAGTTTCATTCCAAGTGGTTTACCTGGCAGCGCCATAGCTGGAGCAAAACGCCCGTATGCAAATCGCATATCAATGTTTGAAGAATTTGTTAGATTGTAATCGAGACGCAACGATTTACCTGACTGTGCTGGCTCTCCGTCTCCTGAGAGGCGGAACGAACCATCTGCACTAACAGCAGCTGGAATTGCCGTATACGTCAATCCTGTTGTTGTATCAAGATGGCTCCAGAGCGACCACGTTGTACCGACCGTTACCGGAATTTTACGTACGATATTTTTATAGGTTACAACGAGTTCCCCGGATTTGTTTTCACTTCCTGCTGTAACCGTCAGTCCATTTACAGATCCAAGACCAGGAGTCAGAGATACCTTCACCATGTCTGGAGAAGCTGTAAATGTCTGCCCGTTCTTCGCCTTCAATGTTACGGTTACATTCGCTTGATCATTCGGACGCAATCCAAGAGAACCCGGGGATATTGTCATATCTGTTACATCAAGCGATGCTACTGTAAGCGTGAGATTTTTCTTTACATTACCATACTGTCCGGTAATCACAATGGAACCACTTCGCTTCGGTGTAAACACATTTTTCGTAAACGTACCATCTGCCGGATTAGCAGTCCATGTCATTAGCGATGGATCAAGTTTAAACGGCTGATAATGTGTATCATATGCTTTTACCGTAATCGGTGTTGCTTTACCCATCACGGTTTTTGTGTCATTCGTAAAGAAAAAGTTCGAAAACTCACCAGCCGGTGCCGTATTAAAAATAGCGAGTCCAGTTGGCACGGCACGCATACTTCCACCCTTTGGCGTATTCAGCAGTGATGCCTGTGTATCCCCTAACTGGCGTGCCACCATGGTAGTCGAACCACCACCATCAAAGTTCGCTGCATTGTACGCACCAAGCTGCTTTAATACCTGGGCCATCTCATCAAGCGTTACGCCTTTACTAGCAGATGATCCCTCTACCGCTACTATATACACGGTCTTGCCATCCTGCGAGATACCAAACGCACTGCGCGGCTGATAGCCACCAATGTAATCAGATGGAATGTTCGTAAGAGCCTGACCGTTCTTTACCAGTATGACATGCCCGCCTACTGCACTGGTTAGTGTCCGGCCGTCAAGCGGAATATCTGTCGTCGTCTGAAGCGTTACCGTTACTGGATCCCCCACTTGGAAATGCTGCATTAAATACTGCTTGCCCGCTCCGTGTCCCCACAGCACGTAGCCACCTGTTGGGATCGTGTAACCGGTTGGATTACCCACGCGTATATCTTTAACCGTATCATCAACAACCAGCATTTCAACAGCGTCATCATAGCCCTTAATGGCACCAAGACTTGTTGGACCGAAATCACGTGTATACAAGTTGATCTTACCTAGATGACTTTTGTCATTCGTCGGATTGTATTCTTCCTTATTCACACCCTGAATGACTCCAGTTGTCCCATCCTGAGCCTGCACGGTTCCCGTAAAGCCCAAATGCGACATAATGGCAGTTCGATCACTCAAAAGTCCGAATGAATACCAGCTATTGATTTTTCCCATGGATGATACAAGTTTTCCCTCATCAAGTACAATACCAAACGGCGCACCTTTGCGATCCATTCGGAAAAAATCGGCATTAATTGCAGCAATGGCTCCTTTTTCATCGGCCATCTTCTTGACATTCTGTTTCACTGTCACCTGTCCATTCGTACCGTAAACCGGACCTACCTTCACATATTGATTGTTCAGGTCTGCTCGTGTCACATAAACAGTCGAGCTTCTTCCCCCGCTGACCAGCTTATACTTTTGCAGAACTGTCCCTTCCCCAATGATTGACTCTGACAGCTTCTGTAACGACATACTGGCAGCCTGTCCGACAGACGGCAGCTGCAGGGCCATGATCATCGTCAGTGCAAACGTGAGCACCATAACCCTGCTTATGCGGTTTCCCATCATCTTTCTCCTCTCGTTATGTATTGATCTATACGTTCTCCATCTGAGTTAGACGCATAACAGCTTCCATTTGTTTCTTTTTCGATGTGTAAAACTTGCAATATAAAAAGCCGACGCATATTGCATCGGCCATAACATCATGATTATTACTACACTATTTTGTGACTCCTGGCTCAAACAGCTCCGGCTTTTCCGTGCGAAGGCCAAAGTAGTAGAGGATCGCCTCACAGATGCGGCGAGACGCTTCTCCATCCCCATACGGGTTAGCAGCTTTCGCCATTTTCTCATACGCTTCCTGACTGCTTAACAATTCGTCTGCAAGGCCGAAGATCGTCTCTTCGTCTGTACCGGCAAGCTTCAATGTGCCCGCCTTAATCCCTTCTGGACGCTCTGTTGTATCACGCAACACAAGCACTGGCACACCAAATGCCGGAGCCTCTTCTTGTATGCCCCCAGAGTCCGTCAGAATAAGATGAGCACGTGACATAAAGTTATGGAAATCAACCGCATCAAGTGGCGCGATCAGTTGAATGCGCGGATGCTCACCAAGATATTTCGCTGCTGCTTCCTGTACGACTGGATTTAAGTGCACCGGATATACAACCGCGATGTCCTCATGCTTGTCCACCAGACGACGAATCGCTCGGAACATACGCGCCATCGGTTCCCCGAGGTTTTCGCGGCGGTGAGCTGTCATCAAGACGAGCTTTTTATCCGCAAATTCTTTAAGTACCGGGTGGCTATAATCATTACGCACTGTCGTTTTAAGCGCATCAATGACCGTATTGCCCGTAATATGAATCGCTTCTACCGGCTTATCTTCTCGCTTCAAGTTGTCGGCTGCCTGGGCAGTCGGGGCAAAATGAAGGTCAGACATGACACCCGTTAACTGCCGATTCATCTCTTCCGGGAACGGCGAATACTTATTCCATGTGCGCAGACCTGCTTCCACATGCCCAACTGGAATCTGATTGTACATCGCTGCTAAACTCGCCGCAAATGTAGTTGTCGTATCTCCATGAACAAGCACCATATCCGGCTTTTCTGTTTTCATGACTTCATCAAGACCTTCAAGCACACGGGTTGTCACCTGTGTCAGCGTCTGACGTTCCTTCATGACATTCAGATCGGCATCCGCTTCAATCGCAAAAATCTCCAATACTTGATCAAGCATTTGACGATGCTGGGCCGTTACACATACGAACGGCTCTAGTTCCTCATATTGACGCAGCTCATGTACAAGCGGCGCCATTTTGATCGCTTCTGGTCGCGTACCAAACACCGTCATAATTTTTTTCTTCGCCACGATCTCACCCCATCCCGAATTGTTACTTCGTGCCGTACAGACGGTCTCCCGCGTCTCCTAAGCCCGGCACAATATAGCCATGATCGTTCAATCGCTCATCCACTGCTGCTACATAAATATCAATGTCCGGATGAATCTCATGCAGCTTCTCGATGCCCTCTGGTGCTGCAATTAGGCACATCAGTTTCAAATGTTTTGCACCGCGATTTTTCAAGGCTGTAATCGCAGCTGCCGCAGAACCGCCTGTAGCAAGCATTGGATCGATAACGATCAGTTCACGTTCATTCACATCACTTGGCAGCTTCACATAGTATTCTACCGGCTCCAGTGTTTCTGGGTTGCGGTACAACCCTACATGTCCAACTTTTGCTGCCGGAATGATCTTCATCATTCCGTCTACCATGCCAAGTCCGGCACGCAGAATTGGCACCAGGCCTACTTTTTTACCAGCGATTACGTTCGTTTTACATGTCGTAACTGGTGTTTCGATCTCGATTTCTTTAAGCGGCATATCTCGCGTAATTTCATATGCCATCAGCATCGCAACTTCGTCAACAAGTTCACGAAATTCCTTCGTTCCCGTATTTTTATCACGGATGTATGATACTTTATGTTGAATAAGTGGATGGTCGAATACGTATACTTTTCCCACTAGGTTTTGCCTCCTGTCTGCTTGAAAAATGCTCCCATAGCGGGCGCTAATTTTTACACTGCGTTATATTATAGCAAAAGCATATCAAAAACAAAATGCAAAACATGCAGAACTTAGTATGCATTCCAACCGACATTTTAAACAACCAAAGATTCGATATAGAAAAGACCTCTTCCTGGCCTAGCAGCCAACAAGAGGTCTTTTGCCTTTATTACGTACTGATTAGAGACTCAGATTCGGATACATCGGGAATTTTGCGCACAGAGCAGCCACTCGCTCGCTTGCTTCTGCCTGTTTCGCTTCATCCTGCGGGTTCTTGAGTGCTACAGCCATGATCGCTGCGATTTCTTTCATTGCTTCTGCATCGAAGCCACGGCTTGTAACCGCTGCTGTACCGATACGAATACCACTTGTTACGAACGGGCTAGCCGGATCGTACGGGATCGTATTTTTGTTACATGTGATCCCCACTTCATCGAGAATGTGTTCTGCTTCTTTCCCTGTCAGGTTCATGTTGCGAACGTCAATCAAGATAAGATGATTGTCTGTACCACCAGAGATAAGCGTGAATCCTTCTTCTGTAAGCGATTCTGCAAGTTGTTTTGCATTTGCTACGATATTTGCAGCATACTCTTTGAATTCAGGTTTGAGTGCTTCACCAAATGCTACCGCTTTTGCTGCGATTACGTGCATAAGTGGGCCACCCTGAATGCCAGGGAATACAGCTTTGTCGATTGCTTTTGCATATTCTTCGCGGCAAAGGATCATACCGCCACGAGGACCGCGCAATGTTTTGTGTGTTGTAGTAGTTACGAAATCCGCATGCGGAACCGGATTTGGATGGTGTCCAGTTGCCACAAGACCTGCGATGTGTGCCATGTCTACCATCAGGTATGCGCCGACACTTTTCGCAATCTCGCTTAATTTAGCGAAATCGATTTGACGCGGGTACGCACTTGCACCTGCTACGATCATTTTTGGTTTATGTTCTTCCGCTTTTTGACGGATATCGTCATAATCAAGAACTTGCTTGTCTTCGCTTACGCCGTACTCAACAAAGTTGTAAAGCGTACCGGAGAAGTTAACCGAACTTCCGTGTGTAAGGTGTCCACCGTGTGACAGATTCATACCAAGCACAGTGTCTCCCGGCTTAAGGAATGCAAAATAAACAGCCATGTTTGCCTGTGCACCAGAATGAGGCTGCACATTAGCATGTTCAGCGCCAAACAGTTGTTTCGCACGGTCACGTGCCAGATCTTCTGCAATGTCTACACATTCGCAACCGCCATAGTAGCGTTTGCCCGGATAGCCTTCCGCATATTTATTCGTCAGAACCGTACCCATCGTTTCCATAACAGCTTCACTTACAAAGTTCTCGGATGCGATCAGCTCGATTTTTGTGCGCTGGCGGTCAAGCTCCAGCTTAATGGCTTCTGCTACTTGTGGATCTTGTTTTTTTACATGTTCTAGCATTTATCTTCGTCTCCTTCACTTGTAATTATCGGCAGCTATCATTCAAAGGTCCACGATCATATACAGCGCGGACACCTCCGATTAGCTTCGGACGTGTAACTGCCATTGTGACATGCGCTTCCCCTACCTGCTTAACGCTCGGGCGTACGGGAACGGCTACTGGCTTCAAATGCATGCCAATAAACGTATCGCCAATATCAATGCCCGCATCCGCCTGAATCGATTCTACAACTACTGCATCCTGCATCGCACGGAACGCGTGCGCCGCCATTGCCCCGCCTGCTGTCGGCACAGGAATGACGGTTACTTCAGGCCAGCCGAACCGTTCTGCGGTTTCTCTTTCTATTACAAGCGCGCGGTTCAAATGCTCACAGCATTGAAACGCGAGCGCAAAGCCATGCTTAACCCGGACTGCTTCTAGCGCTTCATACAATGCCACGGCTACTTCCTGGCTACCTGCTGAGCCGATTCTTCGTCCGATGATTTCACTCGTACTCGTGCCAATCACCAGCACACATCCAACACCAAGCGGCTTCGCCTGCAGCAGTTCAAAGGCAATTGTCGCTACTTCTTCGCGAATGGTTTCCACACTCATCATTAGCCGTCCGTCTTTACTGCTTGTTTTCGATTTCTGCAATTTTCTCAACACGGCGCATATGGCGTCCACCTTCGAACTCTGTTCCAAGCCAGAGCTTCACAATCTCAAGTGCTAGTCCAGGTCCAATCACGCGTGCACCCATCGCCAGCACGTTCGAGTCATTGTGCTCACGTGTCGCTTTTGCGGTGAAACAGTCGTGTACAAGCGCACAGCGAATGCCTTTTACTTTATTCGCCGCAATCGACATCCCAATTCCGGTCCCACACACAAGAATTCCACGGTCAAACTGGCCTTCTGCTACCTTCTCGGCAACTGGAAGTGCATAATCCGGATAATCAACAGATTGCTCGCACGTACAACCGAAGTCCTCGTACGAAATTCCAACTGAATCAAGATACTGCTTAATTTCTTCTTTCAGACCGTATCCGCCGTGATCGGCAGCAAGTGCAACCTTCATAGTACATATCCTCCGTTTTTCACGATAGTTCATTCTTCTGTATTATACCCGATTCTCGCCGATTTGACAGAGCACCTTGCACTTGCTTAAAACTGTTGAAAAACTGTACATTCCTGATTATATACTAAATATCGTTCGGAAATAAACAGTTTTTCATAGTAAATTAAATTTTCCTTTAAATTTATATAAAGAAAAACGCAGGATACAGGATCCTACGTTTTGATACGTTCATTAAATATGAAAACGAGCTACATATTGTTTAAGCTGTTCAGACTGCTCACGCAGCACCTGGCCGGCTGCTGCCACCTCTTCCATAAAAGCAGTCTGCTCCTGTGCAGCATGCGCAATAACTTCTGCCCCGTCTGATGCTTCGTGCGCTACACGCGCTACATCCCCCGCATTTCGCATAATAACCTGCATGCCAGCATTCTGCTGCACAATCAGCTCGGTAATATGCTCAACAGCCGCCACAACTTCTTGCACAGAATGCTCAATCTCATGCAGTGCCTGAGTCGTCTCTGCGCCGCGCTGCGATTCTGCATCCGCAATTGCAACTTGCTCATGGATCTGACTGACCACACGGCCTACTTCTTTCTGCATCAATTCAATCAACTCATTAATATTCGAAGCAGCCCGACCACTTTCATCTGCCAGATTCCGAACTTCATCCGCTACTACCGCAAAGCCTTTCCCGTGCTCCCCGGCACGCGCCGCTTCGATGCTAGCATTGAGCGCAAGTAGATTCGTCTGCCCTGCCAGATCACTGACAACCTGCGTAATCGCGCCGATTTGCGCCGCATTTTCTTCAAGCCTACGAACAGTAGCAATAGAACTCTGATTTTCTTCGGCCAACCGATGCATCCCATTAACAAGGGAAGAAACAATTTGACTGCTTGTCCCAAGCGTAGCTAGCATGCGGCGTGACAAGTCACGTGATTGTTCAGCATACTGGCTCGCTTCCTGACTGAGACGCTCCGTCTGACTTACAGACTGCACCATCGTATTCGTATACGCTACCTGCTTGTCCGCTCCTTGCGCGATCTCATCCATGGTCACGCTAATTTGCTCGATCTGAACGGCCGCCTGCTCAGATGCCTCTGTCAATTCTTGTACTCCGGCAGTTGCGTGCTCAGCTGACTGATTGATATCTGTCATCATACTACGTAGATTGACAATCATTTTAGCAAAAGAGCGTGTAAGAGTCGCAATCTCATCATCACTATTTGGCACACGAATCTCCACACGTAAATCCCCTTCTGCTGCACAAGAAGCCGCCTGCTCCAGCTTGACAATCGGCTTCGTAATCCAGCGAGCTACACCCCAGCCGAACACGCCTGACCAGAAAACACCAAGCAATAGCGTTAGTGCTGTAAATAACCAGCTTGGTATATAGTGAACTACATAGTCCTGCAGAAAGAAAATAAACAGCGCGCTCGTGCTATATGTAACAAGGGAAAGGAGAGCGATGCCCATGACAAGCTTTTTCTCCAATCCGAAACGAGAACCGTTCTGTTTCACTATGATGTAACCCCCCTTGCATGCCTTATGCCTATATCTTACCATTATATATTTACCTTCAGACAAAAGCAGTAAAATTCACAATCGTTTATGATTTTTTCATAAGTTCGAGCAGTCGCACAAGCGACGACTCGATTTCTTTGGCACAGTTTTCGTACGTCTCCACTGTACCACCGAATGGATCGCTAATGTCATAATCAGGTGTCTGCTGCTCCAGAATTGAGATCTGGTTGCGCTCCACTACGGTTGCCTGCATAATACGGTCCCGCCAGTCGTCCAGCTGTTCTCGCACCAGTTCAAGCTGGCTATAAAGTTCCTGATATCGGTCCTCAAGCTGACGAATCTCATCACGGTGTTCCCGCATGAATGCTTCCTGCTTCTCTTCTAATCGGTCATACAATTCATCTAATTCTTCAAGACGCTTCGTTGTTCCTTCCGAAGTATCCGTATATTCTTTTAATGTGTACATTTTTTCTGCACAATCAGGATACTCCTGGAACAGCGATTGCTTGTGTGCCTCTGTCATCGTAATAATCAGGTCAGCCCAATCCATAAGGACGGAAGACACAGACTGAGAGCGATGTTCTTCTGTAATTCCTCGACCTTCTAACACTCTGGTAGCATTTACAGAAGCAGTGGAACCTGACGACGCGAATACTCCCGCTGATTTCACCTCGATATCCAACCCTTGATCCTTCGCCATTTTGCGAAGCAACTTCTCTGCCATCGGGCTGCGACATGTATTTCCTGTACATACGAATAAAATACGCATAGGATGTTCTCCCCTTTCTGTCTTACCTGATTCATTCGTTATTCATATTGTCCGATTTTTCCCTTCAGTAATCAACCCGGTAATGCATGCAAAATTAGCATGGCAACCAAACTAATAAGCATGCCAAACTGCGCACTCAGTCGATGCAGGCGAATTCCAGAAGGTCCAAGCTCCCACAAGACGAGATAGCTCATAGCTCCGGCCGCAAAAGCCATGCCAAACGCTACCGCCTGCGGACTTGCCGTAAAATATATTCCTCCAAGCCATGCCCCAAACGGAATGCACAAACTGACAAGAAACGAAAACAGCAAGATCAGCCGCGGGCGAAGTTTTCCGAGCAGGAGCGGAGCCGCAAGTCCAATGCCTTCTGGAATGTTATGCAACGCCATCGATAACGCCAGCAAAACACCGATATGACGATGAGCCTCAAAGCCTGCGCCAATCGCGATCCCCTCTGGAATGTGGTGCAGCGCCAGAGCAATCCCCATCATCCAGCCTGCCTGCCGCCAGTGAGCAGGTGTCGGTTCAGTACGGGCTGATGCAAGTGCCTCTCCCGCCATCCTGTCCATACCATAATGGAGCGTGCGCAGCATGACCACCCCTACCAGAAGCCCAAGCAAAATCCCATACGTTTCTCCGCCAGACAGCGCTGCCGGAAGCAAGTCCGCCACAATTACAAGCGCCATAATCCCAGCCGATAACCCAAGATAAAACGCCATAAGCTTCGTTCCCGGCTTACCCGCAAGTAGCGTCGTAAGCGCACCGGCCACCGTCGTTAGTCCAGTCACAGTACTAATAACTAGAAGCTCTATCATAGACGGCCACCGCTACAATAAAAATTTGAGCCCGAAAGCTACTAGAATCAGCGCACCAAAAATCTCGCTGTACTCCCCAAGCCAGCTTCCAACGCGCCGACCAAGCAGAAGCCCGCCTGCTGCCAGCACAGCTCCCAACGCACCAAAAATCAGCACAGCAATAAAAACGTTCACCCGGAACAATCCAAACGAAAACCCAACGGAAAGCGCATCGATACTGACGCTTAAACTAAACAAGATAGTCCCCCAGAAGGTTGTCTTCATAAGCGGATTTCTTTCCTCACCGAAAAAGCCGTTCCACAGCATATGCAGACCTAAAACAATCAGAATAAATCCGCCGATATAGGCCGCCATATTTCCCATATAAGACGTAAGAAAAACACCTAATGCAATGCCAATCAGCGGCATCACAATATGAAACAACCCAATCGTCAAACTAACCTTCGCAATCGTAAGTAAGCGAATGCCGCCCATCCCCATCCCGATTCCGAGCGAAAACGCATCCATCCCAAGCGCAATCCCGATCATCAAAATGGTAATCAGTTCTCCCCATTGCAAACTTTCCACTCTTATCCCCCGCTTTCGTACAGGCATTACATAGACAGGATATGCGGGAGGGAAGAATGATAGAAGAGATGCTGTGCTTATCGATATTTTCCGCCAGCTGCTTTCATAAGACGATTCATAACCGCAGCTCCTACGCCCGTATACGGGAATGTTTCACTAAAAATTACATCCACCTGCTCCTGATCAAAGCGGCGCAGCACATCATACAGATGGCGCGCTACCGAGATCAGGTCTGCTCGCTGTCCACAGGCTAGTACAACATCTGCGCCTGGATAAGCGGAAGCTGATTCCTCTGTTGCCAGCACGCCTACTCGCATTCCTTCCTGCTTCGCCTGCTCTACAGCCTTTACGATGCGCATGCACATATCCGGCTCTTCTACTAGCCACATCTCTCCCTCTGGAGCATAATGGCGATATTTCATTCCCGGTGAGCGCGGCGCTGCCGGACCATCTCCAAGCAGACCCGGGTCCACTGCGACCTCTCCGATAATCTCCGCGATCTGTTCAGCGGTAATGCCGCCCGGCCGCAAAATAAGCGGCACATCACCCGTTACATCTACTACTGTTGACTCTACGCCAATCCCGGTCGGGCCACCATCAAGAATTCCTGCAATTCGACCATCCAGATCTTCCTGCACATGCCGCCCCGTCGTCGGACTTGGTCGACCCGATACATTCGCACTTGGAGCTGCTACAGGAACTCCTGCCGCTCGAATCAGAGCATCAGCTACCGGGTGATCTGGCATCCGTACCGCGACCGTATCCAGCCCGGCAGATGCACGCATCGCCACACCTGGCTTCTTGGGCAAAACAAGGGTAAGCGGGCCCGGCCAGAATGCTTCCATAAGCGCGTCTGCAAGCGGGGGTACATGCTCCACGATATCCACAAGTTGTTCACGGTCTGCAATATGTAGAATAAGCGGATTATCACTCGGTCGACCTTTCGCGGTATAAATCTTTTCTACTGTTTCATCTACAAGCCCATTCCCACCGAGACCATATACCGTCTCAGTCGGAAAGGCAATCAGTTCATTTTCACGCAGGAGCAACGCAGCCTCGCGTACTTGTGGACAATCTATCAGGTCATCCACAAAATTATCCACATGCCAATATTTTGTCTGTATATTCATATTGTCCCTCTCAACTCTTATAAAATATGAATCTTTTCATTATCTAATCCAACTTATCCCCTGACAAACCAAAAAATATCCACAACATGTGCATAACCTGTTGATAACTTTAGTTGATAAGCCACGTATGCACTATGTTTTTATCCTCCCCTTATCATATCCCTTTTGTATCAAAAAAAGAAACTCCACCACACAGGCAGAGTTCCCAGTACAAAATTAGGCAAATAAACGAGTCAGCCAGTCAATCAGGAAGAATCGGACTTCCACCTGCTGTTTATCCTTAGCATCCACCTTATTAGCGGCAGCTTTGTCAGAAGATGCTGTATCCCCGTTCGATATATCGGTAAAACAGAGTGGCGGGAACAGTACACACCACCAGTTCTGCCCCTCGGCATTGCCGATTGCGATGCGCACTGCCTCATACTGTCCAGCAGGGAATACTTGCGTACCATACATCTTCGTCGGAAAATCCGTCGCACGCAATTCAACAGAAGCCGGATACGTATATCCTTCCTCTTGAATGGTACGGTTCACAACCCCCTGCAGCTCTGGCAAATGCTTGTGGATAATAACACGCGCATCGTCTGCATTCTTCGCTTCGGATGACCACTGCTTCACCGATTCAATGACCCGGTCGCGCACATGACGCTTGAGCTGCTGGTCTTCTGGTGTATCACTGTTCGCCAGAATCCGCAGACGAATCGATTGTTCTGGAACAGCTTGCTTCGCAACAAGCGCAAATGCTTCTTTCTGACCTTCCCAATTCATGATTATGACAATAAGTGCGAATGCGATATAAAGAAATTTTTTCGTAACGACTTTTTTCATTTGTTTCCGTCCCCTTTCCTCTCCCTGTTCACCAGTATGAACAGAAAAAAGCAGGACTAAACAAAAATTGTCATAATTTTATTCCAATTACATGTCGTCCAATCCCCGCCAGATCATCAACGATATACACACGAGCAAACAGCCCGGTATCCACAAGCCAGGCTCGTACCGTCTCTGCCTGGTGAATGCCCACTTCCCAGCCGACAATCGCACGTTCCGCCAGTACATTTGGCAATTCGTGCACCATTCTACGATAAAAATCAAATCCATCTTCTCCACCATCAAGTGCACGCAACGGTTCGTGATCTTTCACTTGCGTGTCCAGCTGTGTCACATCAAACGATGGAATATACGGAGGATTCGAGACGAGAATATCTACCCGCTGACCGCTCTCAAGAAGAGGGGTGAGTAAGTCGCCCTGCACAAAGCGAATGCGACTTTCCACACCATGGCGTTCGGCATTGCGACGGGCTGTATCGAGCGAAGCCTGAGCAATGTCGACAGCCGTATACGCCCAGTTCTCTTCCCCTTCGACCGCAAGCGTTACTACAATTGCACCACTTCCTGTGCCGATATCCGCTATGTGAAGGTTGTTTGTAGCAGGCCACATCTGATGCGCCTGCTTTAGCACTTCTTCGACAAGTAATTCCGTTTCCGGTCTAGGAATAAGTACATCTGGATTCACCTCGAAGGTGAGTCCATAGAACTCCTGCTCTCCGATAATGTACTGCATCGGTTCCCCGGCAGCACGGCGACGGATAATCGCTTCTACACGTGCCCACATGTCCGCAGGGAGTGGCTCATTCATGCGAGAAAACAAAGTTGTCCGATCCCAGCCGAGTGCGTGACGCAGCGCATATTCGGCTAGGAACAGTGCGTCTTCAATGTTTTCTGCCTGCAAAAAACGAGAAGCTTTTTGCAAAGCTTCTCGCGTCGTCATCGTATTCACGTTATGCACCTTCGGCATTACGCATGAGTTCTGCCTGCTCATGCAACACAAGTGCGTCGACAATTTCATCCATTTCACCGTTCAGAACTTGATCAAGCTTATGCAGCGTTAAGCCGATGCGATGGTCCGTTACACGGCTCTGTGGGAAGTTGTACGTGCGGATGCGCTCACTACGATCACCCGTACCAACAGCAGATTTACGTGCATCCGCATATTCTGCGAATGCCTCCTGCTGCATTTTATCATACAGACGAGCACGCAGAACTCGCATCGCCTTGTCTTTGTTCTTATGCTGGGATTTCTCATCCTGACACGTTACCACGATTCCAGTCGGAACGTGTGTTAAGCGCACGGCTGATTTGGTTGTATTAACACTCTGGCCGCCCGCGCCGCTGGAGCAGAACAGGTCAACACGAATATCGTTGTCGTTTACTTCTACTTCTACTTCCTCTGCTTCCGGCAGCACCGCTACCGTTGCAGTTGACGTATGAATCCGCCCACCCGACTCTGTTGTCGGAATGCGCTGCACACGGTGAGCGCCGCTTTCAAACTTAAGACGGCTGTAAGCACCTACACCATTCACAGAGAAGATAACTTCTTTAAAACCACCAATGTCTGTATAGTTTGCTTCTAGCAATTCGACTTTGAAGCGATGTTTTGCTGCATAACGAGTGTACATATTATACAGATCACCGGCGAACAGCGCCGCTTCATCACCGCCTGCCGCACCACGAATCTCGATAATTACGTTTTTATCGTCATTCGGGTCTTTCGGCAGCAGAAGAATATGAATTTCTTCTTCTAGCTTCTCTTTACGCTCGGTCAACTCACCAACTTCCATTTTGACCATTTCGCGCATTTCATCATCAAGCTTCTCTTCTAGCATGTCTTTCGCGTCTTGCAGCTGTTCACTTACTTCTTTATATTCACGGTATGCCTGTACCGTTGGTTCAATGTCAGATTGCTCCTTGGAATACTCCCGAAGTTTCTTCGGATCATTCATCACGTTCGGATCACAAAGCAAATGCGTTAAACGATCATAACGCTCTATTACTGATTCTAAACGTTGCAGCACGGTTGCTTCACCTCGATCTTTAAAAATAATCGTGCATTTGGGTAACATTACAATTATAAGGCAAGTGGATGAGGAGTGCAATATATCACAGCCCGATATAAAAACAGACAGGCACACGGCCTGTCTGTTTGAATATTACTTGATATTGTATTTCTTTTTGAAACGATCAACACGACCGCCGGCGTCAACAAATTTTTGTTTGCCAGTGTAGAACGGATGGCACTCGGAGCAAATCTCCACGCGCAGGTTCTCTTTCACTGAGCCGGTCTCGAATTCGTTACCGCAAGCGCAAGTAACCTTCGTTAACTTGTAATCAGGATGGATTCCCGGTCTCATTTCATTCACCTCTTTCTGCCCTGAATCTTGTACGAAACAGAGTTATCAAACACATATGAGAGCATTATAGCATGGCTATACTATCAATGCAAACAGTTATTGGGTTTTATTTTTAAGCTGTGCTAGCGTCTGGCGGCGGCGTTCCTGATAAGCAGCCGGCGGCACATGCGTATACGAACCAATAATCACATCCGGCAGCTCCGCCCGATAAATCTCCAGCGCCTGCTTCATGCCAAACACTTCGCCCTTCGCCTGCGGAATCATCGCTAAGTAGCTGTCCGGGTCAATATTCAAGTTGCGCATCTGAATCAAGCGAATACCAGAGCGGCGGATGAACTCAATCATCGCCTCCATCTCTTCTTCCCGGTCGAATACGCCTGGAAATACAAGATAGTTAATCGAGGTATATACCCCTTGACTGCTCGCATACGTGGCAGATTGCTCTACATTGGCTAGTGTGTAGCCACGCGGGCGATAATATGCGTTGTAATGTTCGTCAAGCGCACTAATTGTGCTGACCCGCATCAAGTCAAGCCCGGCATCGACAATAGCCCGAATATGATCGGTCAAGCCTGCGTTCGTGTTGATATTAATAAAGCCCATGTCTGTCTGCTCACGCACACGACGCATCGCTTTCGTAATAATCGCCGCTTGCGTAGACGGCTCTCCTTCACAGCCCTGACCAAAGCTAATAATCGACTCTGGTGTCTTCAGATGATGCATCATAACCTCTACAAGTTCATCCTCGGTCGGCTTAAAATTCATTCGTGTCTGCGGTGAGACGAAACCACTATCATCAGGCTGCTCCGAAATACAGCCGTAGCACCCCGCATTGCACGAGTATGACACCGGCAGCCCTGCTTCCCAGCGGTTAAAGAATGTATTCGATGCTGTCAGACAGCCATAGCCAAGCGTACAGTTGCTGAGATGGGTAAAAATTCGATTTTCCGGATACTGATTTACCGTATCTTTCACCAGTTTTTCCAGATCACAGCGCGGAAAGTTATCTGGGTTCCAGCGATATGGCTCATCACTTGCTTCCGCCGCGACAAAAAAAACACCGTCCCGCCAGACAACCGCTGTATACCCAAAGAGAGGAAGCTTATCTTCCTTATTTTCTTTCACATAACCGGGGAACATAAGGCGAGTATAGCCTTGTGGCATGAGTGCTCCGACCGCCTGATACTCCGTGAGACGCACCATTTCGCCTGTATTCGGGTCCATGCCAACGGGATGACAATTCGGCAGACTAACAAGCGTAGCTCCTTCTGGAAGCGGAATCAGTTCCTCTTCTAGTATTTCCATCAGAGAATCGCCGCTCCGCCCAAGCCCGATTAATTCTGAGTGGTCATATACTTGCCCTCGCTTGTCCGCATATACAAGGTACATAATCATAAGCTCCTTCGCATTTCATTCGCTAAACGTACAGGATAAATGTCCGAAACATTATACGCTACCGCACTCCTAAAAGTCAAAGATTGTACTCTTTTTCCGTTGTTCTATAATAGCTTGGAGGATGTTTTTATTTTATTTGGTAAAAGGAGGTGCAAATCTATGGAAGAACAACTATCACGACCGAAAAAACCGCTGTTTTCCTTATCGGCTATTAGCCCAGCACAATTATTTGTCGCAGGCTTTGGCGCCATTATTTTATTCGGAGCATTCTTACTTACACTGCCTGCCGCTACTGTAAATGGACAAGGACTTCCATTTATTGATGCGCTATTTACGGCGACATCTGCGACATGCGTAACCGGGCTGGTTGTTGTTGATACAGGCACGACCTTTACCACGTTTGGTCAACTGACCATTCTGGGGATGATTCAGATCGGCGGCCTCGGGTTTATGACTGTCGCTACCTTATTTACACTCATTCTTGGGCGTAAAATTTCATTCCGTCAGCGCCTTCTGATCCAAGAATCACTTAACCAGCTTTCAGTAGAAGGTGTCGTCAAACTCGTACGAAAGGTTTTGCTTTTCACCCTTGTGTTCGAATCAGCTGGGGCACTTATTCTGACTCTTCACTGGGCAGGTGAGATGGGCTGGTCGCAGGCGATTTATTTCGGCATCTTCCATTCCGTATCCAACTTCAATAATGCTGGATTTGATGTGGTCGGTGGTTTTCGAAGCTTAACTCCGTATGTAAGCGATCCGATTGTAAACTTTGTTATTATTACCTTAATTCTTGTAGGCGGGATCGGGTTTGTTGTCATTGCTGAGCTGATCGACTACCGCACCCGACGCAAGCTTTCCATGCATACAAAAGTTGTCCTATCAATGAGTGCCTTTCTCACTGTGTTTGGTGCCATTCTTATCTTCGCTTTCGAATTTACCAATCCAAAAACACTCGCCCCACTCGATTGGTCAGGGAAGTTCTGGGGGGCACTCTTCCAATCAGTCTGTACACGGACAGATGGCGCAAATACGCTTTCGATTGGAGACATGCATCAGTCCAGCCTCTTTCTTATGGTCATTCTCATGTTCATCGGGGCATCCCCTGGTTCAACCGGGGGCGGGATCAAGACGACTACATTTGCTACTCTGCTTGCCGCTGTCTGGGCAATGGTCCGCAGCCAGGGAGATATCGTATTCTTCAAACAGCGCGTTCATGAGAGCAAAGTATACAAAGCCCTTACCATCGCTTTTGCTGCACTCACACTGGTCATACTCGTTACAATGATTCTTTGTATTACAGAAAAAGCGAACTTCCTGGTGATTCTATTCGAGACTACATCGGCATTTGGTACAGTCGGGCTATCAGCAGGATTAACCCCGCACTTGACCGAATTCGGTAAAATCTTGATTTCCTTCATGATGTTTGCAGGACGTGTTGGTCCACTTACGGTTGCATTCGCCTTAAACTGGGATCGCAAGAAAAAACATTTCCGTTATTCCGAAGGCAAAATTATTATCGGCTAATCGAAAAAAGCTGACTGTCCCATAAAAAGACAGTCAGCTTTTTCATATCCGTTCATTTTTTAAAAAACCCCACTCGCCTGCGCCCCGATAATGAACAGGCCAAGTATCCATACATAAATGGCAAACCACTTTAAAGAACCACGCTTTAACAGGCCAATCATCCACCTGACGGCCACATAACCAGCCAGCCCGGAAAAAATTGCCCCCAATAAAAGCGGCATAAGACCAATCGATTCCCGCACCTCGCCCGTAAAAAGCTTAGCACCTTGCAGCACTACACCGCCACCAATCGCCGGAATCGATAGAAGAAAAGAAAACCGCGCTGCTGTATCTCGATTCAGCCCCCGAAAAAAGGAAGCCGCAATCGTCAAGCCAGAGCGTGATAAGGCTGGCATAATCGCCGCCGCTTGAAAACAACCAATAAAAAGGGCATCGCCATATGTTAAATCAAGCAATTTCCGTCGCCCCTGATCCCTCCAGCGGTCAGCTATCCACAATATGAATCCAGTCAGCAGGAATTCATATCCAACCGTTACACCCGTGCGGGAGATTTCCTCAAAAAAATCAGCCAGCAAAAAACCAATTCCGGCTGCCGGAATCGTCCCGACCAAAAGCAGTCCCGTTATCCTCGAAAAGGGCCGCCGCACAATCTCCAGCACATCGTCTCCATATACAGCCAGTACCGCAAACAGTGTGCCGATATGCAGCATCGTATCAAGAAACAGCCCCGCTTCATCTAGTCCGAACAAATGCCGTCCCAGATACAGATGTCCGGTGCTGCTGATCGGCAGAAACTCCGTAATCCCCTGAATGATACCGAGAAGAATGGCCTGCCAGTCATTCATGTCCTTCTCCCCTTTTTAGACCATCCTATGCCCGGACAGGCTAGAATAGTCGTCTAAAGGGAAGGTTATCCGATTACCGCGTTCGTGTTACGGTCTTTTTCGTTGCTTCTAGCTCAATTGAATCGAGGAATTCCTGATTCGTCTTGCTTTCGTTTAAGCGTTTAATGAATGCTTCCGTGAATTCATTGTTATCATGAATTGATTTACGCAGCGCCCAGACTTTCGCCAGATCGTCTTTCGTGAACAGAAGTTCTTCCCGGCGCGTACCGGAACGGCGAATATCGATAGCGGGATACACGCGGCGTTCCGCTAACTTGCGATCAAGATGAAGCTCCATGTTTCCAGTTCCTTTGAATTCCTCATAAATCACGTCATCCATCCGTGAGCCCGTTTCAATCAACGCTGTCGCTAGAATGGTCAGACTGCCGCCTTCTTCCACATTACGAGCAGCACCGAAAAAACGTTTCGGGCGATGGAACGCAGCCGGGTCAATACCGCCGGAGAGCGTACGACCGCTTGCAGGCACCGTCACATTGTATGCACGTGCCAGGCGTGTAATACTGTCAAGCAGAATCACAACATCCTTTTTATGCTCAACAAGACGCATCGCACGTTCTAGTACGAGTTCGGCTACTTTAATATGATTTTCCGGCAGCTCATCGAAAGTAGAGCTGACGACTTCTCCTTTAACAGAGCGCTGCATATCCGTTACTTCCTCCGGGCGCTCATCAATTAACAACACAATCAACTCAACATGAGGATGATTCGTAGCAATGCTATTCGCAATCTCTTTTAGCAGCATTGTTTTCCCTGCTTTTGGCGGGGCTACAATCAGCCCACGCTGTCCAAAACCAACAGGCGCGATCAAATCAATCACACGGGTCGACACACGTTCTGGCGACGTTTCAAGCACCATATTCCGCTGTGGATACAGCGCCGTCAACGCCGGAAAATGCGGGCGCTCCGGCGATGTTTCCGGCGGTTCACCGTTGACGGCCTCTACATGCAGCAAGCCAAAGTAACGTTCATTTTCTTTCGGTGGACGTACCTTACCGGATACTTTATCTCCCGTACGAAGGTCAAAGCGGCGAATCTGGGAGGCTGAGATATAGATATCTTCCGCACTTGGAAGATAATTCACCGGACGGAGAAATCCAAATCCGTCCGAATGCGTCTCTAGTACCCCTTCCATAAACATGTGTCCCTGACGCTCTGCCTGCGCATGCAGGATAGCAAAGATCAACTCGCGTTTTTTCATCGTTCCGTAATACGGAATCTGAAACTCTTTTGCAAGCTTATACAAGTCGGTCAGTTTCTTTTCTTCCAGTTGCGCTAAATTCATTTCCATATCGTGCACAAACACCACGCTTTTCTTTTGAAATTAGTCTTTCATCACAAACTCAGGTTTTCTCTCAAGGCGATGCTGACCTTCGATGAAGCGCACCGTACCTGATTTCGCACGCATAACGAGCGATTGTGTCGTCGCTTTCGTTCCGCTAAAGCGAACGCCCTTAATTAATTCTCCATCCGTTACACCCGTTGCTGCAAAAATGCAGTCGTCCCCTTTTACGAGGTCTTCGAGTAGAAGTACCTGGCGTGGGTCTGCAAGTCCCATCTTCTTGCAGCGTGCAAGCTCTTCTTCATTGCCTGGCACAAGACGTCCCTGGAAGTCTCCTCCCATACATTTAAGCGCAACCGCAGCGATTACGCCTTCTGGAGCGCCACCGATACCGAACAGAATGTCCACGCCTGTATGTTCAAACGCTGTGTTAATCGCCCCCGCTACATCTCCGTCTGAGATCAGCTTAATACGAGCGCCAGCTTCCCGAATTTCATGAATGATTTTTGCATGACGTTCCCGATCCATTACGCATGCTACCAGGTCGCTAATATCTTTCCCTTTTGCTCTGGCTACTGCACGCAGATTGTCGATGATCGGAGCGTCAATATCAATTTTCCCTGCTGCTTCTGGACCTACTGCGATTTTGTCCATGTACATATCCGGAGCATGTAACAAATTACCACGGTCTGCTACCGCCAATACTGTCATCGCGTTCCACGTACCTTTGGCCACAATATTCGTGCCTTCAAGTGGGTCAACAGCAATGTCTACTTCTGGACCGCCGCCCTGACCAAGCTTCTCCCCGATGTAGAGCATCGGAGCTTCATCCATTTCGCCTTCCCCGATTACAACCGTTCCTTGCATTGGAACCGTATCAAAGACCGCACGCATCGCACTTGTAGCTGCGCCATCCGCTTCATCTTTCTGACCGCGTCCCATCCAGCGGGCTGACGCAAGCGCCGCCGCTTCTGTTACCCGTACTAATTCCATTGTCAAACTGCGTTCCATTGTATGTCATCTCCTGTTTCTTATTGCGCACTTTGTATATGTTGTTCGCGCCACATCTCGGCTCCGAGACTTCTTAATTTCTCTTCCAGATTAGAATACCCACGATCAATATGGGTCAGACCGCTAATTTCCGTTACATCTTCCGCCATCAACCCTGCAATTACAAGAGCCGCACCAGCACGTAAATCGGTTGCCGTTACACGCGCCCCATACAGAGGAGTTGGCCCCTCAATAACAGCCGAGCGCCCTTCTACTTTAATTTTAGCTCCCATGTTAAGTAGATGATCGACATGCTTAAAGCGGGCTTGATAAATATTATCGGTCACAATGCTTGCCCCTTGGGCTGCTGTGAGCAAGGCTGTAATTGGCTGCTGAAGATCGGTTGGAAATCCTGGATACGGAAGGGTTTTGATATCAACCCCTATATAATCACCGCCACCCCGCACGCGAATCGCATCGCCCTCTTCTTCGATCTCCACTTTCATCTCCCTTAATTTGGCTGTAAGAGATTCAAGATGGCGAGGAATAATATTGTCGATTACGACATCCCCTCTCGTCGCAGCCGCCGCAATCATGTATGTGCCCGCTTCAATCCGATCCGGGATAATCGAATGCCTGCAACCGTGCAGCTCCTGACACCCATCAATCCGAATTACATCTGTGCCAGCACCTTTGATGCTTGCTCCCATGGCATTCAGCAGTGTTGCCACATCGATAATTTCTGGTTCTTTCGCTGCATTCTCAATGACGGTACGCCCTTTTGCCCGGCAGGCAGCTAGCATAATATTGATCGTAGCCCCTACACTGACAACGTCTAGATAGACACGTGTACCAACCATGTTCTTTCCTTCAAGGTGTAGGGACCCGCGCTCGTGAGACAATACGGTTCCGAGTGCTTCAAACCCTTTGATATGTTGATCAATTGGACGAGGACCAAGGTTACATCCGCCAGGCATTCCGATTGTTGCCTCGCCAAATCGGCCAAGCAGCGCACCCATCAAATAGTAGGAAGCTCGCAGCTCTTTAATCTTACCATTCGGCATCGGTTTCGCCACCATTTTGGAAGAATCAATGCGCAGCATATCGTTATCACGGACTACTGTCGCCCCTAAATCTTCCAAAATCTCCGTATAAATCTGTACGTCACTAATGTCTGGCACATTATCTAGCACAACTTCGGCACCGGCGAGAATAGCAGCGGGAATGAGCGCAACCGCACTGTTTTTCGCTCCGCTAATCTGCACACGCCCTCGAAGCTTGTGCCCGCCTCGAATGAACAGCTTTTCCACAGGTTGATTCTCCTTACTCAATGGGAAAAAGCACCTTTCGTGATAAAAAATCAAAAAGGTGCTTTTTTCCTGTATTATTTTTGCTGCGCTTTTTCCCAGTCTGCAAGAAAACGTTCAATTCCGTGGTCTGTTAACGGGTGTTTCACCATTTGTTTGAAGGTTGCGTACGGAATGGTTGCAATATCAGCCCCAAGCTTCGCGCATTCCACAACATGAATCGGATGGCGAACGCTTGCTGCGATGATCTCTGTATCAATATCATGAACGGTAAAAATATCAGAGATGTCAGAGATCAATTGCAAACCATCATGTGAAATATCATCGAGGCGGCCAAGGAACGGAGAAACGTATGTCGCGCCCGCACGTGCCGCAAGAAGCGCCTGTGTCGCCGAGAAAACAAGCGTCACATTCGTTTTGATTTTTTTCTTTGTGAAATATTTAACGGCTTTTAAGCCTTCCACTGTCATCGGAACTTTAATGACGATATTTTTGGAGAGCGAGGAAAGTTTCTCACCCTCTTCAATCATCCCGTCCGCTTCAAGACTAATGACTTCCGCACTGATCGGTCCATCAATAATATCAATGATCTCTTTCAGTGTTTCCTCGAAGTCACGGCCTTCCTTGGCAACCAGTGACGGATTTGTCGTCACACCTGCCAGTACGCCCCACTCGTTTACTTCACGAATCTCATTTACGTTTGCCGTATCGATAAAAAATCTCATAAGTACGCTCCTTCTTTTAGGCCTGGTTACTGCTGCCGAATTCGCGAATCTTTGCTTTTACTGTTTCCTTAATCGTATCGCGTGCTGGTGCGAGATATTTACGCGGATCGTATAGATCTGGTTTTTCTTCCAGAACTTTGCGCACAGTCGCAGAAGCTGCGATCTGATTTTCTGTATTTACGTTAATTTTGGCTGTACCAAGCGAAATCGCACGCTTGATATCATCCGTTGGAATTCCTGTACCACCGTGCAGAACGAGCGGAATACCTGTCAGATTCATAACCTCTTCCATACGTCCAAAACCGAGGTTCGGCTTGCCTTTATATGGACCATGTACAGAACCGAGTGCTGGCGCAAAGCAATCTACACCTGTCTCACGTACGAGTTGATCACACTCAGACGGCACAGCATACATCGCTTCTGCATCATCCACTACCAGGTCATCCTCCTGTCCACCAATACGGCCCAGTTCCGCTTCTACGGAAACCCCAAGTGCATGAGCTACATCAACTACACGCTTCGTGAGTGCGATGTTCTCTTCAAGCGGATAATGTGATCCATCAATCATAACGGATGTAAATCCGGCATGGATCGCTTCCATACATTTTTCGAAAGAAGAACCATGGTCAAGATGAATAGCAACCGGAACAGTAATGTTGTACTCTTCCATTAGTGCTTCCACCATCACAACAACCAGCTTGAAGCCGCCCATATAGCGCGCTGCTCCTTCACTTACTCCAAGGATGACAGGTGCATTCTCTTCCTGTGCAGCCTGCAAAATTGCCTGTGTAAACTCCAGGTTATTCAGGTTAAATTGACCGACCGCATATTTTCCGAGTACGGCCTTCTTTAACATATCTGTCATCGAAACTAATGGCATATGTAAAGTCCTCCTTGTTTTATCGCACATTCCTTGCAAACATTGTTATTATAGCACAATGCCGGTTTAGCATGCGAGTTGGTTATTTACCGCTGTTCGCAACTCGTCAATGTCAAACGGCTTCGTAAAGTGTGTAAGCGCACCCAATTGAGTGGCCTCTTTAATCATATCTAACTCGCCATACGCTGTCATCATGATGACTTTTGTATCCGGGGCGATTTTTTTAATTTCTTTTAGAATTTCCAGACCATCCATGCCCGGTATTTTCATATCAAGAATGACCAGGTCCGGTGCTTCATCTACAACGATCTCCAGCGCTTGCTTCCCGTTCGCGGCCTGAAATGTTTGATAACCCTCTTTGCCAAACACCTCAAACAGCAGCACGCGAATTCCATACTGATCATCAACAATCAGCACTTTTTTATCTTCCACGCTATCTCCCCCTTCATTCTTGCCAGATCTAGACAACCCTACACATCCAGCACATGTTTGACCTTATACATTCGATACTTCCCTACAAAATCCTTTTTTTTGTAAGCAAAGAAAAGGGACAGGCATATAAGCCTGTCCCTCCTCTAATAACCATTACTTTTTCAATTGCAAAGCCGCACCAACAAAGTCACGGAACAGCGGCTGTGGACGATTCGGACGGGAAGCAAATTCCGGGTGGAACTGACCGGCTACGAACCACGGATGATCCGGAATTTCCACGATTTCAACCAATCGACCGTCTGGGGATGTACCACTCACGCGCAGACCTGCCTTCTGAAGCTGTTCTCTGTACTCGTTGTTAAACTCATAGCGATGGCGATGGCGTTCATATACGAGATCTTCACCGTACGCAGCATGTGCAGCACTGTCTTTCTCAACTTTGCACGGATATAAGCCCAGACGCATTGTACCACCGAGATTCTCGATATCTTTCTGATCCGGCAGAATGTCGATAACTGGATGCGGTGTAGCTGGATTGATCTCCGAGCTATTCGCATCTTGCAAGCCTGCCACATGACGTGCAAACTCAATCACCGCTACCTGCATGCCCAGGCAAATGCCGAAGAACGGAATCTTGTTCTCACGCGCATATTTGGTTGCAATAATTTTACCTTCTACACCACGGTCACCGAAGCCACCTGGGATGAGAATTCCATCTACATGGCCCAGCATGTCCGCAACATTATGCTCATACACTTCTTCGGCGTCAACCCATTCGATTTTAATGTCTGTATCGTTCTCATAACCTGCATGGTACAGCGCTTCTGCGATACTGATGTACGCGTCATGCAGCGCTACATATTTACCAACCATCGCGATCGTTGTAGTATGAGACAGGTTTTTAACTTTATTCAGAAGCTTCATCCAGTCTGTCATGTCCGCTTCTGGACATGTGAGATTGAGGTGATTACATACATAATCGTCAAGACCTTGATCCTTCAGCATAAGCGGAACTTCATACAGAGAATCTGCATCGATACATTCCACAACCGCTTTTGGATCAATATCACAGAATAACGCAAGCTTATCTTTCATATCCTGCGAGATTGACTGCTCAGTACGACAGACAATTACGTTTGGCTGAATACCTAAGCTGCGCAGTTCTTTTACGCTATGCTGAGTCGGCTTTGTTTTCAGCTCGCCTGCTGCTTTCAGATATGGCATGAGTGTACAGTGAATGTACATCACATTATCACGGCCTACATCGCTTTTAATCTGGCGAATGGCTTCTAGGAACGGCAAGCTTTCGATATCGCCTACTGTACCGCCAATCTCTGTAATGACCACGTCCACATTCGCTTCACGTCCCGCACGGAAAACACGCTCTTTGATTTCGTTTGTGATATGCGGAATAACTTGAACGGTACCACCGAGGTAATCACCACGGCGCTCTTTTGTGATAACGGAAGAATAGATTTTACCTGTTGTCACGTTACTGTTGGAATTCAAGTTAATGTCAATAAAACGCTCATAGTGTCCAAGGTCAAGGTCTGTTTCCGCTCCGTCTTCTGTTACGAATACTTCACCGTGCTGATACGGACTCATTGTACCTGGGTCCACGTTGATATACGGGTCAAACTTCTGAATTGTCACCTGAAGTCCACGGTTTTTCAAAAGGCGACCGAGTGATGCCGCTGTAATCCCTTTGCCAAGCGAAGATACAACTCCACCTGTTACGAATATATACTTTGCCATACAAGTAACCCCTCTTTCTTTGCCCATTCAATACTTTTCCACAAAACTACCTCTAGTATGAAAAACATCTACAAAAACAAAAAAACAAAAGCACTCCCCAGCCGAGCACGTCGGAAGGGCACTTTTGTTTTTCGTGACTAACGTATTCGTCAACTTTTAAAGCCCAAAAAGTATTTTATCTTTCCCAATCTTACATGTCAAGATCTTCGTCGTCATCGTCATCAGTATCTGCTTCATCGTCATCTTCATCGCTGAACTCTTCGTCTGACTCATCTTCGTCATCGAAATCAGCGTCCAGATCTTCATCATCATCACTGACATTTGTTATGAGGTCGTCTTCCTCAACCTCATCATACTCTTCATCCAGGTCTTCATCATCGTCGTCGAAGTCATCCAGCAGATACTTCCCACGGAAGCCACCTTCTGCTGACTCTTCTTGCGTTTCAACGAGGTACCAGCGCTTCAGACCCCACATGTTTTCGCCGAGACAAATGAAGCGTCCATCCAGATTGATTTCTGTGTACACCTGCGCAATGATATCCATAGCCTCTTCTTGAGACATACCTTTCATCTCAACAAGTTCATTAAACAGTTCGCGATAATTTGTTGGTTTTTTCGTTTGTGTAAGAAGACGATAGGCAAGGTCGACCATCGCTATTTCTTTTAATTGTTCTGCTTCAAGGTTTAACGCATTACTCACCCGGAGCACTTCCCTTCTTGGCATATATTTCGAACAGCGGCTGTCTGTGACATGCACGCATAGTATCCCTAGTATTCAGCATTCCTTATTTTATACAATTTAGACCCTAAAAAGCAAGTGGACGAGACAGAGCTTGTTGCAAAGTGAGGAATATTTGTTTTCACTGCGTGTTGTCTTTCTCTCAATGAAGCGTAAACTGTCCGCTCCACAAGACTGTCGGGCTGCCTTGCAAAACATCTGGGTAGCTCAATGAGGGAGACAATTGCAGGCTTTTACGCCCGTCAGTCTTGCTCCGCTGAGTTAGGAAAGACAAACCTTCGTTCAAACAAATATTCCTCCTTGTACAAACTCTCTTCCTCGCCATACTTTTTAAAATGATGAAAACCTTAAAACAACAAAGCCAAGCTCACGCAGTTGCTGCGTGAGCTTAGCCTTCCAAAACTATCGGGATGTGGGAGTGGAAAAGCTCGTGCCTTTCTTTTCGTCGCCCAGCGGAGTTGGCAGATGCGCCAACAGGGCTGTCATTGTCTCCATCATTGCGCTACCCAGATGTTTGACAGACCAGCGCAGCTGTCAACGGAGCGGACAGTTGATTCTTCCCTGCCAGAAAAGACATGCACAGCTTTTCCACTCACCACATCAATCACATGTTGCGACGGTATTGGCCGCCTACTTCGTAAAGCGCACCTGTAATCTGTCCCAGACTCGCTACCTTCACCGTCTCCATCAGCTCGGCAAAAATATTGCCGTTGCTGTACGCCACTTCCTTCAAGCGAGCAAGTGCAGTTGAAGCCGCATCTTTATGTCTCTCCTGGAAGGCACGCAGATTGGTGATTTGCTGTTGCTTCTCTTCCTCTGTGGAACGCGCCAGCTCAATCTCGTAATCTTCTTCTGTTGAATTCGGATTGAGGAACGTATTCACACCGATAATTGGCAGGTCACCGTTGTGCTTGAGTGTCTCATAGTAAAGAGACTCCTCTTGAATCTTGCTGCGCTGATATTGTGTTTCCATCGCACCAAGTACGCCACCACGGTCGCTAATACGCTGGAATTCAGTCAGAACGGCTTCCTCTACGAGATCGGTCAACTCTTCCAGAATGAACGAGCCCTGCAGCGAGTTTTCATTCTTCGCCAGACCAAGTTCTTTCGTGATAATCATTTGAATTGCCATCGCACGACGCACCGAGTTCTCCGTTGGTGTTGTAATCGCCTCGTCATACGCATTCGTATGAAGCGAGTTGCAGTTATCATAGATTGCCATGAGTGCTTGTAATGTCGTACGAATGTCATTGAAGTCCATTTCCTGTGCGTGCAGGGAACGTCCGGACGTCTGGATATGATATTTTAGCTTCTGGCTTCGCTCATTGCCGCTGTATTTATTCTTAATCACCGTTGACCAGATGCGACGCGCCACACGACCGAGCACCGAGTACTCTGGATCAAGACCGTTGCTAAAGAAGAATGACAGGTTCGGCGCAAAGTCATCGATGTTCATGCCACGGCTCAAGTAATATTCGACATACGTAAATCCATTTGCCAGCGTGAATGCCAGCTGGGAAATCGGGTTCGCACCTGCTTCAGCAATATGATAGCCGGAAATACTAACCGAGTAGTAATTACGAACATAATTTTTAATAAAGTATTCCTGAATATCCCCCATCATCTTCAACGCGAATTCCGTTGAGAAGATGCACGTATTCTGGCCCTGATCTTCTTTCAAAATATCAGCCTGTACCGTACCGCGTACGTTACGCAGCGTATCTGCTTTAATTTTCGCCATTTCATCCGCATTTGGCTCGTGACCATTCGCTTCTACGAACAGCTTTACTTGCTGCTCGATCGCGGTGTTCATATACATCGCTAGAATGATTGGAGCCGGTCCATTAATCGTCATAGATACGGAAGTAGATGGATGGCAGAGATCGAAGCCGTCATACAGCTTTTTCATATCATCGAGCGTACAGATGCTTACGCCGCTCGTACCAATTTTACCGTAGATGTCTGGACGATAATCCGGGTCTTCCCCGTACAACGTTACGCTGTCGAATGCCGTACTGAGGCGCTTCGCAGTGTCGTCTTTGGACAGGTAGTGGAAGCGACGGTTCGTACGCTCTGGCGTACCTTCGCCTGCGAACTGACGCTTCGGATCTTCCCCATCACGCTTGAACGGGAATACACCCGCTGTGTACGGGAAGTAGCCTGGCAGATTCTCGCTCATGACCCAACGAACGATTTCACCCCAGTCTTCAAACTTCGGCAGTGCCACTTTCGAGATACGTGTGCCAGACAACGATGTGGTGTACAGCTGTGTACGGATTTCTTTATCCCGAACTTTTGTAACTAACTCATCTTGCTGATACGCTTCTTTAATGCTATTCCAGTTCTCCAGAATTTTTTTCGTTTCTGGATGGATTTTCTCTTCATAGTGTGCAATGCACGCATCAAGCTGCTTCAACAGTTCGCCTGCCATCTCACCTGTCTGCTTCGCAAACTCTTCTTTTGTCCCTTTCAACTGATACAGCTTGCGAGCAATCTGCACCTGTTGTTCGGTAAATTTTTTATAATCACGCGTTGTATTTGCGATTTCCGCCAAATAATGAATGCGGTCAGACGGAATGATATAGTTCTTCTTCGATTTTTGATCACCAGAAATATCGATCGTTGTCGGCCATTCTGTTGCCGTTTTCTCGCCTACAATTCGCATCAGATTCACAAACAGTACATTGGTACCCGGATCGTTGAACTGGCTTGCAATTGTGCCATATACCGGTACATCAGCGTCGCTCATCTCAAACAGATTACGGCTGCGTTTCCACTGCTTTTTCACATCGCGCAGTGCATCTTCTGAACCGCGTCGCTCAAACTTGTTAATGGCAATAACATTGGCATAATCAATCATGTCAATTTTCTCAAGCTGAGTCGGTGCACCGAATTCGCTTGTCATTACATACATCGCCAGGTCGCAAACTTTTGTGATATTAGCATCGCCCTGACCGATACCGGACGTTTCTACGATAATAAAATCATAGCCTGCCGCTTTTACGATGTTAATCGCATCATCAATTGCCTGGCTCAGCTCGCTGTGCGAATTACGAGTCGCAAGAGAACGCATGTATACACGTGGTGAGTTAATTGCATTCATGCGAATCCGGTCGCCGAGCAGTGCTCCACCCGTTTTTTGTTTAGATGGATCAACTGAAAGAATCGCGATTGTCTTATCCGGGAACTGCTCAATATAACGGCGAACAAGTTCATCTGTAAGCGAGCTCTTACCCGCACCACCTGTACCTGTAATGCCGAGAACCGGTACAGTTGCCGTCATCTCTTGTACTTTCTCAAGCGTAGCTGCTACCTCTTTATCCTTCTGCTCTACATTTTCTTCTGCCAATGTGATCAGGCGGCCGATCGCGTTCCAACTTTTGTTTTTTAAATTTTCGATCTCTTTTTCAACTTCTTTAGGCGTCGGATAATCCGTCTGCTCAATCATAGAGTTGATCATCCCTTGAAGCCCCAATGTACGCCCATCATCCGGTGAGAAAATGCGTGCAACGCCATATTCATGTAATTCACGAATTTCGGCAGGAACGATAACGCCACCACCGCCACCGAACACTTTAATATGAGAAGCATTCTTTTCCTTCAACAAATCAACAATGTACTTAAAGTACTCGACGTGACCACCCTGATAGGAGCTAATCGCAATCCCCTGCGCATCTTCTTGAATTGCAGCGTTTACAATCTCCTCTACAGAACGGTTGTGACCAAGATGAATGACTTCCACACCGCCTGCCTGCAGAATGCGACGCATGATATTAATTGAAGCATCGTGTCCATCAAACAAGCTGGCAGCGGTTACAAAACGAACGTTGTGTTTCGGACGGTAAATGGTCGTTTCCATATTCAAGTTCCTCCCCATTTTCGGAAAATGATCAGAAAAAGCAGATAGAGGAGAAAACGATCGTCTATTTCCTCTATCCTTTCATACAAGAGACTCCTACTTCCCTGTCAAGTCACGCAAAATCAATGATGTCTGAATTTCTGTATATTGCTCAAGTGTATAATTCTTCCGTAGACTCCAGCGACGGAAGGTCCACATCTCACCAAGCACGACGATATTGTGCGCCATCAGCTTGATCAGTGTTTCCTCAATATTCAATGATCCATCCTTACGCCCACGGTGTAGAATCTCTTCAAAAAAGCTCGTAATTTCTTCTTCCTTCTCCATGACGTATTTCATCGTATCTCTCGGAAGTGATTTGATCTCTTGATAAATTAGTAAAACGCGATCCTGCATCTCATCCATTACACGTAAGAACCCTTCAATGGCTGCCTTCAGCATCACAGCTCCGCTCACACCATTCACCAGCACTTCTTTTAAGCCACGCTCCATGTTCTGATGAATCGCATCACACACAAGATACAATACATCCTCTTTCGATTCGATGTACTCATATAATGTTCCGATACTGAATCCGGATGCCCGTGAGATTTCTCTCGTTGTTGTCTTATGAAACCCTTTCGAGATAAATAGTTCAACAGCTGCCTCCACGATTTGTTCCCGGCGCTTCTCTATTAACTTTGGGTCTTTAACCATTGAGGGAATTGCTTTTTTCCTCTCCATTCTCAACTCATCGCCCCTTCTCTTCACCCTCGACTGAGCGTATGCTCAGAGTGCGAGGAAAAAGAAAAGGCTCACCGGCCTCTTCTTTTCTTTTTATTATACGCAGGCAAGAAAGTCCTCCGCAACAAAATTCAGCTCATTACTTTTCGCGAACGAGTGATTGAAATAACTTCCCTGCCACTTCGTATGGATCGACTTCTCGATTCGAAACTTTCGCCATACTTTCAGCATATGCATCACTACGCAGCTGTTGCATAACGATCTGATGCATGTCATATTCTACGATCTCCATAACTTCCTCACGCAAATGAGAAGCTCGGCGTGTCTGCCACTCTCCACTTTGCTTAGAATATTCCTGATGATCGATGAATGCCTGCCATGCCTCATCAATCCCCTTATTCTGAAGCGAGATCGTCTTGACAATCGGCGGACGCCATGGCGCATCGTGTTTGACGAGATCTAACATCTGCTCCACCTCGCGCATGAGCTTATCCGTTCCCGCAAGATCAGCTTTATTCAGAATAAATAGGTCGGCGATTTCCATAATTCCAGCTTTGAATGCCTGAATGGTATCGCCACCGCCTGGATTGAGCACGACGGCTGTCGTATCGGCAATGTTCATAATATCAAGCTCAGATTGGCCAACGCCAACTGTCTCAATAATAATCACATCTTTGCCGTACGCATCAAGAATGCGTACCGCTTCTTTGGTAGAACGAGCAAGGCCACCTAGGCTGCCTCGTGTTCCCATACTGCGGATGAATACGCCCTCGTCGAGGAAGTGATCCTGCATGCGAATTCGGTCGCCGAGAATCGCACCCCCAGTAAAAGGGCTAGTCGGGTCCACAGCAACAATGCCGACTGTCAGACCTTTTTTACGAAGATAGCCAATCAACTTGTCAACGAATGAGCTTTTACCCGCTCCCGGTGAGCCAGTGATGCCGACAAGAAATGCATTTCCGGTGTGGGGGAAAAGTTCCTGCAACACCTGCGTTTTATCTGGATGATTACTTTCTACATACGAGATCGCCCGGGCAGCCGCCCGGCGATCTCCATGCAAGATGCGTTCTACTAACTCATGCACAACGGTCACTTCCTAGTCTTTAAGCAGGTAATTTGAAATGACGAGACGCTGGATTTCGTTTGTTCCTTCGTAAATCTGTGTAATTTTGGCATCGCGCATAAAGCGTTCAACCGGATATTCACGTGTATAGCCGTAACCGCCGAATACTTGTACTGCATCAGTTGTTACTTCCATTGCAATATCACCTGCGAACAGCTTCGCCATCGCAGACGCCTTACCATATGGGAGTTTCTGATCTTCCAGTACAGCTGCCTGGTATGTTAGAAGACGTGCTGCTTCTACTTTTGTCGCCATATCAGCCAGCTTGAATGCAATACCTTGTTGCGCTGCAATCGGCTTGCCAAACTGTACACGCTCTTTCGCATATGCAGTAGCATGTGTCAGAGCGCCGTCTGCAATACCTACCGCCTGTGCAGCGATACCATTACGTCCGCCATCAAGCGTCATCATTGCGATTTTAAATCCTTCGCCTTCTTTGCCGAGAACGTTCTCAGCTGGTACACGGCAATCTTCGAAGATGATTTCAGTTGTTGCAGAAGAACGAATACCGAGCTTTTTCTCTTTTTTGCCGACTTTAAAGCCCGGCATATCGCTTGTTACGATGAAAGCGGTTTGTCCTTTATGTTTCAACTCTGGAGTTGTCGCTGCAAATACAACATAGATGTCAGCAAGTCCACCGTTTGTGATAAAAATTTTGGAGCCGTTCAGGATGTAGTCATCGCCATCACGTTTCGCAATGGTTTTCATGCCAGCTGCATCGGAACCAGAACCTGGCTCTGTCAGGCAGTATGCACCCATGCTACGGCCTTCTGCGAGCGCACGAAGATATTTCTGCTTCTGCTCTTCGTTACCGAACTTATAGATCGGCCAGCCTGCTAATGACGTATGAGCAGACAGGGTAACCCCTACAGAGGAATCTACACGAGATAACTCTTCTACTGCGATCACATAGCTCAGATAATCGAAGCCTGCACCGCCGTACTCTTCCGGCCACGGAATACCTGTCAGGCCGAGTTCTGCCATCTTGTGGAATACTTCCATATCAAAATGTTCTTCTTCATCACGTTCGCCCGCTTTTTCAGCTAGTTCATTCTCAGCGAAATCACGTACCATTTGACGCAGCATTTTGTGTTCTTCAGACAGTTGAAAGTCCATTTCTCTCCACTCCTATTTCTTCAAATTATTTGTTTAGTAAGTGCTTTGAAATTACAAGACGCTGAATCTGGTTGGTTCCTTCGTAAATCTGTGTAACTTTGGCATCTCGGAACAGACGCTCTACCGGATACTCACGCGTATACCCATATCCGCCGAATACCTGAATCGCTTCTGTGGTTACTTTCATAGCCGTGTCAGTTGCGAATTTCTTCGCCATTGATGCTTCTAACCCACATTTCACGCCTGCATTACGCAGCGCTGCCGCACGGTATACAAGCATACGAGCCGCTTCTGTCTGTGTTGCCATATCTGCAAGCTTGAAGCCAATTCCCTGCTGTGCTGCAATCGGTTTGCCGAACTGAACACGCTCTTTCGCATACGCAATCGCATGCTCAAGCGCACCTTCCGCAATCCCAAGACCCTGCGCCGCAATCCCGATTCGACCAACATCAAGGTTCGCCATCGCGATGGTAAAGCCCATGCCCTCTTCGCCGAGTAGATTTGCTGCTGGCACTTCCGCATTATCGAAAATGAGTTCGGTTGTACTTGAACCGTGCAGACCCATTTTCTTTTCCTTTTTGCCTACAGTAAACCCTGGTGTATCTTTTTCTACAATGAAAGCTGAAATCCCTTTTGGTCCTTTGGATGAATCTGTAACCGCAAATACGATATACGTACTTGCCGCGCCACCATTCGTGATGAAAATCTTGGAGCCGTTCAAAATATATTTATCGCCCTGCTTCACAGCTGTTGTACGCATACTTGCCGCATCAGAACCTGCACTCGGCTCTGTTAACGCAAACGCACCGATATATTCCCCTGTTGCAAGCTTCGGTACATACTTCTTCTTCTGCTCTTCATTCCCGAAGTACAAAATCGGGTTCGTTCCAACTGAAGTGTGCACAGAGAGAATTACCCCTACTGTCGGGCTTACTTTAGAAATTTCATTGATGGCAATGATATACGAGATGAAATCCGCTTCTGAACCGCCATATGCTTCTGGAATCGGAATCCCCATCAGACCGTATTCTCCCATTTTACGAATGATCTCATATGGGAATTCATCAGTCTCTTCCATTTTTTCGATCTGCGGTGCAATCTCTTCACGTGCAAAGTCGCGCACCATTTTGCGCATCATATCCTGCTCTTCTGTCAATTGTAAATGCATGGTTTATCCTCCTTGGATCGATCTGTCTGCTCTAGCTGAAACAGCACCTGCCATGTGCCTATTAGATATATCTATTCGTACACGTAGAAGCCACGGCCTGATTTACGTCCGAGCCAGCCTGCTTTCACATATTTGCGCAGAAGCGGACATGGACGGTATTTGGAATCACCCAGGCCTTCATGCAGCACTTCCATGATATAGAGGCACGTGTCAAGTCCAATAAAGTCAGCGAGTGTCAGTGGACCCATCGGATGGTTCATGCCCATTTTCATTACATCATCAATCGCTTCCGGCGTTGCTACACCTTCGTATACACAGTAGATTGCTTCATTGATCATCGGAAGCAGAACGCGGTTGGATACAAACCCAGGGAAGTCATTTACTTCTACTGCTGTTTTGTTCATTTTCTCGGATAATTCCGCTACGATTTTGTATGTCTCATCTGAGGTAGCCAGACCGCGGATTACTTCGATCAGCTTCATAACCGGAACTGGATTCATAAAGTGCATGCCGATCACTTGCTCTGGACGTTTCGTTACCGCTGCAATTTCAGTGATCGGAAGAGAAGATGTGTTACTTGCGAGAATCGCATGAGCCGGCGCAAGCTCATCAAGCTGTTTGAAGAGCTGTGTTTTGATCTCCATGTTTTCGATGATCGCTTCGACAACGAAATCTACATCTTTTGCGTTATTGATGTCTGTAGACGGCTTGATGCGGCCAAGGATCGCTTGTTTCTCTTCTTCTGTCTTGCGTCCTTTTTCCACATCGCGTGTCAGATTCTTTGTAATTACGCCAAGGCCACGGTTTACAAACTCATCTTTTACGTCATGAAGAATGACGTTCAAGCCTGCCTGCGCTGCTACTTGTGCAATGCCGCTTCCCATTTGACCTGCGCCTACAACCATAAATGTTTTTACTTCCATGGATTCTCCACTCCTTTTATATATCGTAAGGAAATAAAATTTCCCGCTTACGCCTTTGGAACTTCTACTAGAATCGCATCGCCCTGTGCCGCACCGGAGCAAATTGCTGCGATGCCCAGACCGCCGCCGCGACGACGCAGTTCATGGATGAGCGTCATCAAGATACGGGCGCCGCTTGCACCAATCGGATGACCGAATGCGATCGCTCCACCGTTGACATTCACTTTTTCCGGGTCCCAGCCTACGATTTTTCCGCTTGTGAGGACAACGGCTGCAAATGCTTCATTTACTTCAAACAGATCAATTTGATCAATGGTGTAGCCTGTTTTCTTAAGAAGTTTATTAATCGCAAGTCCTGGTGTAGTCGCAATATACGGTGCTTCTTGTCCAACAGCCGCATGACCGAGAATGGTCGCGAGTGGTTTTGCACCAAGCTCTTCTGCTTTCTCTTCGGACATGACAACGAGTGCACCTGCGCCATCGTTTACACCTGGTGCGTTACCTGCTGTGATGGAACCGTCTTTTGTAAAGACAGGAGGTAATTTTGCTAATTGTTCCATGCTCGTTTCACGCGGTGATTCGTCTGTATCAACAATTACTGGCTCACCTTTGCGCTGCGGTACTGGAACCGGCACGATCTCATCAGCAAACTTGCCTGCTTTCATCGCTTCCGCTGCACGCTGCTGGCTGCGAAGTGCCCACTCATCCTGTGCCTCGCGAGCAATCTCGAATTCAGCTGCTACATTGCTGCCATGTACAGCCATATGTTTGCCGTCGTATGCGTCTGTAAGACCGTCATTAAGCATCAAGTCAACTGCCTTGCCGTCACCCATACGCATGCCCCAGCGTGCATTCGGCAAAATGTACGGCGCATTGCTCATGCTTTCCATACCACCTGCCACAATAACGTCCGCGTCTCCTGCACGAATGATCTGGTCCGCAAGTGTTACGCTGCGCAAACCGGAAGCACATACTTTGTTAATCGTTTCTGTTTGTACTTCCCATGGCAATCCTGCCTTGCGAGCAGCCTGACGGGATGGAATCTGCTTGGCCCCGCCTTGTAAAACCATACCCATAATTAATTCATCCACTTGCTCCGGCTGAATACCTGCACGTTCAACTGCTTCCTTGATGACAATTCCACCTAAATCAACTGCTTGCAAAGAACTAAGGCTACCTCCGAACTTGCCGAATGGTGTGCGGGCTGCGCTGACGATTACAGACTTTTTCATACTTATTGCCCCTCTCGTTTTGTAACTCAAACTAAGGATTATCAAAATGAGCGATTGCTCGGTCAGTATAAGCTTTAAGAGAAGCCCGGCGACTTAGTAACCGCCGGGTATCCCTATTTGTTTTTATTTTATCAATATTCAACTAAATAAAAAAGATTAAATTATAAAGCTTTTTCTAAAATTTCTACAAGGTCAAGCGTCTGAACTTTCTCTTCCATTTCTTTTGCTTTTGTACCGTCAGACAGCATCGTCAGACAGTATGGGCATGCGCTTCCGATTGTGGTCGGATTCACAGCCAGAGCCTGTTCCGTACGTGCGATGTTTACACGTGTACCTTGATGCTCTTCCTGCCACATCATACCGCCACCTGCACCGCAGCACATGCTATCACAGCCGGAACGTTCCATCTCCACGATCTGTACACCCGGAATCGCAGACAGAATGTCACGCGGCGGATTGTACACTTCGTTGTAACGACCCAGGTAGCAAGAGTCATGGTACGTTACACGTTCGTTCACTTCATTCACCGGATTGAGTCGGCCTTCTTTCAGCCACTGTGCCAATACTTCTGTGTGATGATATACTTCCACACCCTCAAGACCGAAATCCGGATATTCATTTTTAATTGTATTGTAGGCATGCGGGTCCATCGTGATGATCTTCTTCACGCCGTACTTTTCAAAGTTTGCGATATTTTCCATCGCCAACTCTTGATACAGCATCTCGTTACCAAGACGGCGTGGTGTATCACCCGAGTTTTTCTCCTCATTGCCGAGAATCGCAAACTTGATACCAGCCTTGTGCATAACATGGATAAACGACTGAGTAATCTTGATCGAACGGTTATCAAATGATCCCATAGAACCAACAAAGAACAAGTAATCGAACTCGCCCGCTTCTTTTGCTGTTGGCACCAGATCTTCCATACCTTCGCGCCAATTGATGCGGTTCTTACGGTTAATGCCCCATGGGTTGCTCTGACGCTCGATGTTGCTCAATGCACGCTGCGCATCCGCTGGCATCTGCCCTTCTGTCATAACAAGATAGCGGCGCATGTCGACAATTTTCTCAACGTGTTCATTCGCTACCGGACACTGATCTTCACAGTTACGGCATGTCGTACAAGCCCACAATTCTTCTTCGGTAATGACATCACCAATCAAGTTCACATCGTAATCGATTTTGAGCGCAGATGAACCATCTGTCGCAACCGCTACTTCACCGCCTGCTACGTTTGCGGTAGCTGCCTGCATCGCCAGTTCGTTGCCCTTCATGTCTTTAAAGATACCCGCTGGCAACCATGGTGTACGTCCTGTGATCGCCGCTCCTTTGTCTGTCAGATGATCACGCATTTTCACGATGAGATCCATCGGAGACAACGTTTTACCTGTACCCGCCGCCGGGCACATACTTGTGCATCGACCGCACTCTACACACGCATACAGATCGATGAGCTGATTTTGTGTGAAATTCTCAATGCGGCCAACCCCAAACTCTTCCGCGCCTTCTTCTTCCAGTTTCTCGAAGTCAAGCGCTGTCAATTTACTCGGTGGGCGGGTCTTATCTTTCATCAGCCAGTTATACGGTGCAAACAGCAAGTGTGCGTGCTTGCCCTGCGGAATGTATACAAGGAAAGTCAAAAGCGTCAGCAAGTGAATCCACCAGAATACGTAGAATACAGCCCCTGCTGCTGTCGAACCGATTCCGCTCAACAGAACCGCAATGCTTGATGCAATCGGCTGTGTCGAATGGTACGCCACTTGATCCGGGTGCAACCAGATCATTTCTGTTGCTTCTGCAAATAGCGTACTGATCATTAACGTTGTAATCAGCCAAACAACAAGATTGGCTTTCCAGCCACGTTTTAAGCGCTTTAATTTTTCAACATTACGACGATACCATGCGTAGAAAATTGAAAGTAAGATCGCAACGACCACAATTTCCTGGAACAATAAAAAGTACGGATAAGCTGCCCCAAATGGAAGATGGGAACCTGGCTTAAGTCCCTTCCAGATCAAATCAATCGCTCCAAATTGAACTAGCAAGAATCCATAAAAAAGTACAAGATGCATCACGCCGCTTTTGGAATCTTTTAATAGTTTTCTCTGTCCAAAAACGTTAACCAGAAACTGATTTACTTTCTGGGAGGCGTCTTCGCGCAAATCGCCTGCACGGCCGAGCTTGATGTATGTGACTCGGCTGTATACAAGCTGGGCGAACAAATACACCGCATAGCCCGTTACCGCAAAGAATGCAAGCAAATTAAGCAGCGATAAAGCAGTATTCATCGTTTCTCATCTCCTTCTCGGTGTTGAAGCTTTCGAGGGATCGTCATCCGTAAATATGAATGACCATTCAGTCAGATAAGCTCCACAAAAAATCCACTCCTAGGTATGAGAATATTCTATATCTTTTTTATGATTTAATCTAGCTAAAATAATTATAATTTTATCCCAAAAGAACATCGATAACCAAAACGATAAAACAGGTGCCTCAACAGTAACATCGAGGCACCCGTTTTCGTCTCGTTATGAAATTTCGAATTTACGCAATAGCCCCTGAAGCTCCGCAGACATTTGGGAAAGCGAAGCTGCAGATGCACTAATCTCCTGCATAAAAGCAAGCTGTTCTTCCGTTGAGGCATATACCGTCTGCATGCCCGATGCTGTCTCGGAAGTTAGCTGTTCCATCCCTTCAAATACGCGAACAATCTCCCCTGTATGCGCCGCCATCTGTTCAACAGCTACAGCTACCTCCCGGAACTGGCTGGCTGCGCCCGCCACAGAACCGCGAATCGTTCCAAATAGTTGTCCCGCTGTATCCACTACATCCATGCCGGCTGCCACTTCCCGTGAGCTTGTCACCATCGATTGGACAGCCATTTCTGTCTCCTGTTGAATCGTACCGATCAGTGCCGCGATCTGTGCGGCAGACTGCGCAGACTGCTCAGCCAGCACACGTACTTCGTCTGCTACCACCGCAAAACCACGCCCATGTTCCCCAGCACGAGCTGCCTCAATCGCCGCATTAAGTGCAAGCAAATTCGTCTGACTGGAAATGGTCGTAATGACTTCAATGATTTTGCCAATTTCATCTGAGCGTTTGCCCAGGTTTTTAATCACATGTTCTAAATCCTGCATCGTTCCATTTACTGCGTGCATCTGATTCACCGCTTGTTGCAGAACCAGATTTCCTTCTTCTGCCATATCGACTGCCTGCGATGCCGATGCCGTTACGCTCCGCGCCTGTTCTGCAATGGATAACGCCCGGTTCGACATGTCCACAACCGTCCCGGATGCTCTTTCGATGCGTTCTACCTGCTTATCCGAGTCTGCTGCCACCTCCTGAATAACTCCGGTAATTTGCTCAGTAGCATGGCTCGTCTGATTCGCTCCTTCTGTAAGCTGGTAAGAGGAGGATGCAAGATGATCAGATTGTTCCTGTACCTCTCGCAGTACCATCTGCAAGGAATCACTCATATGATTAAAACTCTCTGCCAATTCACCAAATTCGTCATTGGAATGTGTATCAATTCTCTCTGTCAGCTTCCCTTCACTGACCCGATGTGCCGCTTCATTCAATACTCGCAGCGGGCCAACAATGGAACGAATCACAAAAAAGCTGCGAATCCCCCCATACAAAAATGATACAGCCAGCACCACAAATAATGTCACAAAGATCGGATTCGCCTCTTTCTTTGCTTCATCCACATACATTGTGCCGGCCACTTTCCATCCGGTCAGCTTATTCGTTGCAAAAAACATCCGGCGCTCATGGCCTTCCCATTCATATTCGAACTCCCCCGACGTCGATGCAAACATTTTCTCAGTTGGCGACCCGGATGCTTCGGTTCCCGGTTTTTGTGTCGGGTGTACGATGTATTTGCGGGAGCCATCAATCAGAAACGCATATCCTTCATTTCCGACCTTCACCTGCTTCACACTTTCTGCCAACGCTTTCAGATTCAGGTCAATTCCTACCACACTTTTTCGGTCATCAGACTGAACAGCAATGGTGACAACTTCATCTTTGGATGCAGCGTCTACATACGGCTCTGTAATAATAATTTGACCTGGATGCTCAACTGCCTGCTTGTACCAGAGACGTGTGCGCGGATCATAATCGTCCGCAAGCTTTTCATACGGTGCCAGCAGCATCTGACCGTTTGTCGCCCCTACAAATGTGTGTATCAGCTCTGGATGAAGCGCCTGAAGTCCTTCTAAACTTTTCTGAATGGCATTCCGCTCTTCTCCCTGAAATGTTGTACCATGCACAAGAGAGGCCAGATGCTTTACATCTCTTAACTCCGGTTCGATTGTGCTCGTAAGCAAACGATCCAGCAGTACAACATTCTGCTTAGCGCTCTGGATGAGCTGGTCTTCTACTTTTTCTTTTGCTGTCATATAGGATGTAACCCCTATCAAAAGACTTGGTACAAGTAAAATAACAGCAAATGCCCAAATCAATTTACTACGAATGCTTTTCTTTTTTTGTTTATACATCGTCGTAATAGCCCCTTATCTAACAACAAAGTTATGCAGCATAAATAGCAAATATCTATACCTCTTACTACATACATACTATTATCGGATGCAAAATTTCATTTTTTCACAAAACAAAACCCGATTTCCATAAAAGAAATCGGGTTAGTCCTACATTTTATATTCTTACATGCGTTCCGGTGCTGATACACCGATTAGACGCAGAGCGTTTGCAATCGTAGTCTGAACGGCTTTCATTAGTGCAAGACGCGCCTGTGTCAAACCAGCATCTTCTGTAATAACGCGCTCCGCGTTGTAGAAGCTGTGCAGTAGCGCTGCCAGCTCATGTACATAGCGAACAATACGGTGCGGTGCTAGTGCTTCCGCAGCACCCGCCACTTCCTGCGGGAATTCACCGATATGCTTGAGCAGGTCGATTTCTTTCTCGCTTGTCATACCGCTGAAATCTGCTTTGGAAAGATCGATTTCAATGCTTTGCTCAGCCGCCTGGCGGAAGATACTGCAAATACGTGCATGAGCGTATTGCACATAAAATACCGGGTTTTCATTTGACTTGGATACGGCAAGATCCATATCAAAATCAAGGTGTGCATCCTGACTGCGCATAGTAAAGAAGTAGCGCGTCGCATCAGTTCCAACCTCTTCCATGAGGTCACGCATCGTTACTGCTTTACCTGTACGTTTGGACATTTTTACTTTCTCGCCGCCTTGATACAAGCTAACCATCTGATTGATCAAAACAACAAGCTGGTCCGCATCGTAGCCCAAGCACTGCATCGCAGCTTTCATACGTGGAATGTAGCCATGATGGTCCGCTCCCCAGATGTTAATCAACTGGTCAAAGCCACGGTTGAATTTGTTCTGGTGATACGCGATATCCGGCGTCAGGTACGTGTATGAGCCATCCTGCTTGATCAACACACGGTTTTTGTCGTCACCAAAGTCAGTCGAGCGAAGCCATGTCGCACCGTCTTCATCATACACGTAGCCTTTTTCACGCAGTACACCGACGATACGCTCAACTTCGTTTGTTTCATACAGGGATGTCTCACTAAACCATTCGTCGAATTTCACACGGAAATCAGCCAGGTCAGTTTTGATTTTCTCCAGTTCTTTATCACGGCCCCAGTTGCGGAAGAATATAAAACGCTCTTCCTCGCTCATCTTCGCGTACTTGTCACCGTCTTTCGCTGCCAGCTCTTTCCCGAATTCGATAATATCTTGTCCGTAGTAGCCATCTTCCGGCATATCACGTTCTTCACCGAGTGCCTGGAAATAGCGAGCTTCTATGGAACGAGCAAGGTTGACAATCTGGTTCCCGGCATCATTGATGTAATATTCGCGAGATACAGCATAGCCCGCAATATCAAGCACATTGCACAGCGCATCACCAAACGCGGCTCCTCGTGCATGACCTAAATGCAAGCTTCCAGTCGGATTCGCACTGACGAATTCCACCTGTACTTTTTTTCCTTTCCCTGCATCTGTACGGCCATATGTATTCCCTGCTTCGATAACTTGTCCAACTACATTAGTCAAATAGCTGTTATCCATGTAGAAGTTAATAAAACCAGGCCCAGCAATTTCAATTTTTGCAATGCTTGCCGCTTCCTTATCAATCGCATCAACGATTTGCTCTGCGATCTGACGTGGGTTTTTGCGTGCAATACGAGTTAACTGCATCGCGATATTTGTAGCATAGTCGCCGTGCTGCTTATCCTTTGGTAACTCCAGGACAAAATCCGGGATTTGTTCTGCTTCGACGATGCCAGCCTTGATCACCGCCTGCTTGATTTGTTCTACAATTGTACTTTTCATTTTCTCTACAATACTCACAAGAGATGCCTCCTTTATTCTCTATTCCTTATCGTTTGCGCTGCAAGCTGCACGTTACCATGTAGTGCCCCGCTTCCTGCTCATTTAAAAACAGGGTATAATTCCAGACTGCTTCGCATAAATAACCTTCTTCATCGTATTTCACGCGAACGTCAGTTGTCTCCGTGTCCATCTGCATCGGACCTGCCAGGCTTTCAAACACTCCGCTTGTTGTAACACCTAGACGAAATGATTGCCGCATCGATACAAGTCCGTTGCGAATGACAACAACTTCGTCAGGTCGTACTTTCACGGTTGCCTTTGTTTCACCTGCTTCATCCTGCTCCACATACTTGATGTACCATGTACCGTTCATCAGGTGAAGCTCGCCCGCATAGCGGTATTCATGCTTATCCCGACGACCGCCTTCCAGTACAAACTGGCTTTCAATTGTGATGGCTACCTGCTGTATGGGAGGTCTGCCCATATGTATCCCCCTACTGTCTTTCAGTTATTTACATAAGGAAAAAAGTATATGCTATCCCTCTAACATAGCACATACTTTTCCCCTCTACAAACAAAACCCGCCGAAGCGGGCTTTGTAACAATCTATTTTATTTCACCATTGTGAGAAGCACTTCACGGATCATTTTGGACGCAAGAATTTGTGTGCGCTCAGACTGATCCAGCACCGGAGATACTTCTACCAGGTCAAAGCCAACCACGTTCAGCTCAGACAACAGATAGATCGATTCGATTGCATCTGCTGCCGAGATACCGCCCGGCTCCGCTGTACCTGTGCCTGGAGCGTATGCCGGATCAACCGCATCAATGTCGTATGTGACATAAACCGGACGTCCTTTCAGCTCGTCAAGACACGCTTTCAGCGGCTCGATCACTTTGAACTTGTTCAGGTGCATGTTTTCTTGCGCGAACTGGAATTCTTCCTTTAGACCAGAGCGAATACCAAACTGGTACACATTTTCCGGCTTTACATAGTCCAGCGCACGGCGAATAACAGCCGAGTGGGACAATTCTTCCCCTTCCATCTCATGACGCAGGTCTGTATGAGCATCGATGTGTACGATCACGAGATCCGGGTACTTCTCTGCCATCACCTTAATCGGGGCAAGACTAACCAGGTGCTCGCCGCCAAGACCAATCGGGAATTTACCATCTGCCACAACTTTACGCACATACTCTTCAATCGCATCTAGGCTGCGCTGAGCGCTGCCAAACGGAAGCGGAATATCACCCGCATCAAAGAATGCAACTTCTTCAAGCTCACGATCTGCGTATGGGCTGTATGTTTCCAGGTTAATAGACACTTCGCGAATGCGTGTTGGACCAAAACGAGTTCCCGGACGGAAGCTTGTTGTCCAGTCCATCGGCATGCCATAAATGACAGCCTTCGCATCTTCGTATGTGCTTTGTGCTTCAATGAACGCATGACCACTGTAAGAAGGGTTAAAGAAATGCATCATAGCCCTCCTATTTCACCATGTCTTCCACGAATTTCGGAAGAACAAACGCTGCACCGTGCAGGCGTGGTGTGTAGTATTTTGTTTCGCGTTCTGGAATGCTTGCTGCATCCACTTCAAGCGGATCGTATTTTTTCGAACCCATTTGGAACATCCACATGCCGCTTGGATACGTTGGGATGTTCGCCACGTATGCACGTGTGATCGGGAAGATTTCTTTAATGTCTTTGCTTACTTTGCGGATCAAGTCAGACTTAAACCACGGGTTGTCTGTTTGTGCCACGAACATGCCATCTTCTTTCAGCGCTTCATAGATGCCTTGATAGAAACCACGCTCGAACAGCGGAGCAGCTGGTCCTACTGGTTCAGTAGAGTCAACCATGATCACATCGTACTGATTTTTGCTTTTTACAATGTGCATGAAGCCATCGCCCACGATTACTTCCACACGTGGATTATCCAGCTCGCCTGCAATGCTCGGCAGATACTGCTTAGAGTATTCGATTACTTTGCCATCGATTTCAACAAGCGTTGCTTTTTTTACTTTTTCATGCTTCATGATTTCGCGGATTACGCCGCCATCGCCACCGCCAACTACCAGTACATGCTCTGGGTTCGGATGCGTATTAAGAGCTGGATGCGCTACCATCTCATGATAGACGAATTCATCCACCTGTGATGTCATAACCATACCATCGAGAAGCAGCATGTTGCCGAATTCCTCTGTCTCGACCATATCGAGCTTCTGGAATTCTGTCTGTTCTGTATGTAAAGTTTTATTAACCTTAATTGTAATCCCGAAATTTTCTGTTTGTTTCTCCGTAAACCACAAACCAGCCATTCTTTATCCGTCTCCTTTCGTGTCCTCCTTTAGATGAAGGATGCCCAATAGTAAAACAAGCTACATTATATAGGACCTGTACCAAAAATCAAGCACTCTTTCATTATCTTACCCTCAATGACTATTTTTCTCCGTAAATTTTTGATAAAGATTCATGGGACAAGCTGCACTGCTCATACATTACTTAGTACACAGGGCATTTATCTAAAGGGGGAGCGAAGATGGATAATTTCTCTGCACGCCAGGGTCTCACCACAGAAGAACAGCTTCTGATTAGCAGTGAGTTCGATAAACAGAAAAAATCAAAAACGATTGTGTACTTATTATGGTTGTTTGTCGGCTGCTGGGGTGCGCATCGCTTCTACACAGGAGATACCGGACTTGGTATCGGAATGATTGTTGTGTGGATTGTTAGTTTATTTTTATTCATGATTCCCATTGGCATCTGGGTCATTGTGGACGTATTTTTAATCGGGAAGCGTGTGGATGAATTAAACACACAGATCGAGGCACGTATTATCGAAAAAGTACGGGCCACGAGGTAACGTTTCACAGTTTTATTCGCAAAGGAGCAGCCCTAAACGATGGGCTTGCTCCTTTTTTCATCACCGAGCATATTAATCTTGCGAACCTACGCGAAAAGTATAGAATTTACTAGATTCCCCCATACTAGAAGTATCAATGACTACAGGAGGTCCCTATTCATGGAAATCAAACGGGAAGATCCGCTCGTTCGCTGGCTTCGTATTGCCGGACGAACCATTCGCTACTTAGCGATTGCATCCGTCCTGTTTGCGATATGTGCCGGATTGTTCCTGCTGTATTTGCGCTCGCAGCCGCTGCCGCAGACCGATCTGAACGAGACCACTACCATTTATGGGGCTGACAGCTCTGTGATTGCCACACTTTATAAAGGGGAAAATCGCGTCTTTCTACCACTGGACAAAATTCCGAAGCATGTGCAAAATGCTTCGATTGCAATTGAAGACCGGAAGTTTTACGAACATCCTGGCTTTGATATGACGCGTATTGCAGGCGCTGCCTTCAACGACATCCGAACGTTGTCCAAAGCGGAAGGAGCGAGCACGATCACCATGCAGCTCGCCCGTAATCTGTACTTGAGCCACGATAAAACATGGTCACGCAAATACAAGGAAGCACTGCTAACCATTCAGCTTGAATTGAATTACACGAAACCACAGCTACTGGAATTATATTTGAATCAAATCTATTATGGACATGCCGCATATGGCATTCAGGCAGCAGCAAAAACATACTTCGGCAAAAATGCAGCCGACCTTGATCTTGCAGAAGCCAGCATGCTCGCCGGACTGCCAAAAGGGCCAAAATTTTTCTCACCATTCCGCGACGAGCAAGCTGCCAAAAACCGTCAACGCATCGTGTTAAATGCCATGGTAGCAGAAGGCTACCTGACACGCACTCAGGCTGATGCCGCATACGCAGAGAAGCTTACGTTCGCTAGCCCTGCCGCTGCCAAAAACCAAACCATCGCACCGTATTTTCGTGATTATGTCATCAAGCTAGCCAAAGAAAAGTATGGTATCGAAGAAGACCTTGTAGAGCATGGCGGCTTGAAAATCTACACCACCCTCGATCCGCACATGCAGCAAAAAGCGGAGGAAGCAGTTAAAAAATACATGCCGAAAGACCGCCCGCTCCAGACTGCGCTGGTCGCCATTGAACCACAAACCGGCTACATTCGGACGATGGTTGGCGGACGTGATTATACGAAGAGTCAGTATAACCGAGCGCTTGCACTCCGCCAGCCAGGTTCATCCATCAAGCCAGTACTATACATGGCGGCCCTTGAAAACGGCTATACACCACTCACCCAGATTAAGAGCGAACCAACTGTCTTTACATTTGGAAATCATAATGAAACGTACACGCCACATAATTTTGGTGATCAATATGCAAACAACTACATTAACATGGGACAAGCAATTGCCCGCTCGGATAACATCTATGCCGTGCAGACTCATTTGACGATCGGGCCAGACAAAATGGTTAGTACCGCCAAGCGTCTCGGCATTGACTCTCCATTTAGGCCTATTCCGTCTCTTGCGCTCGGCAGCGCACCGGTCATGCCGCTTGAGCTGACACGCGCATTCGCTACCATCGCTGATCAAGGGCAAAAAACAGAGCCGCTTGCGATCACACGTATTGAAGATCGGGCAGGCAACGTGTTAGTCGAGACTGAGCCGCAAGCACAGCAAGTTGTCAGCAAAGAAAACGCCTTTATTCTGACCCATCTGATGGAAAAAGTGTTCGCACCAGGCGGAACGGCAAACCGGGTAAGCGGGCAGCTTCACCGACCAGTGGCGGGTAAAACCGGAACGACTGATTACGATGCCTGGCTTGCTGGATTTACGCCACAGTTGGCGACGGCTGTCTGGGTCGGCTATGACGACAACCGCAAGCTGGATGAAGTCGCAGATGCACGTCTCGCTGCGCCCATCTGGGCCGCTTTTATGGAAAGTGCACTCACCTCTACGCCGCCGGCTACTTTCCCGGTTCCGGAAGGAGTGGTGCCTGCCTACATCGACCCTATCAGCGGCAAGCTCGCCGGGCCTAACTCCAAAACGCAAGAGTTGATGTACTTCGTGCCAGGAACAGCCCCAACCGAATATGCACCAGAGCCTGTGCCTGTGAAGCCATTTCCTGAGGAAGAAAAGAAATCGTTCTGGGAGAAATGGAAGTTCTGGTAGTGTTACAGTAAGTAAAAAATCCGCCTCTGTATGAAACAGGGCGGATCTTTTTTATGAAATCACACAAGCATATCTTTCAGTTCTTGCGGCGAACGTTCCCACATGTCTGGATTGTGAGTCGACAGCAAAGTACGTAGATTTTCTTTTTCTTTCTCGCTCAGACCATCAAGAATGTAGCGGCGCTTCATCGCATAATCCATCTTGTTTACGTGGTCAGCGAGGATTTTCCAACCTCGACGTGCTTCACGGTCAATCAGCATTTCGCATGCCGTAACACCCGCATAGTAAGAGCCTGCTTCTCCAGTATCTACTGCCACCCATACGAGCCAGTACTTCTTACCATTCGGAACATCTTCTTTATTCATGGAAAACTTAACGCCTTTTTCCACTGCACTTTTCGCGTGCAGTGCGCCTACGTCAATAACCGCTTCCTCTTCACTCAAAATAATCGAAGATACACTACTTAAGTCGATCATGCCCGCGCCATAGCCGCCGTGAACCTGATTTTTGTTGCTAATAATATTAAAGCCACCCTGGTTTTTCTTGAACATATCCATACTTCCGTACCCCTTTCTCTACTAGCGCTTATATACGTAGACGACGCTTAATCTCCTGCACAACAGCTGGATTACGCGTCCCGTCTTCCAGAAAATCAAGCGGAAAGTACAATTTGTGGTCGTATCTCCGCTTACCGGAAATCGCCTCCACAATGACTGAACAGCGGGACAATTCTTCCAAATGGCCATCCGGCATCAAAAGATAGATTGGCATCCGCTCCCCCTCTTCCCCGCTTCGATAAACATCATACGGTAAATCAGACGGGGAATCCACTCCCAGGTAGTAATCAGGATCAATTCCAATCTCCGCAAACAAATCCTTTAATTCTTGCATCTCCTGCGGATTATCCGCATTCTCATCGTGCTCCACGTATTTGAACAAGCGCCGCTCCATAAATCGGCGGCACAAATCGCGCAATACTTCGTCTGACTCCTCACTCCACTCACTCATGTAGTACATCACAGTCGCTTCATCAAGCGTGATGTATTCCTCAAGTGTCATCGTATCGTTAAACAGCGGCATGAACCGCTTCGGATTATGTACGAACGAATACTCACTCTCATGCAAGTGCCGTACACGGGCGAAAATATTACGCAAAATGACTTCTGCACTGCGCGTTACCCGGTGAAAATACACCTGCCAATACATCTGATACCGTGCCGCGATATAGTCTTCTACTGCATGCATCCCCGTATGCTTAATGACAACTTTATCTTCATACGGCTTAAGCACCCGCAAGATACGCTCCAAATCAAACGAACCATAACTTGTGCCCGTATAATAAGCGTCTCGCAGCAAATAATCCATCCGATCTGCATCAATCTGGCTCGAAATCAAACTCACTAACAGCTTATTCGGATACGTCTTGCCGATCATCTGTGCCACTTTCGCCGGAAAATCATCGGACACCTGCCGAAGCACTGTATTTACCTGTGTATCCCCTGTCAGAATACGCTGTGTCCATTCTTCATGATCAGTATGGAATACTTTCTCAAATGAATGGGAGAACGGTCCATGCCCAATGTCATGCAAAAGCGCTGCACTGAGGCATAACAACCGTTCTTCCTCTGTTATCATAAAATTACTGCGGCGGCTAAAGTTAGACAGAATGCGCCGCATAATCTCATATACGCCAAGGCTGTGGTTGAAGCGGCTGTGCTCCGCTCCATGGAACGTTACATACGAAGTACCAAGCTGACGAATCCGGCGCAAGCGCTGAAATTCGCGTGCATTAATTAAGTCCCAGATCAGTGTATCCCGCACATGCACGTAACGGTGGACCGGATCTTTAAAAACTTTCTCTTCCTGTAATCGTCCCATCATTCACAACCCCTCCTTATTAAAGTTGGTCGCGCAGTTTCACAAAATCATCCGGCGCAGGTGCCATGCATTCAATCACTTCACCGCTTAATGGGTGCGAAAACGTAAGGCTCACCGCATGCAGCGCCTGACGACGAAATCCATCTACAACCGGACCGCCATAGAGCGTATCCCCAAGAATCGGAAACCCGTGATGGCTAAAATGCACCCGAATTTGATGCGTACGCCCCGTTTCAAGCTCTATCTCCACCAGCGCGGCCCCTTCTGGCAGCACATCAGGCTTCGGTTCATACAATTCCCGCACGGTATAATGGGTAATGGCGTCATCCCCCTTCGTAGATACACAACGACGGGTTGGATGATGTGGGTCCCTGGCAATTGGATCTGAGAATGTACCACTCTCGCCCACTTGTGCCGGATGCCCGCTTACCAGCGCAAGATACGTGCGACGAATCGCATGTTCACGCAGTTGTTTATCAAGAAGCTGCTGGATGAATCCATTCTTCGCAATCAAAATCGCACCGCTCGTTTCCTTGTCTAACCGATGGACAGGACGCACGGCTCGCGGCTGGCCCTTCTCTGTCCAGTAATGCGAGATACCATGGGCGAGTGTGCGTGTCTGCTTCTCGTTCACCGGATGCACCGCCAGGCCCGCAGGCTTATTCACCACGAGCAGTGCGTCATCTTCGTACAGCACATGAATATCCATCGCCACAGGTGGAAGAGTCGGCTCAAACGCATCCGCAATTCGAACTTTAACCTCGTCGCCCTTCTTCACCTTTTTTTGCAAATACGGCTGCTTGCGGTTTAAGTGAACACCCTTCTGCCGGGTAAGGCGCTGAATCATCCGGCCTGATATGCCAAGCTTCTCCTTTAGAACACGCTCTAGCGTCCAACCTGCTATCTCCCTCTCTACTTCGTATTCCAGCCACCGTTTGTCCATTTTCCATGCTGTCAATTACGTCACCTGCTTTACTATAGTTTAAAAATCATTTTGGGATCATATCAAGCCCGCGCTGGATCATCCTCGCTAACTCCTCTGACGCTAATCCCTTTGTACGGCTGATCGTAAACCGAACATACCGTTCATCTAGCCCTAACATATCTTGCAACAGCCCACGGGCGTTTTTGGCTTTGCGGTCCACTTCCAGCAGGACATCCACACCTTCCGAGTACACATCAAATATCAACTCAATCTCATCCAGCTCATCCCGAAAACGATCAGTCGGCCTAAGCTCAAATTCCTGCACAAACGGAACCATGCGATGGATGTGTTTCTTATATTCGCAATAGCCGCTCTCAGATGTATGACGGAATCCCAGATCCTCCGCTTGAGCAAATATCTGCTCAATTAGCGGGTCCGGCAGTACAGTAATCAGGTCTTTATCTTTTGGATCGATTGCCATCTCAATATCAAGTCCTGTACTCAAATACACCTGTTGTGTGCGGAAAGAAATAGGTGCATGATGCGGTACACGCAGCTGGAACGGAATGATTCTAGTCTCATTCGGACGTATTACAAGCGAATCCGAAATGCGATAAGAGGCTAGTACTTCTTTTTGCCTGGACTGTGTTCCTCCCACTTCCCGGCTGTATTCTGTATATAAATACATATAAATTTGCGAGATCGACTGCTCTACACTACCACCAATAACATGTACTTCTCCCACTAACTCGTCTCCCTGACGTACACCTGCGCTCGTGATGCGTGCATCGACCCGCGCTGCGCCAATTCCAATGCTTGCAAGAATTTTGTCCAGCATGTTCGTCATCCCCTCCTATAATCCTATATCTTCTTTGCTATATATTTGTACTGCTTTTGTATATCGCTGCATCCTTAACAACATTCGGCGTTAATCGTCAGAAAACCTTTCCCGCCAGTTTTGACGGCTACAGAACTTATCGGTACAATAGAGACAGAACCCATCAACTGGAGGAATGACCATGTACCACCATATTTTACTTTCCTATGACGGATCTGATCATGCAAAAAAGGCAGCCGAGCGTGCTGCTGAATTAGCTTCTGCATTCGGGGCCCATGTTACCATTGTAACAGCGTATCCAACTTCTCCATCATTTATCATCGGTGCTAAAGACATTAGTGATGAGGAAATGCGAGCATACTGGGTTGCCAAGGCGGATGAATTGGACGACGTATTCACATCCCGGAATATTTCCATTCATAAAGTCGTAAAAGCAGCCGATCCGAAAAATCTGATCCTCGATACAGCAGAGGAACTTGAAGTAGACGCTATTGTGATTGGCTCACGCGGTCTATCCAATTACGCCCGCTTCATGCTTGGCGGTGTCAGCCAGAGTGTTACTCAGCATGCACATTGCGATGTCATCGTAGTAAAATAATAAAAAACGCTCCCATGATTCATACGCAGGGAGCGTTTGTTATGTTCGCACTATTTTTTCAGATGCTTCTTCACTTTCTCCACCAATTGATCCTCTGTCGGTGCTGTAATGTGTCGACCATTCACTACCGCGAAATGCTTCTTAAATCCAATTCCGCAGTATGATTGACAGCCGATCTCCATCGTGCAATCCGGCTCGATCTCTTTCAGGCGGGGAACAAGCGTCTTCACATTCACCATTTTACATTCATCGCATACGCGAAATTCTGTCGTCATACTGTGCTTCCTTTCTTACCGTATTGCTGACAGGCCTGTTGAAACTCTGCTCTTTATCATATCACAACAGACGCCTTTCTCGCCAATACGAAAAAAGTGCTGATGCCGACAGCTGCGCTTTTTTAGTCTTTCCGATAGCTTACATCTTTTGTAGCGTGCATGAACATACCGCTCTGCGGTACGAATCCTTCTTCTAATAACGCCTGATTTTCCGCTGTATTCCAGCCGATATCATTCGTCGGATGCACCCACTGATCACCTGCCATAATGGCCGGATCAACGTCTTTGCTCCAGTTGTTCAGCGGTGAGTTCGCTGAATCATAAAAACTGTCTCCGATGACCACTCCATACTGGTTCACAAACGGCTTAGCCCGCGGCTGTTCTGTCGCTGGTGCATCGATCTGATGCGGCAGCTTATCCCCGACCTGCCCTGGCTTGATGTTCTTGTTATCCGCCATGTCACTGCCTCCCTTGTAGTAAGATTTCGTTCACTTTTTCTAGTGTGGACCAGACCGATTGTTCTTACTCTTTTACCCGCTTATTTTCTTAGGCCATGCACCGATAAGTAGCCGCTAGGCATAGTGTAGCTAATGAGTTAGGGATTCAAGAGTGGAGGGATTAACTACATGTGCGGAATTGCAGGATGGATTGACTGGCAGACTGATATTAGCGGAGAAACGGAAATCATGCGCAACATGGCTCAATCGCTCATTCCGCGCGGCCCGGATAGCGAGGGCATCTGGACAACACGCCATGCCGCATTTGCCCATCGCCGCCTCGTTGTAGTGGACCCGGAAGGCGGCGTTCAGCCAATGACCCGGTCATACGGCGAAGAAACGTATACCATCGTTTATAACGGAGAGTTATACAATACAGAAGATTTGCGAGGAGCGCTTCTCGCACGCGGCCATTGTTTTGCATCTACATCAGATACAGAAGTACTGCTCGTCTCCTATATGGAATGGGGACCTGAGTGCGTAGAGAAACTGAACGGAATTTATGCATTTGCGATCTGGAAGCACAATGAGGAGAGCGTGTTTATGGCCCGCGACCGGATCGGTGTAAAACCGCTATTTTATACACAGTGCGGCACAAGTTTTATTTTTGGCTCGGAACTAAAGGCACTTCTCGCACATCCAGCTGTACAGCCGGAAATTCGCCAGGAGGGCCTGTCTGAAATTTTCGCACTGGGCCCTGCAAGAACACCTGGTAGCGGTGTATTCCATAATGTATTCGAATTACTTCCAGCTTCGTATTTGTTACACACACGCCACGGAATGCGGACTAATCGTTACTGGACGCTTGACAGCCACACCCATGAAGATGATATGGAGACAACCATTACAAAAATCCGTGAACTCCTTAGCGATAGTATTCGCCGCCAACTTATCGCAGATGTACCCGTATGCACGCTGCTGTCAGGTGGACTCGATTCGAGTGCGATCTCTGCCATTGCAGCACAGGCATTCAAAGAAGAAGGAAAAGATGCGCTGCATACGTTCTCTGTCGATTATGTCGGCAATGACGTTCACTTCCGTCCGAACGAATTCCAGCCGAATGCAGACGCACCATGGGCAAAGCGCGTGTCTGAATTCATCGAATCCATACACCACAACATTTATTTCGACACACCGGACTTAATCGATTCACTCGATGTCGCCCTGCACGCCCGCGATCTCCCAGGCATGACCGATATCGACGGCTCCCTGTATTTATTCTGTCGGGAGATCAAAAAGCATGCGACTGTCGCACTGTCCGGCGAGTGTGCGGATGAAGTATTCGGTGGCTACCCGTGGTTCCACCGCACAGAAGCACTAAATGCCACCGTGTTCCCGTGGGCACGCAATATCGCGGACAAAACCCGCTTCTTCTCTAACGACCTGCTTGCCGAGGTCAACCCGGAAGCCTATGTAAAAATGCGCTATCAGGAAGCTCTCGACGAAGTGCCGCGCCTAGCCGGAGAGGAAGGGCTAGATAAACGCATCCGTGAAATGTTCTATCTTAACCTGACACGCTGGATGCCGACACTGCTTGATCGCAAGGACCGCATGAGCATGGCCGTCGGACTCGAAGTGCGTGTACCGTTCTGCGACCATCGTCTGGTGGAATACATGTGGAATGTACCGTGGGCGATGAAGACAGACGGTGAGCGGGAAAAAGGCATTTTACGAAAGGCACTGAAAGGTATTCTACCCGATGATGTTCTCTACCGCCTCAAAAGCCCCTATCCAAAAACACACAACCCATCCTATCTGACCACTGTACGTGACCGCGTGCTAGCGATTCTCGATGATACAACATCTCCACTCACCCCGTTCGTGAATGCGGCAACAATTCGTGAATTTGCTAAACAAGATCTCACGAAAGTTCATATGCCATGGTTCGGACAGCTCATGAATGTCCCGCAGTTTTTTGCGTATCTCATTCAGATTGATGCATGGATGCGCAACTATAACGTAACCGTGAAATAACTATGCATCTGTCTGCATACAAAAAACCCGCTGATCCACAACCATGGTCAGCGGGTTTGTCGTGTGTACTTATCGAGACGGTATCGGCTTTGATGCATTAACCAAGCTAATGACAAAGCCTACAATCCCCCCAACAATTCCTGGTAACAACCAGCCCAGCCCCAGACTATATAACGGCAGCATATGGCTGAAGAGAGAATCAATGGCCGATACGTTGATATGTGCTACTTTTAATCCATCAAAAATACTTACCAATCCCGTGCAAAGCATGGCACCTTGATAAACTTCTGAACGCCCTTTAAACAAAGGATGTAGAAATATCAAAAAAATAAGCGTGATTGCCATCGGATAAATCGCCGTCAGTATCGGAACAGAAATAGAAATCAATTGTGTCAGCCCAATATTGGCCATCGTAGCACTAAACACGCTTAATAAAACAGCGAGTGCTTTATATGGAATTCCAGGCAGCAGCGTATGGAAGAAAGAGGCACAAGAACTAGTCAAGCCGATGCTCGTAGTCAAACACGCAACCGTAATCATCAGGCCAAGTAATATGCCACCTAATGATTGGAAGTAATAAGTTGCAGCTTGTGCTAATACTAGTCCCCCATTATCCAATCTTCCTAACACAGAGACACTCGATGCTCCCAAAAAGGTAAGAGACCCGTAAATAAAAATTAATAAAAGAGCCGCGACCACAGAAGATTTCAGACAAGCAACCGCAATAGATTTTGCGGTCGTTGCTCCTTTTTGTTTAATGGAATTAATCACCAACATACCAAAGACAAACGAAGCCAATGTATCCATTGTTAAATAGCCTTCTTGAAATCCCTTGAAAAACGGGATCGATACATACTCATCTGCAGGTGGCTGTATGGGTCCCATTGGATGAATCAAGCCAGCCAACACTAAAATCAAGATAAAGCCTAATTTTAAAGGAGTCAAAAATCGTCCAACGATGTCTACAATTCGGTTAGGGTTTAGCGAGAAAAAGCAGCTAATCGAAAAGAATACCACCGTAAAAATGAATAACGGAAGATGTCCGGCGTTTGCTGAAAGAAATGGGGTAACGCCAATTTCATACGATACACTTCCAGTTCGTGGCAAAGCAAATAGCGGACCAATCGCTAAATAAAGCGCTAGTGTAAAAACAAGACCAAACCACGGATGAACCCGACTGGAGACAGAAAGCAAGTCTGTTTTCCCGGAAACCCCCATTGCAACAACCCCAAGTAAAGGCAATCCTACTCCTGTTATTAAAAAACCAGAAACAGCAGGCCAAAAGTTTGTGCCCGCTACCTGGCCAAGCGACGCTGGAAAAATCAGATTTCCTGCTCCAAAAAATAGCGCAAAGAGAGTTAAACCGACAATTAAAGTGGTTGAAAAAGGTAACCTTTCTGATTTCACTACAAATTCCTCCGGTATAAATTGAATTATCAGTCATTAGCATTCGATAGATGCTACCTAACGATGGGGAAACACAGAAAGATACTATAGTAAATATTTTATTTTTTATCAATAAAAAAATTTACCATTAAATAAAGTACAATTATTCAAAATATTTTAGTGCAGGAAAATAAATCGCTTACCTCCTTTAAAATCCCACATAAAAGGAATTTTATACAATAAAAAAAGATGCCCTCCCTACTTTGGGGCACCTTTTTTTCATCATATTTACATTACAAATAAACATGATACACAAACATAAGAATATTCATATCCGGCTGATTAGCGTATCAAGCCGATCATGCGGTCTGGGTAATTCGTACAAATCTGGATATCTGGATGAAATCCCATCAGGCGCTGAATAGCCTCCGGGTCATCGACAGTCCAAGCGACCACCGGAATTCCAGATTCAATCATTTCAACTACAAATTCCTTCGTCATATGCATGTACGACATCGAAAGCACAGATGCACCGACTTTCGAGAGCTGTTCACGCACCAACGCTGGTTTCCCTTCAAAAATAAGTCCGGTTTTCATGGACGAATCAAGCGCATGTACTCGTTTAATCACATCATGATCAAAAGAAGTCACATACACATCGTGCTGCATGCCATACTGATGAATAAGCTTTACTACCTTCTCTTCAAGTCCAGGATATAGATTTCCAACCGTTTTCAATTCGATATTCAGCCGCCCTCTTCCCTGCGATTCTTGCAATATTTCTTCCAGTGCAGGGATGTGCTCGCCTTTGAATTCCGCACCAAACCAACTGCCTGCATCCAACTTCCGCAGTTCCGCATACGTATAAGAGCCCACCGGACCGCTCCCGTTTGCGGTACGACCAAGGACAAAATCATGAATCACAACCGGAACGCCATCCTTCGTCAGTTGAACATCAAATTCTATCGAGTGAATACGAGGTTCTGCCAAAGCCAGCCGGATTGCACTGCGTGTATTTTCCGGTGCACGTCCCGACCAGCCACGATGTGCCATACAAACGTTCATTTCCCTCGCTCCCTTCTTTCTTACCATCGTAACTAGACACTACTATTTCTATGTCAAAGCGGTTCTACATGAACATGTACATTGAGAATGTTATGCTCTCGGTGCATTTTTTCCTCGATGTCCTCCGTAATCCGATGACTCTCTAGAACCGTTAGCTGCGGGTTGACCTGGATCACTACATCCACAAGTACACGATTGCCATGGGCACGGGCCTTAATATCCGTCAGTGCCTTCACTTCCGGCATCTCTTCAATCGTCTGTCGAAGACGGTCCAGCTCTGCCTCATCAAAGCCATCAGTCAGGCTAAGTGACGCCACGCTAAAAATTCCCCACGCCGTTCGGCAGATCATCAATCCTACAATAAAGGCCGCCACCGGATCAAGCCACGGCAGACCAAACTGCGCACCCGCAATCCCAACTGCTGCTCCAATGCTAACCCACGCGTCAGACAGGTTATCCTGGGCTGCCGCTGTAACAGCCTGGCTCTGAATTCGCTCTCCGAGCCGGCGATTGTAGTGGTACACGCCATACATGACCCCGGCAGACACAAGAGCCACCCACATCGCGGTCATATCTGGCGCCTGAATTTCCTGGAAATTAGCAAGCGATCTGATTGCCTTATACAGTACCTGTAGCCCTACTGTCATCATGATAAAGGAAGCGATCATAGACGCAACCGTTTCTGCTCGCCAGTGCCCGTACGGATGATCCAGATCAGGTGGCTTTTGCGAGAGTCTAAGTCCGACCAGTACCGCAATGGACGCCATAATATCTGTCGTATTATTTAAACCATCGGCCAGCAGCGCCTCTGAACTCGTCCAGTAGCCAACCGCTAGTTTACCTGCTGATAACACAATATACACAATAATACTAAGCCAGGCCCCTCGCTCCCCCTGTTTTAGATTATTGTACTGCTCTTCCATGCCGCATACCCCGTTCCAAATTGATGTATAAGTATGCTACCAAACCGTAAGCATGTGGGTCTAGAGAAACCTTTTGCGCCTATTGCAACAGAGTTGCCCAGAGGAAAAAGACCATTCTGTTACCATACAGAATAGTCTTCTTTGACACGACACTTATAAAGACTGCAAACGACGTCCGAGCACAACTCGACTATATCCATATGTAATCACCAGTCCCGCCACAGGACCTGCAAGTAGATGCCATCCTGCCGAAAAAGGGAGAAACAGGGCTATATCCAGAAACAGCGATTGAATGAGCAGAACGATCCCAACTACCCGTTCCACCGCTTCTCTTCTTCCATCGAGTGAAAGGGGATAAATATGCGCCCAAAACATATAGCGATGATAGCGACGCAGCGATGATAGCTGTACGGCCGTCACGCCAAGCACCAGTACATACGTAATCCACTTCGCCAACGAACCGTCGATTACCATAATAATCACACAGCCAATAATCGTCAGCCGCAGCACCATGGCGAACAGTTCAGAACGCACGAACGTTTTCGCATACAAATATATATATGCATTGTGCGATGTAAACGAAAGCCGCCCAACGAGTGATGCGGCCCAATTCCTGCGCCGGACTTTACTAAATTCATATGGCACATCGACAAACTGATTCATCCATGAATAAAAGCGGGATGCAAGTGCCTGCTCAGTCTGCAGCAGCCGCTCCCAATTCACGGTACGGGATACTAGAGTATGACGATAATACCAGGCCGCCACTGCAATAAAAACAACTGCTCCTAGCAGACTCAGCAAGACGAACCCCCGCACAAATACTACAAGGACAATCGCTGCATTCACACAGGTTCGACCAAGTCCATACCACATCACTTCTCTCGATTCCGACAGTCTCTCCTCCTGCCAGCGTGCCGCCGTATTCAGCAGACGCAGCACAAGCAAGACAAGCAGCACACTCCCGAATGAAAGTGCTGCTTCCCCCATCCGGTGCCGATACAACGGCCACAGTACGAGCAGCATCCCAGCAATCCCAGCTGCCTGAAAGATGAAGCTGTACAACACAGCGGACCGGAAATATGGTTTCATGTCTGATTCAAGCGGCAGCAAAAACACAAGATCCGCTTCTTTGATAAACGTTCGGACCTGTCCTCTCGTAAGCAAATACACCATCACAAGCCCGATTCCCCATTCAACTGGATATGTATCCGGCAAATACTTCAACAAGCGCGAATAATAGTATGCACCCGTTAGGACGACAAGCACAAGAAATCCAATCGCCCCACTATTGCCCACGTAGCGCAAATAACCGAGCGCTTCCGTCAAAAATGCACCCATGCGCTTGTTCCATAACGCTTTTATCTCCATATCAAGCTTTGTCCTCTTCTTTCGTTAGCTCATAGAAAATATCGTCCAGCGAACCGTTCATCAGGCCGGTCTGCCGACGCAAGTCCGCAAGCGTACCTGATGCGCATACTCGCCCCTGATGGAGCACCACGAATTTATCACAATACCTCTCTACCGTCGACAAAATATGGGAACTCATCAAAATCCCGGCGCCTGTTTTTTTCATCCGTACCATCAGCTCTAATAGAGAACGAATGCCAAGCGGGTCAAGTCCAAGGAACGGCTCATCAATCATATACAATGATGGCTGTACCAGAAACGCATTCATAATCATCATCTTCTGACGCATCCCTTTTGACATATGGCGCGGAAATGTATCAAGACGATCCTTCATTCGGAACTCATCTACTAGCATTTCACTACGTGCCGTGAATGTATCTCGATCGATGCCATACGCCATCGCAGTAAACTCCAGGTGCTCTCGCAGCGTCAGATCATCATATACAAGCGGGTTCTCCGGTACGTATGAATAAGCTGAGCGATATTTCTTTGGGTCATCCGTAAGCGCTGTGCCATTTATGCGTACAGTACCTGCTGTCGGAGTTAACAGCCCTAGAATATGCTTAATGGTCGTACTCTTTCCAGCTCCATTGAGCCCGATGAGTCCGACCATTTCTTCTGGATATACAGAGAATGACACGTCATGAATAATGGGGCGGTTTTTTCGGTATCCGCCTGTCATGTTTTCTACATACAGAATGGGATTCATGTAAGAATAACTCCGTTCGTTTTTCTTCCATTATACCAAATCGGGGCATGAACCATGCAATGTGGGGGAGTAAATTTCATATATGTGTCGAAGGAGGGAGCGTTCAGGATGGGGCTAGCCATTTACGTTGAATTGAGAAAAGCGGCGCCTGCTTTTGTCAGCTCAACCTGTATCTAAATACCCAATATCCTGTGACCCGTCTATCAACCAGCCCGCTGCATCCCGAACCGCCCCTTCCACTACAGCAGCGATAAATGATCCATTCGGCCATAGCCTATTACTTCCTTCCTGCAGCATCTCAACTAGTTCAGCCAGCGAAGAATGAGCAGCTTCTTCCTCGACGGTTCGTGCCCGACCTTCCGTTACATCCTGCAGCCAAATATACTGTGTGATACCTTCCTCATAGTAGGTAAACACATTCATATCCTTATCTTCCATTGGTATCATCGTTTATTCCTCCTCGTTCCATTTGGTTTCGTAAGCTCATTATAAAACGGTATAAACCTAAATAAAACATTAATTGTCCGACAATTCACGCAACTAAAATATGTATTTTTGTAGAATCGTGCAGGAACATCGAAGACACATGGTTTTTTTGTTGTAAAAATACAATTTTTGTAGTACAAATTGATAAGATAAAAAGATCAAGCGTATAAAAACGGAGGAACGATGATGGGGTTAAAAGGAAGAAGACATTTAATTTTTGCTGCGGGTTTTATGATCTGTCTGCTGCTCATAAAGCCAGCATTCGCATATACCATTCCCTTTCATTACAAAGATAAGGTGCTTGTTCTTACGTATCATCACCTTGAGGCATATCCTCAAACTAGCGCAGCCATTACACCTATCCGGTTTCACTCTCATATGAAAGCATTGCGGGATGCTGGTTATACCATCATTTCCATGCCGCATTTTATCAGCTACATGAAAAATGAACAGGATGTCCCACCAAACGCCGTACTCCTTACGTTTGATGACGGATACGAAAGCTTCTACACAAAAGCCTGCCCCATTCTTAATAAATACGGGTATACAGCTACGAACTTCCTTGTAGTTAGCTACATCGAGAATTCACCACCAGGTGCTCTGCCGCACATGTCATGGAAACAAATAAAAGAATTGCAGACACAAGGAATGTCATTTTATTCCCATACGTATAATCAACACTATAAAGATGTCGTAGATGAGAAAGGTACGAAAAAACCGGTATTACTCGGCCCACTTCTTAATGAGACAAAGGCAGAAGCGCATACACGCATCCGGACCGACTTGATGGTAGCAGATATGGAACTTCAGGCTATGCTTGGCAAGCAGCCAAATTTGTTAGCCTTCCCGTATGGCGCATATAGTCCGCTCACCATACAAGCTGGAAAAGAAGCTGGTGTTACCCTGTTTTTTACCACGGAAGAGGGGATCGCAGAACGCGGGCAGGAGCTGATTAAGCGGGTCAATGCCGGATCACCGGAAATTACGGAACAAGTTCTATTGAAGAAAATGAAAGCATATGATGAGAAGCAAGTGAGCCAAGCGCAAAAATAATAAAAGGAGAGCCCGGTTTTCCGGAAGCTCTCCTTTTGTTTAACTTATATTAGCGAGACGTTACTTCATAAATGGCAAACTTCAAGTAGTCGCCCTCATCAATTCCCGTGAGTTTAGGATGATCAAGTCCCGCTCCGCTCCAGTGAATCAGACGCAGCATTTTTTTCGCGTCAACCGCTGCTTCCTGAATCGTTTCCTGGAACTGTTCCGGGCTCATATGGTATGAACAGCTTGCTGTCACCAGATAGCCGCCCTCACGCACAAGTTTTAGGCCGTTCAGATTAATGTCCTTATAGCCACGTACCGCGCCTTTGACCGCACCGCGCGACTTCGCGAATGCTGGCGGGTCAAGGATGACCACATCCCACTGCTTGTTTTCTTTTACCGCTTCCCGTAAATAATCGAATGCATTCGCCACAACAAAGTTCACACGGTGTAAGAACCCGTTCCGCTGTACATTTTGCTTCGCTGTCTCAATCGCGTGATCCGAAATATCAAGCGTTGTGACCTTTTTTGCCCCATGTTTGCAGGCATTCAACGTAAAGGAGCCTGTATGTGTGAAGCAGTCGAGTACTTCTGCGCCGTCCCAGAACGGATTTTTGATGACTTTGCCGCGCTTGTCCACCGGCTTCATCACCGTTTCGCCTTCTTCTTCCACCGGCTGCAAGCTGATGCCATGTTCCGCGCCCCAGCCTATCATAATGGGGGCAATTGCTGAACGGTTTTCACGCTGATCGAAGAAATAGCCTGTTTTCTGCCCATTCTCAATATCAACAACAAGCTTTAAGCCATTTTCTTCAATTTCGATCTCAGTCTCGGATTCGCCATACCAGAAGCCTTTGTCCTGCTCAAGCCCTTCCAGCCCACGCACATGCACATCATTACGCAAGTAGACAGCTCTCGGGCTAAATACGTCAAGCAGCGCCTGAAGCAGCCAATCTTTGCGCACTTCCATGCCGAGTGATAAAATCTGAACAACAAGTACGTCCTCATATTTATCTACCACTACACCCGGCAGGAAATCCGCTTCGCCATACAGCACGCGGCAAGAGCGTATTCCTGGTAAGAAACGCTGACGGAATGTCCAGGCCTGGCGTACACGCGCTGTCACCCACTCTTGATTAATCTCTTCATCCGGGCGGTATGATAAAATACGCACGATCATTTGTGATTGTGGATTGATATATCCTTTAGCGAGAAAATGACCCTGATGATTCACCACATCGACCATGTCACCCGGCTCATATTCGCCTTCGATTCGCTCTACTTCACTTTGGTATACCCAGGGATGACCCTGTTCCAATCGCTTGCGGCGATTGCGTACAAGAAATACTTTTGCCATGTTATTGTCCTCCGACACTTTTCATATAAAATAAAAGATACTGGTACGATAACGATAACACCCAAAAATGTCAATGGAGAGGGCTTATGATTTCATTTCTATCCAAAAGCCGCCTATATCAATACGGAAAAGAACTGGTGGGACGCTTTATTGAAAATGATGTATCCGGTATGTCGGCGCAGCTGGCGTACTATTTCATGTTGTCGATTTTTCCGTTTTTCATTTTTGCCTTCACCTTGATCGGGTACTTGCCTATCTCAGCCGAGCATACCCTCTACTTCCTGCATGCGGTTGCCCCACAAAAAGTAACGGAACTGCTGGAAAGCAATATCCACAGCATATTAAACGTACGACGCGGCTGGCTGCTCGTCTTTAGTCTCCTTGGAACGCTATGGACCTCATCTAGTGCGATTCATGCGATTATTAGTGCACTGAATCGGGCGTATGACGTAAAAGAGGAGCGTTCGTATGTTATGTCACGAATGATGGCGATTTTATTTACCATCGGCATGGTACTTGCTATTATTGTGACACTTCTTTTGCCGGTGTTTGGCAAGACAATCGAGACATTTGTTACATCGTATATCATTGTTCCAGAAAATGTTCTGCAATTCTGGACAGTTATCCGCTGGGTGTTCAGCTTCGTGTTCTTGATCGGGTTGTTTGCATTCATCTATTACTTTGCCCCAAATTGTAAGGTACACTGGCGCATTGGCTGTATCGGTGCTGTATTTGCGGCAGTTGGCTGGCTCGTTGTCTCGTACGGCTTCTCGTTCTATGTGAACAGCTTCAACAGCTACACGATTACATACGGCAGTCTTGGGGGCGTTATTATTCTGATGATCTGGTTTTATTTATCTGCGATGATCTTGATTCTTGGTGGGCAAATTAACGCGATGATTCAGAAGTATTTGTCGTAAGATCTGACTACGAGATCGAACCCCAAGTGACCATAATAAACGGCCTTTTCCCAACTGAATATCGAGAAAGGCCGTTTTTCTTACCCTTTAGCTTGTTACTGCATCTGCTGATCGCTCTTACGTGTTCTTCTCTATATTTTCCCAAATACAGGATGTAACTAAAGAAAAAAGCCGCTCAAATGAGCAGCTTATCGGAGACATTCAATAACATTGTCTTTCACAAACAAAATCAAATTGTCATTCTCATCAATCGCCTTATCAACAATTTCATGCACGATTGTGCATGACCCGTATGTTATATAGTACTTCATGGACAAAAGATCATTTTTATCAACAGTCGTCACATGTTTATATTCACTCGGACCTTCGACATTAACCATAAAGATTGCGTTCCGGTGACTTTGTATCGCACTCCAGTTGGCTTTGTGTAAGTAACCCATTTACCTCGCCTCCCTGAATTTTGGCTTATAGACCTATTTCGACAAAAAAATCCTATATCCTCCTTTTTCGTAACAATCAAAAAATATTCATATGAGAATTAACATATCGTACGATATAGACTGTCGTATCCATCGGTAACCTTCCATCATCAAGAAAGAAGGGATCGTATGCTTAAACCAAAACGAGGGTTTTATGTAGACGCAAAGCAACTCGCAACCGCACGAAAAAACATAGCTACTCACCCATGGGCCAAACAAACCTTCAAGCAATTAGAAGCCGAGTGCCAGCAATTTCTGATCGACTGGTCTGAGGAAGACGTATATGCCTGCGTTCTGTCTATGCATGGGCAAACTTTTGCATACGGCATTACGGGCTGTCCCCATTGCCGCAAACCGTTTCCGTTCTCTGAAGATGCACAGCGAGCAATGTTTTCCCGTTTTCCCATTAAGACAGTCACCTGCCCTTCCTGTAAAACCGTGCTACCCGATGCAACATATACAGACGAAGGCGCTGGGATCAAACGGGATGGGATTGAGTACTACCTGATTGGAATGTGGAACTTCTACATAGCAGGACAGCTACTCGGCGGGGTCCGAGATCATGAAGGCATGGTTACTAAGCTTGTCTGGCTGTATATCCTGACGAACAACCAACGGTACGCACGACAAGCAATCGTTATTCTCGATGCGTTCGCCGCTATTTATCCCGGCACAATCGGACCGCGTGATTTCACACCATTCGGCAGCACCAAAGAAATGGGACGTCTACATCTGCTTACGAGTATCGTGTATCGGGTTAAAGTGCTGCTTGCCCACGATTATGACTGGCTGTATTACCTGCCAGAACTCGGTGAACCATCCCCGGCACGGGCACTGCTTGGTCTGCCAGGCACAGTACGAGACAACATTGAGGCAATGCTGCGTGACTACTTGCTTACAGAACCCGGTGGACCCGAGTATGACCTGACCGAGGGGAATCTGACTGAACTGCACAATCACGAAGCGGATGGTGTACGCGCGATGCTGGCGGTTGGGTTGGTACTAGAGGAGCCAGATTATCTAAAATGGGGAATTCGGGCGACAGATGTATTTCTCGCTAACGCACTCGGGCGAGATGGCATGTATTTTGAAGGATCATACGGTTATTCCATGTTCACTAGTACGGTGCTGCTTGATATGGGACTACTTGCGATGCGTGCTGATACCGCTCAGGTAGGTTCGCATCCGTTTGAAAGCCGTCGTTTTTTCCAATTCGCTGTCGAAAATCCATTGGACCTGCTTTGCCAGGGGCATCTGCCATGTTACGGCGACTGGGGACAAGATCGATCAAGCAATCCTGCACCCGATCCGAAAACAATGGCCGATATATACCGAGCTGCCCTTCATTTCTATACCTTCTCCCCAGATGATGCCCTACGCAGTCAAGCTGCCAAACACCTGTACAGTCTATATGCACTCGTTGAAAAAAGACTCGGTACAAAAGGCCTTGATCTCTTTCTCTCTCATCCAGAGCCACATCAGGCAGCTGCACTAACCCTACCTACTTCCTCTATCTTCACCGGGCAGGCAGGCATTCTTATCGGACGTGATGGCAATGGCACTACTATACTAATGCGAGTTGGCCCGAATTACACACATAGTCACGATGATATGCTTGGTTTATCTTATTACGCATACGGTAAGGAAATCTCAGCAGATGTCGGCTACAGTTCGTATGGTACAAACGGGCACTACGGCTGGACTACGCACTCCATCGCCCATAATACTGTAGTTGTAAACAGCGACCAGAAAATGAAACGCGGACAACTATATAAACCGTGTGCCGGGGGTACACTTTCTTTTCTATATGAAAAAGACGGCATCACAATGTTCGAAGGAAGCGCTCCAAACCTGTATGGAATCGAGGCATATGAACGAGCAGTCGCCATCGTACCACTTGGTGCTTCTTCTTATGTACTCGATCTATTTTACATTCGCGGGGCTGTAACAGGCGATTATACCTTCCGCGCTTTTCATGAGAAAGCGGAACTATCACTAGCCGTATCTCGGATACGTTCGGCAGATTCGACTTGGACGCTAGCCGGTGTAGATGCATCGAAGCGTCTGTATTATGATGCACCTGGCCAAAGCTTCGGAGAACGTCTTACGACAGGGGAAACATTCCATCCGCTAGGCAAGGAAGAACGCGCTCAAGGCTGGACACCAGATCCAAATAACGGGTATGGATTTATTTATGATCTGCAACCATGCGAAAAGCCCGCAGACAACATCCTGCAGGCGAACTGGGTATCCCAAGAAGGCTATACGCTAACATGGCAGGGGCTACTAACAGGGAACGAACGCATTTGGACTGGAACCTATCCGACTCTCGACGGACGTGAGAAGCATCCCTTGCTCATCGTACGCGGCACAGGTACGACCATGCAGTACGCCGCTGTTTTCTGTACGCGAAAAAACAAACAACCATCCGAACTATCCCGAATTCATCGACTCTCTGCCCGCGGCGTACAAGTAACAGCTCTGTCTGTAACACATGAGAGTGGGTCTATTGACTTCTGGGTGTACAGTCCGATCCGGCAGACGATGGTAGTCCAAACCCGCTTCGGCGAGTGGCAGGTAATAGGCCGATGTGCCATGGTGCGCACCAACCTTCAGGGAAAAATCATGCGTGCAGATTGTATGTACGCAGATGAGATGCGATTCCAAGGAATCCGCTATGAAGGGATACGGCGTATAACGAGCACCATTATAGACGTTGACTATACCAAACGAGCGATCCGCATCACGCCACCCCTCCCCGTTTCCGGAAATTCAGGCTATGTGCGAATCGCTCGTTCTTCAGATACGCAGGCATCTATCTACCCGGTTGAACATGTTCAAACTGAGGCAGACAATGCTGTACTGATTCTGCGCGATGATTTCATATTATCGAAAGGTACTGTCCTGTCCTATAGCAGCGATACCCTTCATACGACAGACCCGCTACCGCTTGCTGCCTCTCTTACAGGAAAAACAATACGCGGCAACCGGGGGAGCCGGGGTATCATTCTCGCTATTCCATCTCCTAAATCCATTCGAATTCAAGCTGCGAGTCCCTTTAGCGTCGGTGAAACCTTTGACATCATCGACATAGAACCCAACTTTCAGGTGGAATGGCTCTAGCTTGCTCTTATCTTTTGTTCGCCTTAGCAGCCGATACCGCAAGCAGAATCCAGCCGATCAGAAATGCGACACCACCAATCGGCGTAATCGCACCGAGCCATGGAAGATTCAGCATCACAAGGAAATACAGACTGAACGAGAAGCAGAGAATCCCGAATTGAAGCAGCCAGCCCGCCCATGTCAGCATTTTACTTACACCAATCTGTCCAATAAAAATCCCAATCGCAATCAACCCAAGCGCATGAATCATATGATAATGTACGCCTGTATTAAAGGTCGCAAGCCTGTCCGCTGTCACAAGACTACGAAGAACATGTGCACCGAATGCGCCAAGCGCTACCGACATGAACATATTGAAGCTTCCAAGAATAATAAACAATCGTCCCATTTTATCTCTCTCCTTTCCATCATACATTTGCTAGTGTTTACGCCGTTATTATACCAGACCCACCAGACTGAGTACCAATCTGATAAACCATCATACCATAGTCTAATCATCCCCTATAATAACGAAATTTCATACCTGATTATTACTATACCTACAGTAAAAAATTGATTTATTAATCATACCAAGGTAATATAAATATTAAAAACAATGATTGTATTTAAGTATTTAGTACCATTACTGGAGGTTTATGAGATGAGTATTAATAAAAAGTTGCTTAGTGGCTTTTCCATTATTCTTGTGCTTTTAGGTATTGTCGCAAGCATTGCCGTTTACCAGCTATCTGCTATAAATGCCACATACTCTAACCTATTGGATACTCGGGTAAAAAGAATGATCATGGTCGAAAAGCTACGATATTTATCAACCGAGCAGCTAAAATCCATTCGGGGATACCTGCTTACAGGAGATGATTCTTCGATTCAGGATTATGAACAGGCCAGAAATAAGTTTGCCGAAATATCACTAGAATTACGCAATAGTACCGATCAGGAAAAAGTAAGAAGCTTCCTGCAAGAACTTGATAAAACGAATACCGAATATGCGGGTATCGCGGAACAGCTCATCACCTTAAAAAAACAAAACAATATGCAAGGGTTTGTACGTCTAATAAAAGAAAAAGGAAACCCTATTGGAAAGGTATTCATCCAGGAAACAAATGAACTAGAAATCTTTCAAACCGAACTTCTAAACAAAAACATTGCACAAATCGAGGAGAAAGTAGCTCATATTAAAAATGTAGTCATATTCATTTCGATCCTTGCCTTTTTAGTTGGCAGTGTCATCGCTTACTTGATCGGTCGTATTTTGTCGAGGCCAATCGTTCGTATAGCGGAAACTGCAAAGCAAATGGCGGAAGGAACTCTCTCTCTACCAGATGTCGTTGTCAAAAATAAAGATGAAGTCGGAGATTTGGCCACATTATTCAACCAGATGAAAGGGAATCTACGCAATCTGATTCACAAAGTTAGCGAAAGCTCTAAGCAAATTGCTGCTTCTTCCGAAGAACTATATGCCAGTTCCGAACAGGCAGCGCAAACTGCTAATCAGATAGCTTCTACTATGCAAGAAATCGCTACAGGTGCAGATATTCAAATGAAAAGTACAGAAGAAAATAAAAAAGCAATGGAAGAAGGGGCAATCGCCCTTCAGCGTATTGCAGAGTCCGCTTCTACGGCGGCGGAGTCATCCATACAAGTACTGCAACAAGCAAAACAGGGGAATCAAATCATCAACCAAACGGTACAACAAATGGAAACCATTAGTTCGTCTGTCCAACAGTCATCTACCGTTATGAAAGATTTAGAAGATAGCTCCATAAAAATCGGACATATTATGGAAGTAATTAGTGACATTGCAAGTCAAACCAACCTATTGGCTTTAAATGCTGCGATCGAAGCGGCACGGGCAGGTGAACACGGAAAAGGATTTGCCGTTGTGGCTGACGAAGTAAGAAAATTGGCTGAACAATCCAGACAATCCTCGGAGCAAGTTGGAGAGCTAATTAAAGAAATACAACAAAATACAACTCACTCCATCGATGTAATGGGTAGAGGAGCAAAAGAAGTTGAAGCTGGAGCCGTTATTGTTAATAAAGCAGGCCAGGCTTTTCAACAAATTTTACATTCGATTCAGCAAATTACGGAGCAGGTTCAGGATGTATCAGCGGCCACTGAAGAAGTGTCAGCAAGCACCGAGCAAATGACAGCAGCGATGGAGCAACTAAGCCTGATTTCTGAAAAAATATCAATGGGGACCCAGGGCACTACTGCCTCTTCTCAAGAACAATTGGCTTCCATGGAAGAAGTTACAGCCGCTGCCGATGATTTAAGTAAACTGGCTCAAGAGCTACAGAATGAAATTATGAGGTTCAACGTTTAAAAACAGGGGGAGATCTGTATGCATGTAAGCGTTCGACCGTATACACAGCGTGACTTTGATGCTCTACTCGATATTCAGCGTGAAGCTTTTCCCCCTCCATTCCCTGAAGAGCTATGGTGGAGTCCGGAACAAGTAGCTGCTCATGTTGAGACCTTTCCTGAAGGAGCTATGCTTGTCGAAGCAAATCGTTTTCCGGTTGGATCTGCTACATCCCTCATCATCCGTTACGACGGATCACCGCATACATGGTCACAGATCTCCGATAATGGTATGATCAAAAACACCCACAACGCAATGGGAGATAGCCTATACGGCATCGATTTGTGTGTTCGCCCCTCATTTCGTAGACAAGGAATCGCACAGGCTCTTTATACAGCACGCAAAAATCTTGTCATAGAAAAAGGACTTACCCGCTTTTTAGCTGGATGCCGTATCCCCGGCTATTATCAACATGCCCCACAGATGACACCAGAAGAATATGTGATACAAGTGACAAATGGTCAAATTCATGATATGGTACTTTCATTTATGATCAAGCAGGGGCTTACTCCACTTCAGATTTTGCCTGAATATGTAGAGGACGGGGAATCACTTGACTACGCTGTACTGGTCGAGTGGCGCAATCCCCAGTAAAATAAATAGAGAATAAACTTGCAGGAGGAATGACGTTGACTGTTTCAGCCGTATCAGCAGTTCAGTTCGGAATCGGTCCCCTTACCAACAAAGAAGAATTCTGGGATCAAGTCATGCAGCACACGAAGCAAGCCATAGATGACGGCAGCCGACTCATCGTATTTCCTGAATACGTGACCGGCACACTTCTCGCTCTTGAATCGGTCATGAACCATGCCGAAGCGTGTGACTATATGGCTTCCTTCACAGACGAATACATGACAACGTTTTCTACGATCAGTAAGCAGACCGGGATCACCATACTCGGAGGTACACACATTACAAAAGAAAATGATGCCTTCCTGAATGCGGCTTATTTATTTATGCCAAATGGCGATGTCATTCGTCAGACCAAAGTCCACAGCACACCGGAAGAGCGCAACCGGTGGAACCTAACACCGGGCGATCGGTTTACTGTTCAGGATACCGAGATTGGACGTGTAGCGATCCTGACGTGCTACGACATCGAGTTTCCGGAAGCATCCCGGATTGTAGCTGGAATGGGGGCGGATATTATCCTCTGCCCGTCTTACACAGACGGGGCGGAAGGCTACTACCGTGTGCGATACTGTGCACAGGCACGGGCAATTGAGAATCAAGTGTTTGTCGTTCTGAGCGGACTTGTTGGCTATTTGCCGCACGTTCCACAAATAGATGCGGGCTATTCTCAGGCAGGCATTTTTAGTCCATGCGATCATCCATTTCCAGCGAACGGTATACTCGCTCTCGGGGAAACGAACAACGTTATGACAGTGTCGGCTCGCCTTGACAGTACAGCACTCGAAGCGAATCGGGCACACGGGCAGGTCGCTCCTTTTAACGACCGCCGCCTTGAACTATACAATCAATACAACATGACGGTAAAACGAGTATAGTCTGCTGCAAGAGGGAGAAAGGTGAATGCATTTTCTCCCCCTCATCTTTCATCTCCACACTTTTTTCTATCAATGTACCAAAAACTGTACAGATGAAGCAGCCCTCCTACTGCCAGCAGAACTCCTACCGCTGTTCCAAACATTCCCCCCATATTTCCCCCAGCCAGCAGCTCCTTTGTTCCTAAGAGTACCCAGCCCTGCGGCGTGCAAAGGGAAAGCGCAGCAAGTGCATCCGGCACAGGGAGAAACGCCCAAAAACATCCTCCGATAAACCCCGTCAACATCGCAGCCAGCGGCGCAATGCTTGCGAGCTGACCACCTGTCCGCATATGGACAGCTATGGCCATCCCAATCCCGGAAGCAGCCACCATGTACACAGCAAGCAGCCCGTACAGCAGGGGATGCGGCAGAAGCCAGGTACCGAACCCAACATACGCAATTCCTACACAAAGCAACACAACTGTCATCGCAATCGTAAGCTGCGCTAGCACACTGCCCATGTACAACTTGCCGAGCATCCCGGGAACAGAACGGGCCCGGCGAAGGATGCCCGCCTCACGCTCCTCAATTAACCATGCACTCGATAACAGAACCAGTAACATAAGCAAGACGAGCAGCACCCCGATGCCAGCCATCAGAGTTGAAGAGATTGGGGCCACATTCGCTGCTTTTGACAATCCGTCCGCTGTCCACTTCTTCTCTTCCAGTGTAAGAAGTGGTTTCGGTTCCCACTGAGCATCCGCATATGCTCGTACCCGCTCCCATAAGGTGGATTCCGGCACAGGAGATAACCCATACTCTCGATATACACGCACCGCCATGTTAGCCGCTCCTGCATTTGCAGACAGACGGGCGACTTCACTACCAAGCATTTCTTCCAGAATCCCGTACGAAAGCGAACCCGGATTTTTGAATACATCAATTCGCTCTCGAGTGTCTTCATGGAGAATGGCTTCCTTAAATCCTTTTCGAATCACAAAAGCCGCCTCGACTTTATAATTCTCGGCCAGCATCTTCACATCAGACTCGCTGCCTTGAATAACACGAATGCCTTCCTTCTTCGAAAATCGATCGATCACAAGCTTGGAATAGTCAGTCCGGTCCTCATCTGCGACCGCGACTGCGATAACAGGCTGCGCCTCGAAGCTACCAGCTGCCCCCATAACAAGCACGAACAGAACAGGAAGCAGTACTACAAGCGCTACAAATATGCGATCTCGCGCCCAGAGTCGAAGGCGAAGTCCCCATACGTTACGCATCGTATCCCCTCCCTTTCCACACACGCGAGAACATTAGCGCTGCAAAACCAAGCAGAATACTGCCTACAAGAAATAGACGTCCACATACAGGCATCAGCGCCAATCCGTCCTGCCCTGAAAAGATAATGAGCAATCCCGTCATCATCCCATGCTGAAACGTCCACTCTCCAAGTACCTGTAACACCTCCGGCAGGGAAAACAATGGATAGATACACCCTCCAAGGAAAGCAAGCAAGAATGTACCCACGTATCCGAGCACATCTGCTCCTCGCGAAACCAGTCCAATCACGCCAAGCAACATCCCCCATGCTCCGAGCACAAAAGAAGCCGACAGCAGCAGAAGTACTATCTCCCCCCACTGCGAACCAATGTAGACATCAAACAAAAAAATAGCCGCGCCGAATAAAATAGCTACCTGCACAAACAACGCACCAAATAGCGCAATGAATTTACCGATCCCAACCTGCCACCAGGCGACCGGAGCGGCATAAAGACGGCGCAGCACACCAGACTCTTTCTCTACCGTAAACGCCCGACTACCACGCACTGCGAAAAAACCGGCAAACAACACACCAAGTGCCGCTGTATAGTATTCTGGCAACTTCACATCTGGTAAGCTTGTAAGCGTCCGCTCCCGATACAATTCACCGCGTGCTAGCGCCTGACTCATAAATGTCATAACACTTTCTTTCATCAATCGATCTAATTGTTCAGGTGACGCTCCCCCATCCCGAGCTGCATACCAGACCGCTTTCACGGCACTTTGCCCGGCTGAAATGTACTGTACAGCACTCGTCAGTTCGTTCTTCATCTGCACCGAGCGCTTCTGCTGAGCCGGATTGCCGATGAATTGAATCGGCCAGTTATCCCCACTATACAAACTAGCCGTGAAGCCCTGCGGAATTACAACTGCCCCCGCAATTTCATTCCGTTCAATGCTCCGTATCGCTTCTGCCTTCGTCACATGCTGAATGGTAATAAACCCTTTCAAATATTCCGTTTCTTCAAGCTGACGGCTAATCAGCCGTGTATTAAAGGTCTGATCCTCGTCTACAAGCGCAATCGCAAATGGTTGACTAAACCGACTGGCAAACAAATGCGAAGACAACGCCTGTGTAAACAGCCAAATCGAAAGCAGGGAGAACCCAAGCAAGAAAGCCATCCCCTTCCAGTCCCGGCCGTACATTTTCCCATCGTTTATAGCGATCGCTCGAATGATCACAGCACACCTGCCTGTATACAAAATAAGGAAGGAACCAGCAATCGGCTCCTTCCTGTGTCCCTTATTGATCTATTTTCCTCTACGGTAGCAGGCCGAACTATTGGAACAGCTGCATATTTTTGATCATGAACTGCTGGGCACCTAGCTGAATTTCCTGCTGAATTTTCATGAGATCAGCATCGGTTACAGTTGCCAGATTGACGCTGTTGCCTGCGCTCAATGCCGGGATTTTCACTTCACCACTCAGCTTTTGGGTAGATTTCACGTTAAATGTAAGCTTTTTCGGCATTGTTGGATCATTCTTATCCATCGCCAGCTCCACTTTCATATCTCCTATTTTGCTCTTATCTTTATCATTTTTCGTGGTTGCACCTTTAACAGAAAGTGTCATATCGATTGGTCTTCCATTCTCTTCTGCTTTTACCGAGAACGTAAGATCCCGATCTGTTTTACCGCCCTCTTCTTTCGTCAAGCTCACAATATTCATCTTGACATCTTCGCCTTGTTCATCTTTGCCTGCGAATTCAAAGGAACTATGTTCACGTCCTTCTTTATTTTTATAGTTATCTATCGTAATCACAACATTTTCGTCCTTGGATTTACCTTCTTTCGTAATGGTGCGACGCAAAATATGATCATCTGAATCTGCGAACACAACCATCTTCACACCAGAGCCAACATCTGCTTTATCAATGTCAAGATCTGTCTCTTTTTTGAATTCAGCAAACTTTTGCTTAAACTCTTCTTTCGTCATCTTCTTAATGCTCTCGTTCGGTGCGTTTTGTTTCGTCAACTCTACCAATTTATCGTAGCGCACATACAAAAGATCCTGGAGCTTTTCATCTTTGGAAACTTTATCGACAAGTTTTTTCATCAATTGTTTGTATTCATCTGCGGTGAAAGTTACCGTCAGCTCTTTGCCGCTCTTCTTCACGCCATCCGCTTCAAAGGTTGCACCTTTCTTCACTGTTACCTGCTTATCCTGAATGCTTTCTGCATACAGCTTGGCGTAATCAGCTAGAATCGGCTTCAACTCTTCATTTGGAATACGGAGGATGTCCAGATAGTCTTTGTTGCTCGGCATACGATCAGGGAGCCCCACCTGCCCAAATTTTTGCTCGACAAGCGCTTTATCTTTGTAATTATAATAGCCGTATTTATTGTAGATTGCCGGAACTCCGAATCCAAGCTTCTCTTTATCATAGAAAAATTCTGCACCAATCAAATTGCTTTTATTGATGAATAAATCAACTTTTCCCGTTCCCTTGTCATTGGCTCCGTCTGCATCCGAATGAATCACAATCTTGCTATCTTTGGCCAAATCGAGAACTTTCTGTACTTGTGGGTCTGGCGCAGCCATATCAAGAATGAGATTGGAAATTTCAATATCCTGAGAAGTAGTACCCTTTACGGAGGCATCCACCACCTCATTATATTCCTTGCTCACTTTATCGATTTTTTTCGAAACCTCACTCATATTTTGCGCTTCCGCTTCCAGATACATCATGCGCGGACTTTTAAACATATCAAACTTCGCGTACGCAACGTACGATCCCCCTGCAACGAGCACGGCTGCGGCAACTCCGATTCCAAGTGCTTTTTTCTTTTTTGCCTCCATCAATGTACCCCTCCAAATTATGTATCTTTAATTTCCGGCAGTACCGGACACGGCCAGTATCCCGTCCTTGAGGACTCCGATTCGATCACAGGCCATGATTTCTTCCATATGGTGACTCGTGTAAACGATTGTCACTCCCTGTCGGCTCCGCTCCTTCAGAACATCCATAATATGATGGCGCGAAGCCGTATCTACACCGGCCGTCGGTTCATCCAGAATTAACACACGCGGATTATGCAAGAGTGCAGCTGCCAGATTAATACGACGCTTCATGCCACCGGAATACGCAGAGATCTTGTCATGACAGCGATCCTCCATCTGAACAGTCGCTAATGCTTCCGCGACACGCTCTGTAAGCTTACGGCCACGCAGGCCGTACATCCGACCCCAGAACATCAGATTCGCTTCCCCACTAAGTGTAGGATACAGAGCAATCTCCTGTGGAACATAACCAACAAGCCGCTTCACTTCGTTTCCCTGCTGGCGCACACTTTGCCCACCAATCCATATCTCTCCTTCATCCGGCGGAAGCACACTGGCGAGAATAGACAGCAAGGTAGACTTACCCGCTCCATTTTCCCCGGTCAAACCAAACAGTTCTCCTGCTGCGATCTCAGCTGATAGTCCGTTCAAGACGGGCCTTTTCTTATATGTTTTGGTTACACCCACAATAGAAATCAATTGATCTCATCCTTCACAGTTTCTACCATAGACGATGTTTTTTCATAAATCATCCGTTCTTTCACAAAATAATCACAGACAAAGAAAAAAGCAATGATGATTTATTCTACAATCCTCTACGTTCTTATGCCAGAAAAAGTTTCCGAAATTTACAATTATGTGTAAAAAGATAGAGTCCTCCCCCTTTTATTTTACGGTAAAAAAGCTGTTCATGCAGGAGAAAAGACGAGCATACATATGTAAAAAATACTATCTGATCGGAGTGAGCATTATTCGTTCTGTCATCGTCACCGCTGCAACTATAGTTGCACTGATCCTATTGCTCTATGCCGTGTTTACTCCGGATGAGAAGCAGACCGACTCCGTTCCTTCTTCTCATTCCCAGGCTAAAATACAGAAAATAGCCTATCTCACATTCGACGATGGGCCTTCTGCAAACACACGCTCGATCCTTCGTATTCTGGCTGCCTACAATGTACGGGCCACCTTTTTTGTAACCGGGAAAAATACATCATCAGGACGAGAACTCTATCGGCTCATTCGTCGGGGCGGGCATTCCATTGGTCTGCATTCATACTCGCACAACTACCGCTATATTTACTCTTCCCCACAGGCATTTCAGAACGATTTTGTGCAATTGGACAAGCTGATTCAAGCAAGCATTGGCTACCAGCCAGACATTATTCGCTTTCCTGGAGGGTCTAACAACCATGTCAGCTGGAAATATGGCGGAAAAGATCTAATGGTGATGCTCACAAAACAAAAATTGAACGAAGGCTATCAGTATTTCGACTGGAATGTAGATTCCACTGACGCTTCTGTGCATCGCCAGAAGCGCGAACGCATTGTACAGGCCGTTCTGAACGGATCCCGTGGCAAACAAAAAGCAATCATTTTAATGCATGACAGCCCGGCGAAAATAACAACGGTACAAGCACTACCCCAGATCATTGAAGGGCTTCGTAAACAGGGGTTTACATTCGCTCCACTTACCCATGATTCATTTCCCTATCATTTTATCATCCCTTCCTACTAACGACTGCAGGAAACATACGCTATAATTAGAGGAAATATTGGGGAAGTGGTGACAAAACTTATGATACGCAATCTACCTCCACACGTCCTGCTTGTACTTGCAACACTTCTATGGGGTGGAAATTTCGTTATCGGCCGGGCAGTTGCCGGGCAACTGCCGCCTTATACATTGTCATTTGTGCGCTGGTGTACAGCGCTGCTTGTATTTCTGCCGTTCTGCTGGAAACATCTACGCACAGATTGGCCTGTGTTACGTCAGCGCTTGCCGATGCTGTTTTTTCTATCCCTGACAGGTGTTGCTGGCTTTAATACGCTCCTGTATATTGCGCTGCACTACACAACGTCAATTAACGCATCACTCGTGAATACGTCAACACCAATTATCATTTATTTAATTACCTTCTTCGTGCTGCGAGAAAAATTAAATCGAAATCAGCTACTCGGAACAGCGCTCTCCCTGGTCGGTGTTGTTTGCATCATCTCCCGTGGCTCAGCTGCTGCCTTGCTTACATTTTCCTTCAACAAAGGGGATTTGCTTGTTATCGCAGCCGTCATCTGCTGGAGCATTTATTCGATTCTGGTTAAAAAGACGGCCGGGCAATTGCCGGGCAACACGACGTTTGCCGCGACCATTTTAATTGGGATTATGTTGTTATTCCCATTCTTTTTATACGAAACATTCTGGTCTGGGGTAGCAGCAGTCTGGTCTGTTTCTTCATTCGCCACAATTTTATATGTCGGGATTCTCGCTTCCATTGCGGCCTTCCTGTCGTGGAACACCGCCGTTGCCCGCATTGGCGCGGCGCATGCGGGGGTCTTTCTAAATCTAATTCCCGTATTTGCGTCTGTGTTCGCCATCCTGTTTCTCGGTGAACATATTGCCTGGTACCAGCTTCTCGGCGGCGCTTTTGTCATCGTCGGCGTCTACATCTCAGCGAAGCTTCCACGTCCCATGGTACAATATAAACAAATGAACAACTAGGAGGCCTGCTTCATGACTTTCACGATTGAACCGACTGCACTCGACTGGTTCCGCTCAGAAATGAGTGTGCAACAAGGAGAATTCGTACGCTTTTTCGTCCGTATCGGCGGATGCAGCACTGTCCAAACCGGCTTCTCACTTGGAGTAGCCAAAGAAGCCCCAAAGGAAATCGGAATCTCTACTACGATAGATGAAATTACCTTCTATATGGAGAAGGAAGACGTCTGGTACTTGAACGAACAAAATCTTCGGGTTTCCTACAATTCTTCTCGGGACGAAATTGAATTCTCTTGAGCAGATGAACGTTTTATACACCAAGTCGTGCCAGTGGACCGGTCGGATTAGCAATATCTTGTAGAGAAGCAATCGAAATCGCAAACTCTGGGATACCATACGCGTACGGCGTATATTCATGCAATTGAAAATAAATGACAAGATCTTGCGAAGTGACGAAGTAATCCGTCACTTCTGTTACGGTTTTAAACGGAGAGGTTTGTGGGATGTCCTGCTTCTTGAACTGACGCTTGATCTCTTTATTCAAGCGATTCTTCCAGTCGCTTCCCCGACGGAATAATTCGGCTAAGGTATACGCATGCCCGCCTCGTGTATCATAGGTGCGAGATTTGTACGTAACCATGCCATGAGTGGCTCCGGTCGCATAGTTACATAGTTCAAACACTAGACTTAGCACCTGATTCTCATTGACTTTTACTTCATGCCCGCCCCAGAACTCCTTCTCTTTCGCGTTTGGGTATTGATCCGTACGCAGCATCTGTGTAAGTGCGTTGTGAATGTCACGGTTGATGCTCTTCTGCGCTCGCCTGTTCCCCGTGATACTCACATCTAGGTATGTCAGCTTTAGGCGGGGCTGAATGAGCTCTTTTGCTTCAACCAGAACCGTATCTTTGTTCTCGCTCATACTCTTTCCTCCTTGTATTCCGCGAATTCATCTGGTGTAGCGTATTCCCGGGTTCAGAAAAAAGTGAGCAGTCCATTCAAATCGTTCGGTTCACACTTCTGGTTTTTTCCTTATACTTTACAGAAGGGGGATGATTGTATGACGACTATTTCTTTATATAACAATAAAGGTGGCGTCGCGAAAACGACAACCGCTATCACAACCGCGTCCTGCCTCGTTCAGCGAGGAGAACGCGTACTTCTGATTGATCTGGACCCACAGGCCAACGCTTCGGATGCAGCGGGCATAGAAGTAGAGGAAGATGCATCATTATTGCTGGAACTGCTTCTCGCTTCGAGCGGATCAACCCCATTATCGCTAGGGCAGGTAGAGACTCTTCTCTGTCCTTCACCCGTGATTGGCTGCGATGTTATTCCTGCCTCCCCTGCTCTCGATCAATTCGCAGAACAGGCGGCGCAAGGTACAAACCTGGAATTCCGACTCCAGACCATTCTTGCTCCACTCCGTTCGTCTTACGACTATATTTTAATCGACTGCCCGCCGTCTCTGTCCCTTCTGACAATGAATGCACTGGCAGCTTCTGATTATGTAGTCATTCCATGTGACAGTTCTAAATATGCCCTGACCGGTATGAGTAACCTGATTGCCAAATACAATACAATCCGAGAAAGTTATAACCCAACGTTAGAAATCGCAGGCATTCTAAACACAAAAGTGGAAATGCGCGTCCAGACGTCCCGCTTATCGCGTGAGAAGCTAGCCGCTTACTTCGGTGATCTGTTATTTACGTCCTACATCCCGAAAAGCGCATCCGTAGAAAAATCACAATACGCGAACGAGACCTTGCTCACATATGATCGACACAGCCCTGCGCTCACCGCTTACCAATCATTCACCGAGGAGCTGATTCAGCGTGTCAGCACGAAGAAAAAACAGCAAACAAACCATTGAACAGGCGATGGACCGAATTCTTGGCACCATTCATATTTCTGGTCGCCAGGCATCCAAGCAACCTCAGCAAGAAAGCCTGTGGTATACCTTCCATCCATTCACTCTGCATCTACGGTTTTGGTCTACCTACACCCAGATGCTCAATAAGGAGGAATCATCATGAAAGAACAGGAATTAAAACTGCTGCTTGACCGGACAACATACGAGAAATTGCTCGAAGATTTTCCGAATGCTCCCGCTCCAGTTAAACAAGTAAATTACTATTTTGATACCCCTGATTTTTACCTTGGTCGTAATAAAATCATGCTGCGTGTACGACAAGAAAACGGGCAGTTTATTTTATGCGCCAAAATCCTGCAAGACGCATCCGGCAGCTCGCTGATCTGCACCGAACTCGAACAGACGATTCCAGAAGCTGTTTTTGAGCAGGGAAAACAGCGTGCAACTGTGCTGCTTAGCCACCTACCAGCAGAAGGACAGGAGGCGATAAATACCATCGTTTCCCCAGAACAAATCAGTCTGCGCGGTGCACTGGAAAATGAACGGTGCCTGCTTCCATTTCCTAATTCGCCGTATACATATGAACTGGACCGCACACTATTCCCAGGAAATAATGAGTCCTATGAGCTGGAAATCGAAGGGGTAGAAAATGAAGCAGCTTGCCGCCGTGTAATGGATCATCTGCTTACACAAGGGTATACGTTCACCCTACATAAAGAAGGCAAGTATAAACGCTTTCAGGAGGCAGCTGCCCGCCTCCTATAAGTATTTCTAACGTAAGGCACCATCATTAAAAAAGGAGCAGTCCCATTCAGATGAGATTGCTCCTTTTCGCTATACACACGAATTACTTGCCAGAATCTGCTCAAATTTCTCTGCTGGCACTGGCGGACTAAGCCAATACCCTTGAATTTCATCGCAACCGCATTGCTGCAGGAACTGCAATTGGTCATCTGTTTCGACACCTTCCGCAATCGCTCTCAGCTTTAAATTTTTCGCCATCGTCACAATCGTTGCGGCAATCGCTGCATCATTGGCCCCATCTGTAATATTACGGATAAATGACTGATCAATTTTTAGCTTATCAATCGGAAATTTAGTCAGATGCGTAAGCGAACTATACCCCGTACCAAAGTCATCCATGCTAATGCTGACTCCAAGTGACCGTAGCTGCGCAAGCACTTCCATCGCCCGCTCCACTTCCATCGTCATCGATTCAGTGATCTCCAAGTCTAAGTAAGAGGAATCCAATCCGGTGCTTTGTAACGTATCGGCTACCGTGCGAGCCAGGTCCTGCTGCACAAACTGGCGAAACGACAGGTTCACTCCCACCTTAATGGGCGGTAGCCCCGCTTCCTGCCATAGCTTATTCTGTTTGCATGCTTTGTCGAGCACCCAGTTACCCAGCGGAACAATGAGTCCAATCTCTTCTGCCAGTGGAATAAATTCACCTGGCGAAATGAATCCTTTCTCCGGATGAATCCAGCGAATCAACGCTTCTGCGCCAATAATTTTACCCGTCGCAATGTTCATCTGCGGTTGATAATATACGGTGAACTCCTCACGTTCCAACCCTTTGCGCAATTCTCGTTCAAGCAGCCAGGAGTCATGTGATTTTCTATTCATACCGGGACGATAATACTGATAACTCACACCTTGACTTTTAGCATGATACATGGCGATATCAGCATGACGCATGAGTGTTTCACTATCCTGACCATCCCTCGGATACATAGAGATGCCCATACTTGCCGTCATATGAAACTCGAATCCATTTAACTTAAAGGGGTCATCCAACACCATAGCAATACGATTGGCTATTTCACTCACTTCCTGCTCATCCTGTACATCGCGACACAATAACGTGAATTCATCCCCACCAAGACGCGCAAGCACATGATGCTCCTCCAAGCAGAAACGCAGACGATCCGCAATCATGCGCAGCAGTTCATCCCCAAACGCATGTCCCATCGAATCGTTCACATTTTTAAAACGATCCATATCCATAAACAAAATCGCCATCCGACTTTCATTCACTTCCGCTTCACAAAGTGCTTCCTGAAGCTTCTGTTTATAGAAACGTCGGTTAATCAAACCGGTTAGTTCATCATGGTATGCCATATACGCAACGCGCTTCTCTGCCATGCTCCGCTCCGTAATATCTTTGGCAATGCCATATACACCTACAACTTCTTCATCCACAATAATCGGGATATTTGCCACATTAACGTGCACATGCCGTCCTGACTTGTGCACAATCGTAACATCATAGTTTTGCGCCTTTCCTTCTTTCGCTCGCTCAAAGTGTGCCTGCGCCCGAACTCTGTCTTCCGGTAGAATCATCCGAAACGGAGTATGATACAGGAGTTCCTCCTCAAAATAGCCGGTCATTCCTTCTGTTGCTTTATTCATACTCATGAAGCGACCTGCAAGATCATGCGTAAAAACAGCATCCGCATTGTACTCAACCAGCGAGCGATAGCGCTGTTCGCTTTCTTTCAACAGGCGCTCAGCCTGTTTATGCATCGTAACATCCCGCCCGATTACAATCAGTTCTTTTGGCTGTCCATCTTCTTTATACACCGGAACTTTTACCGTATCCAAAAATACGGGATGTCCATTCGGAAGCCGCAGTTCTTGTTCAATACGCATCATCTTACCTGTAGCCCAGACTTCCTTATCTGATTGTGTACAGTTCATAAATACATCTAGATTACACGTAACGAATGATGTAAGCTCCTCTGCCGTCTTTCCTTGATAAGTCGTCGTTCCTAGTCCAAAAAAGCGTAAAGCAAAAGAGTTAGCGGCTAGCCATCTTCCCTCTCTGTCCCGGAAGCATACAAAGTCCGGGATACTGTCCATGATGGTCCGCATCATTCATTCACGCTCCTTAATTAGCAATTCTTATTGCTTCATTATACACGACCTTTTTATGTAATTCCCCCCACAATTTTACCGCACTAAGAGCCATGTATTTTTACCCTATGAATAAAGTGATAACCAATAAGATAAAACAAGAAAAAAGCAGCCGTTCATTAGAACGCTGCTTTTCTCTTACTTTTTCCTAGCAATGTATGCTTGGCGTGGATGATTGACCTGATCTGGGTAGCGAAGATAAAGACGGTTCTCTTTAACGAGCTTAGATAAATAGTTATTTCGCAGGCCATCTGGAGTCCGTTCCGTTAGTTGTGCAAGCTCTTTGAGCATAAGCGGCTTCTGTGTACACAATTCCACCAGCAAATCTTCCATAATGGAAGGGTTGAGTCGCTTTCGCTTCCGTGCTAATTGTCCCATCTCCCAAATCTGCTCCCAGGTAACAACTATATGCGTCTCAATCTCCGGCGCATCTATACCCTCCCATTCTTCCTCCTCTCCTGTCACCATCTCTGAACCTTCGATATTATAGGAGTTCGAGGATTTATTTAAGGAGTTTTCATCGTTATTTAAGGTGTTCACACCTCTATTCAAGGAGTTCAGCGGCTTATTATAGGAGGTTTCACCATTATTATAGGAGATAAACTCCTTATTTAAGGACTCCCACCCCTTATTTGAGGAGTTTTGTTTTTCTGTTATTTTAGGAGTATTGTTATTTACGGAGTTCTGCATTGTTCGGAAATCATCCGCTTTTTCTTCTGTTTCTGCAACAATTGTTCGTAATGTCAAAATTGTTCGAGCAGGGGTTTCTTGGTGCGAAATTTCGGGAATTACCCACTTATTTGTGTTCCACGTCTGTCGAATGGTGACGAGTCCAGAACCTGCTCTCTCACCAAGGCCAATCAGTAAAAACATTTTACTCAAGTTTGGATTTCGTATATCACTTATCCCACCGGCAAATGCCTGCGTTTGAGCAATTCGGAATGAACCCGGATTTGCAAACACAAAACCGGATGTCTCACGCTCGACTACAACCCCACGTTCCCCGTAGTAATCCGTATGAATTAATGTATTTACTAAAGCTTCTCGTAATGCGATGTGTACATCTGTTTCATCCCGACGCACAAGACTGTCCACCCGGAATGGAATCTGAAGGTGTGCGGTCAGACGCGGCATAACCAGAAAATAAAATTCGTATAAATTACCTGACCATGTTCCATCCTGGGAAGTCACTCGATCTGTCCATCTGTCCTCTCCAAAGCCAGATCCGTCTTCACTGCGATATTCCAGAAAATAATGAGGGAGCACCTCGGTGATCATCCGCTCCTCACTAAACATTAACAATCCTGCAAGTGTCAGCCCCTCTTTACCGGTATCACGCAGTTTGCCCCACGCCCCGATTTTATAGAGAAATTCTTTCGTCTCCAGACCGTTCCACGGATGATCCGGCCTGGCGGAAAGAAACCGACTTCGATAGCTTTTAACCGAATCAAAATGCAACTCATTCACGCCATAATGCTCAAGTATTAACCCGTCCTGCACCCCGAATGGCGGCTCGCCCGGGTAATTCGTTTCTCCAGTTCTGTACACGAATAATCTCCCTCTTTACTTGTTCATATCGTTACCTTCCATTCTACCATCGTTTAAGATTCTGCGGCGCAAAGTAAAAGCCTGACCCCCCTCCCTATTAGGAAGAGAATGTCAGGCTTTTATCTCTCTCTTTACACTTTAAACAGGCTTACCTCGTGCTGTAATTCTTGTGCCAGGTTACTTAGGCTTTCAGCCGCTGCCGTGATTTCCTGGGCTGATGCTAATTGTTCTTCCGAAGAAGCTGCTACCCCCTGCATACTTTCTGAGATACCTGAAGTAATACTAGCCATCTGCTCTACAGAAGCCGTAACCTGCTCGGTACTCGCTGATATTTCTTCTGTTGCTGCTGATACTTCCTGCATCTCGCTAACAGCCTGTTCAACAGACGACAGAATATGTTGAAACGCTTCCCCTGCATCATTAGCTACTGCCGTGCCTGCCTCTACCTCTTTCGTACCTTTCTCCATAGCCTGTACAGCATGTGCCGTATTTTGCTGAATTCCTTCGATCAAAGAGGCGATCTGCTCGGTAGATTGTCTCGACTGTTCAGCCAGCTTTCGAACTTCATCTGCTACAACAGCAAATCCTTTGCCGTGTTCGCCAGCTCGTGCGGCTTCTATGGCCGCATTAAGCGCCAACAAGTTAGTTTGCTCTGCAATCTGATTAATCGTTTCAACAATGTTGCCAATTTCTTTTGAGTTTTCCCCGAGGGTACGAATCACATCTGCTGATTCTATAACAGAAGCTCGAATTTCTTCCATTTGTTTAATGGTACGCTTAATAATTTCATTTCCTTGCTTGGATTCCGCGAGAACTTCCATAGCCGAATCGGATACGGCAGAAGTAGATTCAGCAATTCGTTGAATGGCGATCGCATTTTCCTCTACAGCACGTTTTGTTTCATCCATGCCACGTGTTTGTGTCTCTGATCCACTAGCAACCTCGTCAACCGCAGAGGAGACATGGGTAGTCGCTTGTACGGCCTGCTCGGAACTGGCAAATAGCTCTTCTGACGAAGCGGCGACCTGTTCCGTATTGGATTGTATCTTTTTAATCAAATCACGCAATTGATTTTTCGTCTGATTAAATGATGCGGCCAACTCGCTAATCTCATCCTTGCTTTTAACCTGTACATCTTCAATCGTGAGGTCTCCTGCCCCCATCTCTTTAGCCGCTCTTGTAATAGCGACAATCGGCCCAGAAATAATTTTATTCATGATAAAAGCGATCACAGCTCCTAAAATAATGGAAGCCCCTGCAACCATAAGCAGGAACTGCTTAACAGCCTGTACTCTTGCGCTTGCTTCATTACTTACCGTTTGGACATAATCCTCAACCGTCTTTTTTAACTCCTGCGCTTTTTCTGTAAACTTACGCGCAGCGTCACGCTCTTGTGTTTTCACAAGTTGCTGGTATTCCGCAACCTTGTTTTGTTTTTTATAGGCAATTAACTGTTGTGCAATCACACCATAGTCGTCGCTCAGTTTATTCATCTCAATGAGCAGCTTTCGCCCTTTCTCTGTCACCAATAATCCTTCTAAGCTTTTGCTAACTTCCTGGTATCGACTATCGGCTTTTTCATACGATTGTAAAGCAGTTTCATCCCCTAACAGCAAATACCCGCGAATTGCTTTGGATTGTTCATTCACAAGTGAATTTGCTTCGGTTATGAGTATAATCTTCTGATCTTCTCTATTAATTAATTCTGTATATGTTGCATCTACATTGCGGAACTCATAATAACTTACTCCTACCAATATAACTAGAAGCAGTAAGACAGCCCCAACTCCCCCTAGTAACTTTTGACCAATTTTCATTCCTCAAACCATCTCCCCACTTTTTTCTTTCTGTAATATTTCAAACTTTGAAGCACATTTAATATTATAATAATATAAGATAAACCGTTACAATTTAAAAAACCTATATATATTCTACAATGAATCATATTGTAATATTTGCATAGTGCAATTCATGCATGATAATCGCTACAGCTCTTTTAGAATGATATAATCCATTGAGCATGGATACTATTACAAATTGTTCTACTTCATATAAAGAGAGAAAAGAAAGGATTTACACTATGAATTTATTGAAGGACAAGCCCCTTCAAAACGGATTGCTGTATGATGGACAATACTTCCAGAACCAGCAAAAGATGATCGAGACACTACTTCATGAAACAAATGAACAAATTATTCGAATCGATATGGGTGATCTCCCGAATCGTCTAGAGCATCGCAACTATATTCGCTTTCGTCTTGTACATCTCCAACATGTGTTCGGTAATATTCCACCGCAACAGTACCGTTCTACATATAACTCTCTGTGGAGCCATCTATATCGTTTAGAACACCTATCCCCTACACATGGTGCCTATCTACGAGGACTCCTCGAAAAATTTCTTGAAGCAGCTTCGAAATAATACTTCACGAGATGCTACAATAAAGCCATACTTATCTATTTTAGGAGGCTTCTCATGACACAAAAAACAAATGCGGTGCGTCAGCTCGATCAAAATAAAATACCGTATGAGTTGCGTACCTATACAGTGGATGAATCTGACCTCTCAGCAAGTACAGTGGCTGCTAAAATTAATTTCCCGCTGCCGCAAGTTTATAAAACTCTCGTTGCACGAGGAGATAAAACCGGTGTTCTGCTTGCCTGTATTCCCGGTGATAAAGAGCTTGATCTAAAAGCATTGGCGTCACTTAGCAGCAATAAAAAAGTAGAGGTCGTTCCCCTTAAGGATGTTCAGCCTCTTACCGGTTACATCCGTGGCGGTGTCTCTCCACTTGGATTAAAGAAAAAATACCCGTTTTTTCTAGAAGAAGCAGCACTTTCGTTTGATACCATCTCGATTAGTGCCGGAGTACGCGGCTGCCAGGTTCTCCTGAATCCGCAGCATCTCGTCTCCCTCACCCGCGCTGCATGCGGCTCCATTTCCAAAGATGCCTAGAGTGCCCCTTTTTCTCGTATTCTATGACCGGAATTGCGAGAATCGAATACAATACAGCAATACTACTAGGAAGGGGGAGAACAGTATGGCATCACAGAATAAGCGGAAGCGTCCTGTTCCCCCTTTCATTCAGGAACGCTCCCGACACCTCCATGCCTTTCTGCAGGCACTATGTATTAGTGAACGGGAAACACTCTGGTTTCGTCTAATTGATGACGTCCCATCTCCTCCTCTCTCTAAAAAAATAGCGATTAATCTATCCCGCCCGTATAAAGATATTGAAAAATCCGTTTTACATGTTCGTTTCACAAACTCAAGGAATATCCTAATCAATCCGTATCAAAGCAACATAAAAGGATATGGCGTACATATGGTCATTAACGGCGGAGGCACAAAAAACGAGAACATCCGGCGGATACGAGCGCATTTTATTGATGTTGATCTTAATAAACGCACTGCCCAAGCGTTATCCCACGAAGAAGCAGATGCAATCGCAGAAGCCTGGAAGCATGATACAGAAGATCCGGTCATACATGTATCCTACAAGGAATCAGGTGGCCTATTCTATCTTACCGGGGTTCGTACCGAGTCCCATGTTCAACATCTCAAACAGCAGTTCTTACAGCAGCATATGCCTGACCTAGCAGATGCAATGATTGTAGAAACACTCAACGGTTATCACATCTACTGGCCAATCCGCAACGGAGATATAAAACAATTCCCTCTCATTCAGCAAGCATTAAGCCGTAAGTTTCAGTCCGATCCGAATATATGGAACTTGTCTCGTACGATGCGTGTTCCAGGCTACTATCATATGAAAAATCCGCACCGTCCGTTTATGCTGCAAATTATCCAACCCGGGCGTACTACTCCATTTACCCAGGACGAATTAATCAACCGTCTTACGCTTACACTTGAATCGTAAGAATAGCTTCCTGTAAGGAATTTCTGATACTGTCACTAATCCCGTACGTGCCCAGCAAGCTCCTTCATATGACGAATATGAACATGAGGGCGGACACCACGCCGTTCCATCTCTTCTACATCTCCCCGATATGCGAAAAAGCGAATGCCTCCATCCTGTGCAGCTTTGCCATCAATCCATGAGTCTCCGATGAATATCCATCGCTCTCCTGGCACATGCGGATACTGATTCTGCACATATAAAATCCCGGATGGCGAAGGCTTAAGAGCTGTCATCTGTTCCCGTCCGGCTATATAGTCGAAGTAATGGGCAATCCCGGTCCGCGTAAGCGCCTCTACGGCAGCGGAGCGGGCATTGTTCGTTAGTACAGTAAGATAGCCATGCTCATGCAGGTCTGCTAGCATATCCGGAACATGCGGCTCCAGTATAGCCTCATGCATCCCTTCCCGTTCAAACCGCTCCACCGCCCCCCAGATGACCGTCTCCGCCTCTTGCGTCATCTTCCCCGATTCCCGAGCCAATTCGATTAACTGAGACGCGGTATGATCCCTCCAGGCCAGATCAGCCGCACACAGACCTCTTACTACCATCTCCTCAAACACAGCTTTCTTCATGCCACCAAAATCAATGCGGGACTGCAGCAGTGTATTATCCATGTCAAATATAATACCGTATCGCTTTTCTATCATCGTACCACTCCTTTCACATCCATTATTCATGAAAGAATTTCTCCAAGTTAGTATCAGGTACTAAAATCTCATGCTATAATCAGAAAAAACACTGTAAGGAGCTAAAAGATATGGTTTATACAATCGTCCGCAATTGCGTAAAACTTTGGCTGCATCTCCGCTTCCGTGTACGCATTGATGGAATTGAAAATATTCCGCACGAAGGCGGCTGCATTCTAGCAATGAATCACACAAGCAACTATGATTCATTATTAGTCGGCACGCATACCCCGCGTAAAATGTACATCATGGCCAAGGAGGAACTGTTCCGCAAACGATTCTTCGCCTGGCTCATCACTGAGATGGGGGCGTTCCCGGTAAAGCGTGGACAAGCTGACCTCAAATCACTTAAGTATACGTTAAAGCTCATTCAAGACGGCAACCTGTTCTCTATCTTCATCGAAGGCACTCGCTCCCAGAGCGGTGAAATGCAAGAAGCAAAGAAAGGTATCGGCTTTATCGTTAGTAAAAGTAAAGCCCCGGTCGTTCCCGTATACATCCACGGCACCAAGCAAGGCTGGTTCCAACCTGCAGGCGTTGTATTCGGTCCACCAGTCCAACTCGAAGAAGGTATCAAACACGAAGAGGCAGCCGCTCGCATTAAAGAAGCGATCGAAAAACTGGCAGCTGCACAATAGGGCAATTTTGTGAACAGACCCATCGTGTGACATGTGTCACATTCGTATTCCTCCTCCTCAATTATAGTATACGTATACGGTGCTTCTCCACGTTAGAAGAGAAGCGAACTCGTAAAGGGGGATATGAGGGATGTTCTGTTATCAATGTGAACAAACGCCAAGCGGCGGCTGTAAAGTAATCGGGGTATGCGGCAAAAACGAGGACATTGCTAGTTTGCAAGACATTATGATCTTTGGGTTAAAAGGAATCGCAGCATACGCGACACACGCACGTCAGCTTGGTTATACCGATCCATTCGTGGAAGAAACAACCCAGGAAGCGTTGTACATGACGCTAACGAACTCTAATTTTAATACACAAGAACATATTAACATGGCCATGAAAGTCGGCCAGGCAGCGGTTCGTATTATGGATGTACTTGACCGTGCTCACACAGACCGCTTCGGTATCCCGCAGCCGGTACAAGTATCCCAGAACAAAATTGAAGGCAAATGCATTATCGTTACTGGACATAATTTGTTTGCACTTGAAGAACTGCTTAAGCAGTCTGAAGGCAAAGGCATTAACATTTATACACACTCTGAGATGTTGCCTGCACACGGCTATCCAGAACTTAAGAAATATCCACACCTGAAAGGCAACATCGGCAAGGCATGGTTTGATCAGCGCCGTCTGTTTGAAGAATTCCCTGGTGCGATTCTTGCTACAACGAACTGTGTCATGCCAATCAAAGGCACATATGCAGATCGCTTCTTCTCTTATGACATCGCAGGACTGGAAGGCGTAACGAAGGTAGAAAATGATGACTTCACTGCGCTCATCCAGCGTGCACTTGAGCTGCCGGAAGCAAACATCGAATCCGAGCAAAAGCTGACAACTGGCTTCCATCATGAGACCGTCATCGGCATCGCACCAGAAATTATCGATGCTGTAAAAGCAGGTAAAATTCAGCGCTTCTTCGTCATCGCAGGCTGCGATGCACCAGGAAAAGGCGGCGAATACTACCGGGAGCTGGCAACCTCACTGCCGCAGGATACTGTGATCCTGACGACATCATGTGGCAAGTTCCGTTTTAATGATGTGGATTATGGTACAGTACCGGGTACTAACATCCCGCGTTATATCGACCTGGGTCAGTGCAACAACTCCGGTTCTACAGTCAAAATTGCACTTGCCCTCGCAGATGCGTTCGGCTGTACGGTCAACGAGCTGCCGGTCAGCATCGTCCTGTCCTGGTTTGAACAAAAAGCGGTAGCTATTCTACTTGGTCTGTTTAGTCTCGGCATTCAGGATATTCGCATCGGTCCAAAACCGCCGGAATTTGTTACACCGGGCGTGCTCAATGTTCTTCAGGAAGCATTTGGCCTGAAGCTTATTACAAACGCACAGGCAGATATGCAGGCAATGCTTACTGTCTCAACGCAATAAGAAGGAAGAAAACGAGCAGAAATAATTTCAAGATGGAAGCTGTCCCAAAAGCCAGAACATGGCCAACGGGACAGCTTTTTGTTGTAGCATCGAAAATGTGTAAGTAGAGAGCGGGAGAAAGAAGGTGCTGTCCGCTTCGGGAGCCTGAGACTTGGGTTATGTAAAAAGGATTGATGGAAATTATAGAGAATCTAAATTTTAAGCTTAAAAAGGAGGAGATTACTTGGGAACAAAATTTACAAACATCCAAATTCAAGAAACTAACTTGGAGATTGTTAAAAATGCTTTAATTAAATATTATACACAGCGCGAAAAAACAAGAAATGAATACTACATCGGGAATCTAACAGAAAATTGGGTAACGGTTCTTCATGATTATTCATGGGGAGAGGTAAGGGACGAAGCAATCGAATTATCTCGTTATATTCCTTCACCTATTCTTGCCGTTCATTATTTTGATGATGATTTATTTGAACTTTACCTTGTAGAAAAAGGAGCCATACTAACCTGCCATATTTCAGGGTTTGAAGATTATATGGACTCTTTGCCTAAAATGGGAAATATAAAGTTGCTCATAGAGAAGTTACAATTACAAATTAGTGAAAATGAGCTATCCTCTGTTCTTTCAGCAGATGATTTAGAAGAAAAGGTATCTAAACTTGAAGATATTTTCCGAGCACCTTTATGGATTAAATACGATTGGATTAATGAAGATGAAGAACTACAAAGCAGGTTTTTAAAATTAGTATTATAAGTTATTTTTTAACGTTATTCTTAACATCTAGATAACATCACTAGTTTGAAATACAAAAGGTGTGAGGGCCACAGCACCTTCACACCTTTGTCCATTTCACTCTAATTTCCATCATAAAAAGCCAGCGCAATTACGATCCACACACTGTGTTAGCGCCGATCTTCATCACCAGTATACTCGCATCCTCCAGCGCTTCCAGCTCATGCTCTTCCTGTGGGTCCATATGCAGCAGCATTCCTGGTACAAGCTCTACATCCTGCTCGCCCACTCCGAATCGAACACGCCCTGCTACAACATGCACGATAGCGTCGCTTGGCGTACGATGGCGGGAGACTTTCTCTCCTGCTTTCAGCTGTAGATTCATCACCACTCCACCATCAAACTCAAGCACTTTTGCACGGCCTACCGCTCTGTCCTCCAGCATATGTTTCAGTACAGCTACTTTCATAATGCTATCCCCCTTCTGATCTCTTACACCTATCATACCGGGAGACCAGAAATCATTCAGTGATGATTATCACAACAGTTACGGAGCAAAACGTAATGATGTTGTCAGTCTGTCATAGCCAAGCTGGGTGTGTGGGAAGATCGCTACTGCATGCTCAAGATAATCCTTAGGGTTATGTAACGATGGACTGTAATGCGTCAGCCATAGCTCTTTTACGCCGCCATCCCGCGCCAGAGTAGCGGCTTCCGAGAACAGCATATGGCCGTGTTCCTCCGCCTTTGGAAGACTCTCATCGTCTCCATACATACCTTCCCCGATAAACAGATCAGCACCTTGAATAAACTCCAAAAGCTGCGGCACTGGACGCGTATCGGTACTATAACACACTTTTAACCCTTTGCGCGGTGGTCCGAGCACCATGCCTGGCGTATAAGTGCGTCCATCAACCGTTACATCCTCACCTTTCTGCAGGCGTCCCCAGTAGACGACCGGCAGATCAAGTTCCGATGCTTTGCGGGCATCAAACTTACGTCCTCGCTCCACTTCTAGACTGTAGCTTACACACGGCACAGTATGCTGCACCGGCACAGTACGCACAATAAAATCCCCGATTCGATGAACCGAGTTCATTTCTTCTGCCGCAAGCTCAACCAGCTTCAATTCGTATGGAAGGTGCGGTGCGATTACGGTAACACCCGCAATGACAGGAGCAAGTCCCGATGGACCAATCAGCGTGAGCGGCTCTGTCCGCCCCGCATTTGCAATCGCAAACAACAAACCCGGGATCCCTGCTACATGATCCGCATGGTAATGCGTGAAGCAGATTGCTTCAATCGTTTTAAACCCCCAGCCGAGCATCTTCATCGTTACCTGTGTGCCCTCTCCGCAGTCAATGAGCACCATTTTGCCGTTATACGATGCAAGCAGTGCAGTCAGCCACCTATTCGGCAGCGGCATCGTACCTCCGCATCCGAGCAAAGCTACATCAAACATATGTAAACACTTCCTTAGTCTTATAAAATCAAAAATGCTGTCACGTATGGTTAGCTTACCACAGATGACAGCATTTTTTCCTATTTTGTTACCCGTACCTCAAAGGCTCCCACACCAATTGAATGGCCTGTACTGTGCCTATTTTCGCGACAAATACGGATTGTCCTTAATCGTGAACCGCCACGGATAATGAACGGCTTCTTCTGCATAATCAATATTAATACGCGGTCCAGTATTCACTTCAAACGGAGCAAGCGGAACAAGTGGCTCGGTAATAAACAGCTCATCTCCAAGCAAATCAAGGCCGTTGTGCGCCCGTGTCAAGCCAAGAGCTACACACAGCTTCCCTGGACCATTTGTCAAATTGTACATCTCCCGGCGTGTAAGCGGACCCGTTCTCCCAAATCGCGCTTCTGCCATGGCGTCAATTCCTTCCATCGGCTCGAGTGCTCGAATGAGCACACCCTGCGGTGTCCCCGCTTCATTCACTACTGCATTCAGACAGTTATACATGCCGTAGATGATATAGACATACGAATACCCCGGTGGCCCGTACATCACTTCATTGCGCGGTGTCCGTCTGCCGCCGTATGAATGCGCTCCTTTGTCATCCACGCCCATATACGCTTCGGTTTCCACAATAATACCGGCTCGACATATGCCACTCTCTTGATGGACTACCCGCTTGCCAAGCAGTTCCCTGGCTACGGTTACAGCATCACGGTTATAAAAATCACGGTCCAGCTTCAAAGATGTGCCCCCTTATGATGAATGTACCTCTCCGGCCGCGAGTTTCTTCTCTGCTCTGATACGAGCTTCCCGCCCGTCCTTCTCCAGCATCAAGGCTTCTTCCACGATAGAAGTTAACCCCACGCTTGTCTGCTTACATGCATCTGCAGCCCGTTGCAGTGCTTCTCCTGCCGCCTCCTGCGCCGTCTGCTGGCGGCACAAGGTCAGAAGCGCCATCATTTGATTTTTCCACAATGGAATCGCAAGCAAAATCGACGACTGAATTTTATCAATTAAAATACGGTGATTCTCCTGAATCAATCGGATTTGCGGAAGCGCCTGTAACGCAATCGTCTGACTTACAAGAAGATCATTTTCCCTGGCTACCAAACGATCCGAGAAGCTACGAGCATCTGTGACTGCCTGTGCGTCCATGACATCTTCTGAGGAGGCAAGTCGTTGCTCCAGCATCGGAAGCAGTTGCTTGTCCACTTCTATTCGTTTCTGCCGAACTGCGGCGATATATACATCCATTTCGCTGTACTGCACTTCGTATTTTTGATACATCATATCCAGCATTGTCAGATCACGAAGCATCTGATGCCGCAGCCGTTCCAAAATATCGGCAAGCTGCTCCACCTCACTACCGATGCACTGGTAATGAGCCAGTTTCTTCTCCAGTACTTTCCTGGGTGAAGTTCCAAATAGACGCGACCAGAAACCCCGCGCTCCGTTCAACAGAGCATCTGGATTCGCTTCTTCGAGGCGGCTGACCAGATCATACAGCAAGACACTAATCTGTTCAGGTGTATTACGTTCCCGCACATACCCGAGCATCTGATCGGCCAGACGGGCAAGCTGTCCCTGTACACTGACTCCGAACTGAAGCAACGCTTGTGGATTCTCCATCCGAATGCGCGTGACCAACTCTTGCACCTGTCTTATCTGTTCCGGCCTCAGCGCTCCAGACCGGCTGCTTGCTCGTTCTTCTCTCATCGTTTTGACTCCTCATGCTCGTACACCTTTTCTTGTTCAGACACAGGCGTATAGGGCATGTCCATCGTCTTACCTCTGGCTGTGCCAATCGACTTGCGTAAGGTTTCCAGTTCAATATCGAGATTCATCACATCATCCGAGAGCACCTGCAGCAGCTCTTGTTCCAGCGCAGCTGTAATATCATTAAGCATTTGCTCAGTCTTGTGAAGCGTCTCTTTCATCTCTGCATTCCGAATCGGCTGGCTCATCAGAAACGTGTATTTATCAAGCACATGCAAGGTAGAGTCCAAATAAGCTGAAAAAAAGCTACGAGCCTGATGGAATTTATGCGGCTGCTGTTCAACAACTTGTATAATCTGACGAGCCAGCTTATACAGATGCGATATTTTCTGCCACATCGTAAACGAACGAAGACGGAACTGGAAGTAGCGAATCTGCTTAAGCTTACGGCGTGCGTCACGCAGATTTTGTTTGATATATTTGCGGTCGGAACGACTGATTTCTACCCCATCTGGAATAGAAACACGCCCGAAACTGGGACGGGCTGCAGCCCATACAATGAGTGAGCCTGCCGTAAACAGTATTAGTAAAAACAAAGGGACACGGAAGACAAGAAGCAGCACAAGCAGACTAATTCCACCAATAACAAGACCTGCCAGTGTGCGCATAACAGACAGTAACGATTTCATGCTTTCCCCTCCATGATATGGTAGCTCGGTATGATACATCCTAGCATTTTACTTCTCCTTACTCAAACATACGCATGAACGCCTGCATCCGTTTCATTTCATTCTCCATCTTATGAAAAAGGAGACAGGGTTGAAAGCATCCCTGTCTCCTCTTCCTGTATTAGCATCCCTTCCAACTCGGTGGGCGCTTCTCAAGAAACGCACAAATTCCTTCTTCCGCATCAGCGGCTGTGGCATTCAAGCTCATGACTTCTTTTGCGTACGAGTATGCAAGTGGCTGGGGCATCTCAATCTGTTTATAGAACGCCTGTTTACCAATTCCCACAGTAAATGTGCTGGCTGCGGCAATTTTTTGCGCTAGTGCTTTGGTTTTATTTTCAAGGTCTTCTGCAGGTACTGCGTGGTTGATCAGCCCGGCAAGCAATGCTTCTTCTGCGTTCAGAGCTTCACCTGTCAGAAGCATTTCCATCGCCTTTTTTCGTCCAACCGCTCTTGTTAGTGCTACCATTGGAGTCGAGCAAAATAGCCCGATTTTCACGCCTGGTGTAGCAAATTTCGCATTCTCTTCTGCCACAGCAAGATCACACGTTGCTACTAGCTGACATCCTGCGGCTGTAGCAATGCCATGTACTTGGGCGATAACAGGCTGGGGAATGGATTGAATGGTTTCCATCAGTTTAGTACATACTTCAAACAGATGGCGATAAAATACAGGGCTTTGATTCGGCATCTCGCTCAAATCATGCCCGGCACAAAAAGCAGGACCGCTTCCTTTTAAAATAACAGCGGCGATTTTTTGATCGTGGCTTATGTTTTCAAATACATTAATTAGTTCCTGCATATGTTCAAGCGACAGTGCATTACGTTTCGTCGGACGATTCATCGTTACATAGGCAATCGAACCTTCTGTTTCAAAAAGAACATGCTGGTAGTCAGCTGTTTCTGTATTAGCCATTCTATCTCCTCCTTCAATGTATTCATCATAATTGTTCAGATAATACGGAAAACTATCCTCATTGTAACATACTGGTTAATCATGGGGGGACGTAAAATGTATGCGTTATCATTTTTTACGGTCACATTTACCGTCCTTCTCTTCTTTTCCCTGTGAAAAGAGGATTTACTTTTACCTGCTGATTGTGTAAAGTAAAAAACGCACTACTTTATATAGGAGACAAAACATGAACAATAAGAAAAGGGTCAGAATTACGATGAATAGCAGTGAAAAAAGGCAATTAGAGATGTTTGCTGAAGCAGTTGGCTGGAGTTGGGAAGAGCTTGAGGAATCATTGCATACACTAGTCACAGAACGAATTTCTAGAAAAAAAGATTTGAATAGACAGCCAGAACCTATATATTAAGAAAAACTCGCAGAAATATTATCCTTCTGCGAGTTTTATT
>NZ_CP116902.1:5000-115000 GCF_028471905.1 Aneurinibacillus uraniidurans | reverse complement strand
TACAAATAGCATACCAAAGTACAAGCCCAGTGCCGCAATAATCGCTGGCCCATATACAATTGCCTGTACCCAGCCACTTAAGAAGCCCCATACTTTCCCGTACACTTCTTCCAGGTATACATACAAACCACCTGTCTTCGGAATCTGCGAGCTAATCTCTGCCACTGTCAGTCCACCGGCAAGTGTGATAATACCACCAAGCACCCATGCCCACAACGCCATCGTTGAGCCACCTGCTGATGTGATAACAATACCAGGTTTCATAAATACGCCTGAACCAATTACCGTACCAATTACAAGAGAAACTGCTACTGTAAAGCCAATTTCCTTCCGCAGCTGATTTTCTGTCATATTCATAAATTTTGTTCACCTCACAAAAACATATGTCTACTCAATAAGTACACCTGTATCATAACACCGTTTCATTTACTTGCAAACTTATTTGTTTGTTCTAATTTTTACTATTACTATAAAAAATCTATCATATTTGATATAAGCATTCTGTAATATATGTTATTTACCACCTATTTATTTAGATGAAACCCGACTCATATCGATGAGAAATCGAAGGTGGCCTGTATAATAATCGCCCCGCAACATTCGCCTAGAGATGAATACGATGTGATGATGATTTTATGAAAGGTGAGTTGCTACATGTCAGATTTTCGTCCCACTGTTATCGGTGACCCCTTCCCACCTCTCACTGTTAAAACAACACTCGGTACAATCAAACTCCCTGATGCCTACCAAGGAAAATGGTTTATCTTGTTCAGCCATCCAGGCGATTTCACGCCTGTATGTACGACCGAGTTTGTATCATTTGAAACAATGCGCCCACAATTCACTGCCCTGAATTGCGAACTCATTGGTCTTTCTGTTGATCAGATTTTCAGTCATTTGAAATGGATTGAATGGATTCGTCAGCATCTAAATGTGAACATTACCTTTCCGATCATCGCGGATTCTCTTGGACATACTGCACGCCGTCTCGGCATGATCCATCCAGAGCATGGAACGGCTACGGTTCGCTCCGTGTTCATCGTTGATGACCGCGGTGTGATTCGACTTATCCTCCAGTATCCAGCAGAAGTTGGTCGTAATATCTCAGAGATTCTTCGCGCCGTGAACGCTCTGCAAACCGTGACGGCTCAAAAAGCGGCCGCTCCGGCTAACTGGCCGTGTAATGAGTTGATTGGCAGCCACTTGATCGTTCCTCCTGCCGACAGCGTACAGGAAATCGTTAGGCGAAATGAGCAATGTGAAAAACAAGAAATTTCCTGTTATGACTGGTGGTTCTGCTTTAAAAATTATCCTTCGTAAAGAAAGGGAGGCTCGCCTCCTTTTTCTATATCTTTTTTCACATGACTATTGTTATACTTATTGTTTTTTTGTAATATTTTAGTTATAAAACCAGAAGGAGGTGTAACAGTGTCAGATTTACAACACAAGTTAGGGGACAGTCTTACAAAGATAAAAGGAGGCATTAATCAAGGAAAACAAAAACTGCAAGCTGTACAAGAAAGCAGCGAGCTGCGTAAAAAAGTCAATGAATCGCTTTCTAAAAAAGCTGAAATTTTGCTAAAAATTGGACAAGAGGCTCATTTCTTATTTCGCCAGGGAGAGCTTGAAAACACAGAAATTCAAAAATTATCCGAATCACTTATCGAGATCGATCGAGTGCTGTTTGAAACTGTTAAAAAAATTGAGGACCTCAACCAAAACACACAAACTTTTGTATGCGAATGTGGAGCGCACCTCTCTTCCCATGATAAATTTTGTGGATCATGCGGACGCAAAATCATTCTACCTACTATAGAAAGCTCAGGGGAAACTACCACATGTGATACGTGTGAAAATCTTGTACCGATAGAAGACTCTTACTGCGGATGCTGCGGTACTAAAGTACAACGATAAAACACTCTATTTAAAGAAAGGAGGAACACCTATGTTTTGCCCGTCGTGCGGCAATGCCACATCTGAACATGCCAATTACTGCGCAAGAGATGGATATATGCTTGGAAAGGTAGATTCCTTTAGCTCCCTATCCAGAGAAGCAGGTGAATTCTGCCGATCATGCGGCATCGCCAGGAATCCTCTTCATATTTACTGTTCTGCATGTGGACATTCTAACCTGAAAGAAAACGGAAAAGTGGGATCAACTCCTACCGTACGATCTTCTTCTGCTATACCAGCTTTACAAACTTCTTTATTTCGTACATCTATGTTTCGTTTAGGAGCAGGTAACGCCCTCGTTTCCCTGCTTATTTCTTTTATATTAACCTTTTTTCTCGCATTAATTATGAACAGCGAAGTAAAAGATGGAATCATTCACTATTTAAATATCCCAGAATATCTTGTCGATACGGATGTTTCATTCCTTCATGTCATGAATTCTGTACTTCTGGTTCATCTGGCATCTCTTACACTTGATATTGATATGGGACTTCGAGCCTCTGGAAGTATGAATCTTCACCTTGGAATGTTTATCTTACTGCTCATCCCTTTTATTGGACTTACACTAAGTGCGTATTTATTTACCAAAAAGCGCGACTGGCTGGTCCCTGAACGACTGAAGTGGTCGGTATATACAGGTCTTTTATACGGTATCCTACTTGCTTTTATATCCCTGCTTTCGTCATCTACACAGGAAATCTCCATTCCTTTTGGCGGCAGCATGGAAGTACGCTCACATTTCTCTTTTATCAGTACATTTTTTAACGGTTTTTTCTTCGGCACGCTATTTAGCTTTTTTGGAACTCTTGCAGCTAATGGAAAAGGAAAATTTGCGCTTACTTCGCAGCTTCGTGATGTGATCCCATTTGGGGAAGCTGTTCACCAGGCGATTGCCACTGTATTCCGAGGACTTGCGTTAAGTATTCTTTTCATTTCCATTGTACTCGCCAGTAAGGACGCTCTCCCTGATAATCCAATTCCAGGAACGAATGCACTTATCGTATCACAGGCAGGAGGATACACATGGAACTTCCTTAACCTATCTACATTTTATGGGAAAATCAAGAGGGATGAGCTAACTATCTCTATTTTTAGTGGCGTCAAAACATCTGACGGTTCTGATTCATTCGATGAGGACTTGTATTCATATATTCTTATCGGTCTCATTATTCCATTGTTCTTGTTCTTCTGGGCAGGGCGCCGAATTAAATTAACAACGTCTACCAATGTGCTGCACACCTTACTCGTATTTAGTAGTGTTTATGCAGGATGTATGATGATATTTTCCTGGGTGACTACTATCTCCGTTTCCCTCACAGGCCAGGCAGCTGAACTGGGGAGAAACAGCATGGAAATGTCGTTGGGATTTAGTCTGTTTATCACTTTTTTAACGACTTTCCTCTTCTCTTTTGCGGTTGCCTATCTCGGTCAAATTTTTACAGACCGGCACATTCAACCGCATGAATAACAGATAAAAAGGAAGTGATACTAAATGAATTGTGAACAATGTGGGCAGCCACTTCAATCAAGTGATGCTTTCTGTCGAAACTGCGGGCATTCTCTTCCACAACAGGTGGAGCCTGCTCTACAGGAAATAGCCACTGCCCAAGCTGAGGTCGAGCCTATTCCTGCTCCTGTATCTTCTGAACAAAAAACAAGAAAAATAATTTTGCTTATTACAGGTATCATTGCCCTACTATGCATCGCTTATTTTAGTGCACGGGCCTTTTTGCTTGGTCCTACTACTCCAGAAGCCGCTCAGGAACAGTTTGTCGAAGCACTGCACACACGGAATATGGATAAACTCGCAGCGCTGATTGACCCGAATGAAAAACAGTTGACCGATCCAAAAACACTTGCTGCCTTTAAGGCCTCTCTAACACCTGAAATCTTAAATAAATACCAAAAAACCCTCCAGGAAAGTACATTGAAAGCTTCTGAAAAAGGGGGAAGGCAAAGTGACTTCGCCGCATACGGGGACTCCTGGCTCAGCCTCCTGAAGAAAAAAAGCTTCCTTGGCACAAGCTGGAGTGTGCACATTAATCCGGTTGCTGTTAAGGTTAAAAAAGTAACGGATACAAATCTGAAAGTAAAAGTCGGAGATATATCAGCAGATGGCGAAAGCCTCGGCTTATTCTGGCCATCTATTTATACATATGAAGCGGAAGCATCCAATCCATATGCTACAACAAAAACGAAAGATAAAATTGATCTTCTCACTCTTCTAGAACAGAAGGCAGATACCGATACATATGAAGTCGATCCGACGCCTTTATTCAAGCAAATGCGGATTACTTTCCCGGACACAGGAAGCGAGATTACGGATCTGAGTGTCACCATAAACGGAAAAGCACTGAACCAAAAATCAGGGCAGTTACTACTACTTCCTGCTCCTGATAAAGCAGACTTTGATGTGAAAATGAAAGTAGCCGGCCAAAACGTAGAACGTAAATTTACGGTTATTCCTCAACAACAGGAAGAAATTAATCTTAATGATGTTACAAATGAAGCAAATGAAGAAGTATTAGCCATTCAGAATCAAGTATACACTACACTAGATGAATACATTCGATACCGTATTGATGCTATTAACTACAATAATTTCTCGCAAATCGCCACCTACCTAGTTCCTAATACAAAACTATTTGCCACTGAGAAAGAAATTGTGGATACGTACAGTGCAAAAGGGATCTCAGAGTCGCTACTTAACTACAACATCACGAACATTCAGGCTGTCAATAAAAATACGTACACCGCAGACGTGTATAAAAAGCTCCAGTACAACTATGTAGACGGCACAAGCGAAGTAAAAGACTTCTCTTTCCGCTTCACCATGACATATAACAATGGAACCGTACTACTTACGGATCGTGTCGACTTAAAAAAATAAATACCTAGACAAAACAGACCTGTTTCTACTAAATAGAAACAGGTCTGTTTACTATGCGTTAAATAGCTTGCTGTACGTCCCGTACCCTTCCTTCTCCAGATCTTCCTTTGGAATAAAGCGAAGAGCGGCAGAGTTAATACAGTATCGTAATCCGGTCGGAGCAGGTCCATCATGGAACACATGACCAAGATGAGAATCTGCCTCCTTACTACGTACTTCCGTTCGAACCATAAAATGACTGAAGTCCGTCTTCTCCTTAATCTGTTCCTCATGCAGCGGCTTCGTAAAACTTGGCCAGCCACAACCGGAATCGAACTTCTCGAGCGAACTAAACAATGGCTCTCCCGACACAACGTCTACATAAATGCCTTCCTGCTTATGATCCCAAAACTCATTACGGAACGGCGGCTCCGTTCCATTGTTCTGTGTGACTTCATACTGTATTGGCGTAAGCTTCTGCTTGAGCAATGCTTTGTCTTTTTGAGGATTCCAGTTTTGTTCGATAAACGACTGGCGTCCTGAACCATATCGATATGCCTTATAGTGCATTGGATTTTTCTTATAATAGCCCTGATGATACTCCTCGGCTGCATAGAATGGCGCAGCCGGAAGAATCGCCGTCACAATCGGCTTATCAAACCGCCCGCTTTCCGCAAGCTGCTGCTTCGATGCTTCTGCTTCTATCTGTTGCTGCTCAGTATGATAAAAGATCGCCGTCTGATACGACTGGCCACGATCATGGAACTGCCCACCTGGGTCCGTCGGGTCGATCTGCTTCCAGAAGATCTCAAGCAGCTTTTTATACGGGAATACATCTGGCTCAAATGTAATCTGCACCGCTTCATAATGGCCTGTCGTATCTGAGCATACCTCTTCATACGTTGGATGCTCCGTATGACCACCCGTATAACCGGATACCACCTTTATAATGCCCGGTTGTTCCTCAAATGGTGCTACCATACACCAGAAACAACCACCCGCAAATGTTGCCAATTCTATACGATTACTTCCTGTCGCACTCATCAAATCCCTCCTTCTACAAATAGCTGTTAGGGCGTACTTCGGATGATTTTATCACAAGACAATTGACCAATGTAGGATATGCTTTACTCAAGGTGTTTTAGAAAATTTCATGTGATTTTCCGTGACATAATTATATAATAATAAAGCAGTTTGTATAATTATTGATTTGCAACTAACACATTATAGAAAGAGAAGGGAGCAAGACATCACATTGTTATTATCCTCAATTGTCGTTTATATGGTCGGAATGCTGCTGATTGGTTGGTATGCGTATAAGCGCACTTCCGATCTGTCAGACTACATGCTTGGCGGTCGTACACTCGGACCAGCTGTTACCGCTTTGAGTGCTGGTGCCTCTGATATGAGCGGCTGGCTTATGCTTGGTCTGCCAGGTGCGATGTTTTCTAAAGGGCTTAGTTCATCCTGGATTGTGATCGGACTCACGCTTGGTGCCTATGCCAACTGGCTGTATGTCGCACCACGTCTCCGTACGTATACAGAAGTGGCAGGCAACTCTATTACCATACCGGAATTTCTGGCAAACCGTTTTGGTGACAAATCCAACATGCTGCGATTAATTTCCGGTCTTGTTATTATGGTCTTTTTTACGTTTTACGTATCATCTGGTCTTGTATCTGGCGGAGTCTTGTTCGAGAACACCTTCGGCATGAGTTATCATACAGGCTTATGGATTATCGCTGGTGTTACCGTGGCCTATACGCTATTCGGAGGCTTTCTTGCGGTTAGCTGGACAGACTTCGTACAGGGCTTAATTATGGTAATTGCTCTTATCCTTGTTCCAACGGTTACAATTCTTTACACAGGTGGCTTGAGCGATACCTTCTCAACCATTCATTCCATTAATCCACAGCTCTTAAACATATTCCAGGGTACAGGATTTATCAGCATCATCTCTCTGTTCGCCTGGGGGCTTGGATATTTTGGACAACCGCACATTATCGTGCGCTTTATGGCCATCTCATCTGTAAAAGAAATTAAAAAAGCCCGCCGAATCGGCATGGGCTGGATGCTTTTCTCTGTTATTGGTGCGATGTTCACAGGTTTGATCGGGATTGCCTTCTTCTCTAAACAAAGCATTACGCTCGCAGACCCGGAAACTGTATTTATTCAACTCGGAAAAATTTTGTTCCACCCGATTATTACTGGCTTCTTGCTCGCTGCTATTCTTGCAGCGATTATGAGCACGGTAGCCTCACAGCTTCTCGTAACATCGAGCTCGCTAACAGAGGATATTTACAAGACTTTCTTCCGCCGACAAGCAACCGATAAGGAATTGATGCTTATAGGCCGATTGTCTGTACTACTTGTATCTGTTATCGCAGCAATTATCGCTTTCAATCGCAACGATACCATTCTAAACCTGGTTGGCTATGCCTGGGCAGGCTTTGGCTCTTCATTTGGTCCGGTTATTCTATTAAGTCTCTACTGGAAACGCATGAACCGTTGGGGTGCTCTCGCCGGAATGATTGCCGGGGCAGCTACTGTGATTGTTTGGACAAATGTTCCGATGTTTACGGCCACTAAACTGTACGAAATGATCCCAGGCTTTGCAATGGGTCTGCTGGCGATTGTACTCGTTAGTCTCCTTACGACTAAGCCGACTGCAAACATCGAATCTGAATTTGAGCAAGTACGTCAGGTACTATAAGAAATGCTTTTCATAAAAAACCCTTCGCTCCTTAGCGAAGGGTTTTGCTATGCTGTGACAGATACGACTCTACATCGTTATACAAGCCGCTCTGGTTCGCATATTTCACATAATTGCGTACCGTACGCAACCATTCCATCGTAGAAGGTTGCGTTCTCGTGATCGCTTCTTTCAAGTCCTTCATTTGAATCGGCCGCTCCACTCCGGTGCGCATAATTTCATCAAGTACGTATTCTGTAGCCGTTTCTACTACATTCTCAATATCCGCCCCAGAATACAGTTCGGTTAATGATGCAAGAGTCGCATAGTCAATTACACCGACCGGTCTGTCTCCCATTTTCAGCCGAAAAATGACTTCTCTCGCTTCCCGGTCCGGTGGAGACACAAAAATCATTCGATCAAAGCGTCCTGGGCGCTTGAATGCAGGATCGACATCCCATGGCATATTTGTCGCCCCCATCACAAGCATTTTATCTGTATTCGTATCAATCCCGTCAATTTCCACAAGAAGCTGATCAATAACCGTCCGCATGGTCATCGAAGACGATTTACTGCGATTATACCCGATCGCATCAAGCTCATCCAGAAACAGAATGCCAGGTTTATGCGAACGAGCGGACATAAAAATATCTTTAATATTCTGCTCACTTACCCCGATATACGGGTCGAGTATATCGGTAATATGTACAACCGTAAATCGTGCCCGACACTCCCCAGCTGTAGCACGGGCAATGTATGTTTTACCACAACCTGGAGGCCCATAGAGTAGAATCCCCCCGCCTGCTTTCTTACGAAATTTCTCGAACAGTCCAGGTGATACGAACGGCTTGATGATTTTCATACGAATAGCGTCTTTTACTTGCGAAAGCCCGCCTACCTCCGCAAATGTAACGACCTGTTCTCTATTTTCCTGCGAAGAGTGCTTGCTTTTTCCACCTTCAATGACGCGCATCGGTTCAATTCCCATACCTTCCGAAGGTTCTGATTGAACTTGTATCGGTTCGGATTTAACTTTTTGTGTCGGCTGAACCGTAAGTCTGCTAAGCTCTGCAATAATCTTCGCTTTTAGTTCTTCGTCACATCCAGCTAGTGCCTTCGTATAGGCATGCAGTGCCTCCTGCACGTCTCCCTGTTCACTATACTCCACGCCAAGTAAATACCATACTGATGTATTATCCGGGTCCTGCTCCACCATCTTCCGCAACACATCGGTTTTGTTCATCTTCCCACCCACCCCGTTATTTTTCTCCAAATCCAGTACAACAAACCTGCTATCCATGTATAAATACAAAGCAAAATATATGCGATCCCGATCCATCCCTGTATAGTTCTATCCAGTCCAATATATGGACCTATAAACATCAGAATAATAAACCCAACGCTCCACGCAATCCACCCACCGGTCCGTTCCATCACCCGTATCGGCAGAAAAATCGGATGATACATACGATCGAATTGTTTCAGCATTTTTAGAACCGATGAATTCGTAGGATCAAGCACAAATGCCTGGCGGTAACACTCTCTCGCTTCCCGATAATTCTCCTGATCAATCGCCATATCGGCAAGCTTCAAAAGTTTATCAACCTCGCTTTCCCCAACTTCCATATACTGCTGTACTACACACTCCCGTTCTTTCTCATTTCCCTCAACGCTTTCAAAAATATAGCGGTAGTGAAGCACAATCCTATTGTTTGATTCTAGTCGCTGTGCTTCCGCGATTAGCTGCTCTCCTTTATCCTCATGCCCCGTAATCAACATTAAATAGGCATATTGGGCAAGCACCGCCGCATCCTGCGGGTCTATCATTAACGCTGCTAAAAACCATTCCTCTGCTTCTACATACTGCTGCATATGCATATGCAAAGCCCCGAGAAGAGAATGTGCTCTCCCACTCATAAGACCACATTCAAGCGCCCGCTCTGCATGATGAATCGCTGTTTCATATTCATCAAGCTGGAAACAACAGTATGCAATGCAGTACATAACATCCTCATCCATTGGATTATCTTTTAGCAGCTCAAAAAATAATTGTTTTGCTTGCTGATACCGTCCAATCTCGTAATAGTGATACGCCTGCTGTCGCTGGGCTAGAGCTACCTCCATTATTGCTCTCCACCTCCAAGCGTATATAGAAAACTCTCAAGTAGCTTGCCGAGAACAATCCATCCGATAGCCGGGTACAATATTCTTTTGGTATGACCATGCACATACATATGCACACGATATTTTTTTTGGAGCATTGTTTTATACAAAAGTGCCACTGTTATTCCCACTACTCTTGATACCGTCCCCTGTGCTTTTGCAATTTGGAATGCCCCACAGGCAATTGTTCCTACAATCATAAAAATAAGTCCAGCAGCTAACAAGATGTACGTTTTCTTACGATCAAAACCAAGCCATCGGGCATTTTGCGTTGCCAGCACAAGAACTGGAAAGATCCCACCTAAAAATCCAACACACATAAAGTAATCAATATTATATGATCGGGTAACATATGTTTCTCCCTCACGCAAAGATGGCTGAAGTAAATCTGGTTTCATATACCTCCTCCTTTTTTCATAATATGGGATTTATTATACTATTAATTATTAAGATACATATACGTTCTTTGGGTATGTTTTACAGATATTTATAGAGGAATTAGCTTCGAAATCGAGAATAGTTTTAGGTACAAAACACCAATTAGGAAGTGATGTATACATGTCTACCTATTTACAAACACTGTGTAAAATTTTCCCTGTCATTCAGAACGCTACTGGACATGAATATTTAATTGCTATCTCCGACCTTGAAAAATTTATTTTTTACAGCGCAAGTAAGCATCTCGACTTCAAGCTGAAACATAATGAACCTGTCAAGCCAGGCAGCGGAACCGCACGCGCCCTGGAAACCGACCAAAAAGTTGTCGCCGATATTACCGATACAACTTTGTACGGTGTACCTTATACCGTAACAAGCATCCCCATTCGTGATGAGGGTAAGCTTGTTGGCTGTCTCACCGCAATTCGTCCAGTCGAAAAAGAAAATCAGATGAGAGACATGGCAGAACGTCTTTCTACCGCCATGGAACAGATGAAACATACAATGGACACAATCTATTCCATGTCAGAACAAGTCTCAACCTCCACCGAGCGCATTAACGAATCAGCGCGTGTCTCTAATGATTCTGTTAAACGCACAACCGAAATCGTCAGCACCATCTCCCAGCTTTCCAATCAAACGAAAATTCTCGGCTTAAACGCCAATATTGAAGCAGCAAGAGCGGGAGAAGCTGGGCGCGGCTTTGTTGTGGTGGCGAAGGAAATCCAGCGACTTGCTGACGACAGTGGTACCTCAACTCGACGCATTAATGGGTTTATTGGAGAGCTTGAGAAGAATGTCCAGAATATCAACAATGAAATCGGAGAACTCTCGAGCTTTTCTAAAGAAACTACTTCCACAATCCAGCAGATGACAGACATGGTCAATGAATTAAAAATGATGTCCACTCATCTCTATGAATTAGCAAAAATCGATTAGTATTCGCTTGTACTCCATGATACGGTTGGTATAATGGAGAGAAAACCGCACAATCTATTAAAAATTGAAAATTTCGTGCGGATAAGGAGTAATCTACATGACGATCTACAAAGCACTCACCATTGCAGGTTCCGATACAAGCGGCGGAGCCGGCATGCAAGCAGACCTCAAAACATTTCAGGAGCTCGGCGTATTCGGGATGACAGCGCTTACCGTTATCGTAGCGCAAGATCCGAAACGCGACTGGTTCCATGACGTGTTTCCGATCGATATCAAAACACTAGAAGCACAAATCGAAACGGTTCTGTCTGGAATCGGTGTAGATGCAATGAAAACAGGTATGCTCGGTTCTATCGAGATTATTGAACTCGCTGCCCGTAAAATTGAACAATATGGCTTGAAAAATGTTGTCGTAGACCCGGTTATGGTTTGTAAAGGAGCAGACGAAGCGCTGCATCCAGAAACAAATGACTGCCTGCGTGATGTACTTGTACCAAAATCACTCGTTGTTACACCGAACCTGTTTGAAGCTGCACAACTGAGCGGACAGGCTCCAATCAAAACGGTGGATGATATGAAACAAGCTGCCGCAAAAATTCAGGAGCTCGGTGCAAAATACGTTATCGTAAAAGGTGGCGGCAAACTTCAGCACGAGAAAGCTGTCGATGTTCTGTACGATGGCCAAACATTCGAAGTGCTTGAATCAGATCGTTTTGAAACTACATTTACCCACGGTGCTGGTTGTACTTATTCTGCTGCAATTACCGCAGAGCTGGCAAAAGGAAAACCAGTACGTGAAGCGATCGAAACTGCGAAAGAATTCATTACTGCGGCAATCCGCCATTCTTTTGCACTCAATAAATATGTAGGACCTACTCATCACGGCGCATACCGTCGTCAGGCCGAACTGGCTGTAAAATAAGTATGCAAAAAGAGTGCCTCTCTCAGGCACTCTTTTTCTGTGACACATCGTTAAAATAAGCCAAGCTGCTGCGGATTAAGATTGTCGTATGTAATACCGAGCATATCAATCAGTTGCTTGGCATTACCTGCCGCATGACCACCAGAATTGTTATTAAAAATCACACAAATTTCATTTGTCTGTTGCTGAAGCTGCTCCAGATTTTCTTTCCACTCCTGAAGCTCTGTTTCATTATAGCGATACAGATAACGCACTTCGCGCCAGTTCGGCTGTCCACTCGAATGCCAGCCAGACACATTACGTCCATGCATCCGAACAAGGGTAAGTTTCTGATTCGTCGCATGTAATATAGTGGGAACCGATCCCATCCCGGCCTGCGGCTCGTCACAGATACTATGAATCCATCCTTCTTTCTCCATGAAAGCAAGCGTCCCCTCCCGCCGTACGGAATCGAACCATGTTTGATTTCGAAATTCAAGCGCAACAGGTATATCTTTCATTTTCTCTCTTGTATAGCGCAAAATTCCGATGTTCTTCCCGTTACAGTCAAACCACGGTGGATATTGAAATAACACCGCCTTGAGTTTTCCTGCTTCTATAACCGGCTGAATGGATTGAATAAACGCATCAAACATCTCACCCATGCTGCTAAAAAACTGCTTTTTACCGCGCAAATGTCCGGTCATTCCCTGATATGCCTTTACAATAAAGCCGAATCCATCTGGCGTTTCTTGATTCCACTTCACGTAGTTTTTGATCGGCTGTACGGCATAGAACGAGCTGTCTACTTCGACAACTGGAAAATGAGCACTGTATACCGTGAGCTTCTCGCTGCTTTTCACTTTGACTCCCTTATACAGATCGTCATGATCACCCCAGCCGGTAAGGCCAATATTAATCATCTGTCATCCTTCCTATCTTCATCGCCTGCACGGTTTGTCGTAATCCTTCCTTATACGATGTTTGCGACAGCAGACCGATACGCGCTTCATACTTAGCACCGGATAGTACAACCGGCTCTTCTGTTAGATACATCATCTCCGCAATCTCTCGCATATCGCGGCTGAATAATCCAAGGAAACGTATCATGCCTGTCGTAACTGTTCCTATGCTTTTGGTATACCCTGTTTGCTCGCGAATCATCGCAATCAGTTCATGTCCCGATACTACGCCAGAACCTGGGATGTTCCAGCGTTCTCCATACGTATCGCCACGAAGCGCTAGTTCTACAGCGGCCTTCGCTCCATCTGGCGTAAAAATATACTCCCGCTGCACACTCTTATTGCCAACGAACATGGCACGCTTCCCGGCAAGCACTGCCTGAAGCGTGTGGCTTAGAATCGTATTATGCGCATTCGGTCCATAGAAATCAGGGAAGTGAAGCACCATTGTCGGTATACCAGAAGCATGTGCTTCTTCTGCCATCTGTTGAATTGTCAACCGGATACGTCCCTTCTTTGTATGCGGCTGCCGCGTTGCGTCTTCCCCGATTAATGCACCTGAACTTCTTCCATATGCATAAATATTATCAATTAAAACAAGCTTTGCGCCATTTTTTTGTGCCGCCTGCACCGCATTTTTCATAATGAGCGGATGCCCTTCGATCCACTCCGTATACGGCACACTAACAGTATGAAAGATCACATCTACATCACGAGCAGCTTCTTCGACCTCATGCTCATTACGAGCGTCCCCACCCATTATCGTTACATCTGCCATGTGTCCGAATAACGCCGAAAGCTTGCGATTATTTCTCGCAAACGCAACTACTTCAATCCCTCTTTTCGCCAGTTCGCGTACAAGCGCATCGCCCATACCACCAGAGGCCCCCAATACTAATGCTTTCTTCAACTCTTACTCCCCCTTATTAACCTATGGTCAATTAATGAATAAAAAAATTTCTACCTTGCTCCCGTACGTTTACTTACTTATTCCTTGCAAAATATACGATACATGCGCTTTTGCTAGTTCTTCTACCTCTTCAAATGTCTGCCCAGACCTACAATAATGAGAAACGAAGCCATGAAGAGACAAAAGTAACGACCACATTGCAGAAATGCTCACTGTATTCTCACTCAAATCGCTAACAACACGAGTGAATTTTTCATAGCTTTCATTCGGTGCTTGATGAAGGTAGCTTTTTACTTCTTCGTCTTTGGTCAGAAACATAATCTCATAATGACTCTGGTGGCGCAGACCAAACTCAATGAATCCAAGCAAAATACGTTGTAACTTCTCTTCTGCCGTTGTATGCGACAGAGCAACTAGCTCCTCAAGCTTCGTATCTAGCAACAAAAAGTCCTGCTGTACGAGCGCATAAAACAACTCTGCTTTATTTTTAAAGTGATAATAAATCGCGCCATGACTGTATCCTAGTTCGCGGGCAACCTGCCGCATGGAAACACTTTGATACCCATGCTGTACGAACAAATCACGCGCAGCTTCTAGAATACGTTCCCGGCTCAATTCTTGCTCAACCGCTTTTCTTGCTACCATGAATGTCTTTCCCTTCTTAATTAACCAGTGTATAATTAAAACAATACCATATCCATCCAAAAAGTAAAGCCCGCATATGCGGGCTTATAAAAAAACATGCGATTACGATTTTCGAAGCACTAACTGATCCAGTGCCTGTTTGGCTTGTCTTCTTGCTTCCTCCACTGTAGTAGAAGAAGAAAGTGTGACGGCAATACGACGACCGACTTTTGTAATTGGTTTGCCAAAGATTCGAATTTGCGTATTTGGGATGGCTAACGCCTGCTCGACTCCCTCGATCTGATAGTCATCCAGTTCTTCTTGTGCCTTAAATGGGCGGCTTGCTCCCGGTGTGTTTAATGTAATCTCAGGAATCGGAAAGCCTAAAATCGCTCGAACATGCAGCGCAAATTCAGAAAGATTTTGAGTAACCAGAGTTACTAAGCCCGTGTCATGTGGACGAGGGGAAACTTCGCTAAAATACACTTGATCTTTTGCAAGGAAAAGCTCGACACCGAACACGCCGTATCCACCAAGCTCATCCGTAATGGTTTTTGCAATTTCTTTCGCCTTTGTGATCTGCTCTTCTGTCATGTTATGGGGCTGCCATGACTCAATGTAATCCCCATCCTGTTGAATATGACCAATCGGAGGACAGAATAATGTTCCATTTACAGTTCGGACGGTAAGCAGCGTAATTTCTGATTCAAAACGGATAAATTCTTCCACAATTACTTTTCCGTTTTTCGTCCGCCCTCCTTCTTGGGCTACGTGCCAGCAATTCTCCAGATCTGCTTCACTACGGCAAATACTTTGACCTTTGCCAGATGAACTCATAATAGGCTTCACGACACACGGAAATCCCATGGCCTGAACTGCCTGCTGGAATTCTTCATATGTATCAGCAAATTGATAACGTGCGGTAGGAAGCTGTAATGTTTCGGCAGCCAGTCGTCGAATCCCTTCACGATCCATAGTTAGCTTGGTAGCTCGTGCTGTTGGAATGACATGATATCCTTCTTCTTCTAGTTTAACTAGCTCCGATGTAGCAATCGCCTCGATTTCCGGAACAATCAAATCTGGCTTTTCTGCTTCAACGATTTGACGAATCTCCTGTGGATTCAGCATATCAATGACATAGCTGCGATGAGCGACTTGCATAGCCGGAGCATCGGCGTATCGATCAACCGCAATCGTTTCGACTCCAAGCCTTTGCGCTTCAATCATGACCTCTTTGCCCAATTCCCCTGATCCAAGCAACATTACCTTTTTAGACTGATACATAGTATCCTCCCTCTATTTCATCTTTATAAGTACATTATACACGAACATTATTAGTAATAACACAATATAATATTCGACTTTTTATGTATAGAACGAACATTACTCCAATTTCATTAAGCATAAGGAGGGAGAAAAAGAAGAAAGCCCGCATACGCGAGCTTATAAAAAATATTTAGCGCGGACGCAGTGTGAGACTTACCTGCTTGCCGCTTACCTGTACGCCTTTTTCCTGCTGAGCACATTCCGCAAGATCAGCTGCTAATTCCGAAACAAGCTTGCGAGCGGCTTCCGTCTCCTTGCGCTGCAGCTTCACATTGAGCTGTACCCAGTCACCACTACGAATGATTTTCTCAGCCTGACGTTTTTTTGTATCGTAATCATGCTGTTCAATATCAGCATTGAAGCGAATCTCTTTAATCTTCGGGCCCTTTTCCTGTTTGCGCTGGGCCTGTTTTTCTTTTGCCTTCTTCTGCTGTGCGTCCTGACGCTCCATCAACTGACATGGTGGCGGACTGGATGCAAGCGATAGGCAAACGAGATCGACTCCTGCTTCCTTGGCCAGCTTTAGTGCTTCTTTCGTGGACATGATTCCCAGCTCTTCTCCGTTCAGGCCAGCCAGCTCCACTTCTGATGCTTTAATTTTCTCATTCAAAATCATCGTATCACCCCTCTATTATATGATTGCACGATGATTATAGCATGTTTATCCCAGCAGGCGGCTGTAGTGATTCTCCACAAATTTTTGAATCGTATCTGCCGCTTTCCCTGGTGTTTCTAACTGTATCGCATTAAAGGAATAGTAGCCTTTTACTTCATCAAGATCAAGCTTATCCATCATTTTACCGTATAAGCCAGATGTTTTCTTATCAATCTCAAAATGCCCTGTCATAACCTGATTGCTTGCTGCAGGATCAAATTGAAAAACCAGTTCATCCAGCTTACCCACCAACCAATGCGTCGTACGCAAGTCTAAAATCTGAACACTGCCGGTAAATGCTTCGCCCCTTACTTTGCATCCGAGAAGATCAAGTCCTTCCACGAAGTTTCGCATCAGGCCAGATGGAAGAATGGTGAGAAAATCACGATCGTTGGAATCAAGCGCTGATTCAATATCCAGGTTTGTTTTGAAATAGTACCGTGTCGTAATTGAGCTCATGGCGATGAATTTTGGTATCTGGCACTCAAACGGAAATGTTTTCGTTTCTTTCACGCCAAGCGTAAAAGGAGTAGCTGCTTGTACCGTTGCCACACATTTGTCTACACTCGTTGTCGTATCATTGTATACATAACGCGACTTCACATGAAGTTCTACGGTAATACCGTTCATCCGCTGCTCGACATCCCCGCCCTGTACGATGAGTTCTCCCGTTATCGTATCGCCCATTCGTACGGTATCATGGTACAGCACCAGGTTGACAGAAGCACCACCAATGCCGATCTTGGAAAGAAACTTCTTAAACATAACTCATCCTCCTTTTGTAATTTATATACAGTATGGCATATGACAACAATTTTGTAACTATTTTCTGATAATTACCCAATTCCTTTCTTCTCTTAACCTTGTCCCTTTATAATGGAGACTGGAACCAAAAATGTACCCCTAAAGGAGCTATCACATGGAATTTACGCTTTCCAACACGGAACGAAAAAGACTTGTCCGTCCGGCACAGCGGATTGTACAGGCTTATCATATGATTGAAGATGGTGACCGTATCGCTGTTGGTGTCTCCGGCGGCAAAGACAGCTCGACACTACTATATGTACTTACAGCTCTTCAGCGCCAGCTTTCGGTCCGGTTTGAAATTGTACCCATTAGCCTTTCTCTCGGGTTTGCTGGAATGAACATATCTCCGCTTGTCGAGTTCGTGGGGAAGCTTGGTCACACGCTTCATGTGAAAGAAACAGAGATCGGCAAAGTCGTATTCGATATCCGTCAAGAGAAAAATCCGTGTTCCCTCTGCGCCAATATGCGGCGCGGCACGCTATATGAATACGCAAAAGAACTAGGCTGTAATAAGGCCGCGCTCGGTCATCATCTTGATGATGCAATGGAGACATTTTTTATGAATCTATTCTTCAATGGGAAGATGGGATCCTTCCATCCGAAAACATATCTTGACCGCGCAGATATTACACTTATCCGACCGCTTGTTGGCATTGAAGAAGATACGATTGAGCGCTTTATCGCAACCCGCAACATTCCGATTGTTACGAATCCATGCCCGGCTAATAAAAAGACAAAACGGGAAGAAATAAAGCAATTAATTGATAGCCTGAGCAGCCAGTACCCGGATCTCCGACAGAAGTTCCTACATGCCATTCAGACAACCAATATGGGAGATTTTTGGGCCACGACTGTATAGTAAAAAAAGAAGGAGGCAGCCTGTTTTTGGTTGCCTCTCTCTTTTTCATACACCTTATGCTTTTTTCACTGTGACTCTACAAATTGCTGTCTTATTTCCGTCAACAGTTTTTACAGTGATTGTTGCCGTTCCTGCTGAAACTGCCTGTATCGTTCCATTCTCATCTACCGTTACGACAGACGGGTTGCTGCTTACCCACGTAACAGATTGATTTGTGGCTGTAATAGGATTTACCGTCGGAAGCAGCTGTACTGCAGCGTCACCGACAGTCATCGTCAATGTCGTCTGGTTCAATGTCACACTTGTCACGCCCTGAATAACCGTAACTTCTGTACTTGCTGTGAAATTCCCGTCTACGGTTTTTACTGTAATAGTAGCAGTTCCAGTAGATTTCGGTGTGATGATACCAGAGGTACTTACAACTGCAACAGCAGGGTCGCTACTAGTCCATACTATATTTTTATTAGTTGGAGCAATGGGTGTAAATACTGGTGTTAATTTTAGAGCTGTTCCAATCTTGGCGGTTGCACGCTCCCCTAGGCTAATGCCTGCAACAGGAACAGAAGAACTTACCCGACAAGTTGCTACTTTTCCACCTTCTACCGTTTTAGCCGTGATAATTGCCGTGCCGGATCCTACAGCATGAACTTTACCATTCTCATCTACTGTCGCGATTTTCGGATTGCTGCTGGTCCACGTTATCGCTTGATTTGTCGCATTTTCCGGAGTAATGGTCGCCGTAAGGGCTGCATCCTCTTCTCCTACCTTCAGGCTAAGAGCTGTTTTATCCAGCTTTATTCCGGTAACCGCCCAGATCACTGTTACATTTGTACTTGCTGTAAATCCACCATCTACCGCTGTCGCTGTAATGGTCGTACTACCTGGTGTTTTTGGTGTAATGACACCTTTCTCGCTGACTGTTGCGATTTCTGGATTGCTACTAACCCATGTTACAGCTTTATTCGTTGTATTCACTGGCGTAAAGACTGGGGTTAATGTAGACGTTGTTTTCATTTTGACTGTCAGGGCCTCTGGCAGCTTCATTGTAGTTCCTACTACTGGTACAGTTACTCTGCACGATGCTACTTTTAAACCTTCTACTGTTTTTGCCGTAATGACTACTGTTCCTGGCTTTATAGCATGAACTTTACCATTCTCATCTACTGTCGCGATTGCCGGATTGCTGCTGGTCCACGTTATCGCTTGATTTGTCGCATTTTCCGGAGTAATGGTCGCCGTAAGGGCTACATCCTCTTCTCCTACCTTCAGGCTAAGAGCTGTTTTATCCAGCTTTATTCCGGTAACTGCCCAGATAACTGTCACATTCGTACTTGCTGTAAATCCACCATCTACCGCTGTCGCTGTAATGGTCGTACTACCTGGTGTTTTTGGTGTAATGACACCTTTCTCGCTGACTGTTGCGATTTCTGGATTGCTACTAACCCATGTTACAGCTTTGTTCGTTGTATTCACTGGCGTAAAGACTGGGGTTAATGTAGACGTTGTTTTCATTTTGACTGTCAGAGTTTCTGGCAGCTTCATTGTAGTTCCTACTACTGGTACAGTTACTGTGCACGATGCAGTTTTTAGACCATCTACAGTCTTTACCGTAATAGTTGCTGCTCCTGGTTTTACAGCATGAACTTTACCATTCTCATCTACTGTCGCCACTGCTGGATTGCTGCTGATCCAGGTTACTGCTTTATTTGTCGCACTTACAGGAGCAACGGTGGCCTGTAACGTACGATCTTCTTCCCCTACTTTCAAGATAAGCGTTTTGGGATCTATGGTGACTCCAGTTACAGGTGCTGTAACTGTTACATCAATGGCAGCCTGTTTGTTTCCATCTACCGTAGTAGCAGTAATGGTCGCTTTGCCACCGCCTACTGCCTTGACTACTCCTTGTGCCACTGTTGCCACACTCGCATCACTTGTTGTCCAGATAACATTTTTATTGCTTGCATTGCTTGGTGCCACTGTGGCTGTTACCGCAGCAGTCGGTCCTCCAACTTTTAAGGAGAGCGAATTAGTGGACAAATTTACAGACTCAACAGGCGTTGGAGTATTATATGTTAGCGTAACAGTGACAAGCACATCTCCCTTATCTGTTGTCCGAGCAAAATCAGATTTTGTATACCCATAGGAAGTAATATTGTTTAAGCCGGTTACCACCGCACTTAGGTCAGCTACAAATGTTGAACCACTTGTATATCGGAATGTCTTAGAGCTTTCCTTGTTTACGATCATGCTTTGAATTTGGGCGGCCAGTTCGGTACGATTTGATGCTGTATTTTCTGACTTCAGATACTGAAGTCCAAGTGCTTGCTCAATCGCTTCATAATCAGCTACTCGAGTAGGGTCACTTATCTTCTTCTGTGCCAGAACTTCATCAAACATCGTGACAGCCGCAGGATATGTCTTAGTCCACGAATGATTTACTTTGATTTGTGAGTCTGTAAGATTGTAATAATCATATTTCACTCTCCCCGCAACGTCTGGAACCGGATCATCCCACGTCGGGTCCAGATGGTACCAGGCTCCATCCAGTTTTAGTGCTACCCATGCATGTGCCTGCCCTCCAGCTGTTCCTTCAAGAATTTTTGTTTCGATGCCTACTTGATTGAGCATTTTATAAGCAAGCAGAGCATACCCCTGACATACCGTCTTATACGGTGCCACAACACCTGCATAGGCAGAATGCTGTACCATACTTGTGTCATAAGAGATACGCTTTACGATCCAATCATGAATTGCTTTTTCTTTTTGGTAGTCATTCATATCAGGGGTAATGATTTGCGCAAGCGTTTCTGTTACAACTTGATCCACTGTATTAGTCTGCGCAAGATTTTCCCAATAAGAGAAAGTGAAATTTAAATTTGAGGTATTTCCACTTATGGCGAGAGAGTATTGATACTGTTTGGTTGTAAAGTAAAGATAATCATCCTGACTATTTATACTGTCAATGATTGCTTTCACGTTACTTTGTGTCAGCGCCCCTCCCGTATACGTAATACTATATGTGGCAACACGGCTGTGCATAGCCGTACTCAACTTGCTTTCCAGCTCGGTTAAATTTGCCGCTGTTTCTGTAGCAGCAAAAACAACAGAATTCGGAAAATGGTAAAACATGATGCTAGCTACTAGAAACGTAGCAACTAGCACTTTTTTTATAGTAGTACTCATCTTTTCCTCCCTTTAAAATGTAATAGAAAATAAGATCTACATAAAATATCGGCATGGTCAAAGAAACCCATTATTAAAGAATCACATCATTTTAAATTAAATTCAGTAAACGAATCTTTAGATCTATAATATATATGCTTTAATAGTCGATATGTTATTGAAACTTTCAAATAGAGAAGCCAAAATATGAAACCTTGACGTATGGGCTGTACTTTGTTCAAAATGGAAGTTGTATGAAAAAGAAAGGACTGGCAGCATGCAAAAACTATCCAACCGTTTTTCAGCCCAGCAGCTTCTTGTGGGCGCTTATTTTCTAGCAACGTTCCTATCCGTCATCCTGCTGATGCTCCCTCTTAGTCTAAAAGAAGGAGTTACACTTTCATTTATAGATGCGTTGTTCATTGCGACAAGTGCTGTAAGCGTAACGGGACTTGTTACGGTCAATCCTGTCGATACATTTAGTGTATTTGGCACGTTTGTTCTGATTTTCGCCTGTCAGGTCGGCGGGATTGGCATTATGACGCTGGGGACATTTCTCTGGATTCTACTGGGGAAAAATATCGGACTCTCGTATCGCATGCTCATCATGACGGATCAGAACCGGAATAATCTATCTGGGCTTGTCCAGTTGATGAAGCTTGTAATCGGCATGGCGATTTTTTTTGAAGCGATTGGAACGGTTACTCTCGGATTTTACTTCTGGGGAGCCGGTTATTATGCTACGTGGTACGAGGCGTTTTATTATGCACTCTTTCATTGTGTCTCCTCGTATACGAATGCTGGGATTGATATTTTCGGAAATTCTATGCTTGGATTCTCACACGATTATTTCGTACAAGGTATTACAATGCTGCTCATCATGCTTGGTGCAATCGGCTTTCCCGTACTTGTTGAAGCGTATGAATACTTTGTTAAAAAATGTCGTCCATTTCGCTTTTCGTTGTACACAAAGCTTACGACGCTTACCTTTTTCTTTTTGATTGTAGTTGGCTTTATTAGCATACTTGCAATCGAAAATAACCAGGCCTTTATCGGTATGAGCTGGCATGAAAAAGTATTTTATGCATTATTCAATTCTGTTACAACCCGAAGCTGTGGTCTTGTAACGATGAACATGACAGATTTTAGTACGCCTACACAGTTCCTGATGAGCATTTTTATGTTTATTGGGGCAAGTCCTTCTAGCGTAGGAGGCGGCATTCGTACTACGACGCTTGCGATTATGATATTTACTGTTATTGCATATGCACGTGGTCGTCAAGAAGTCCAATTATTTGGACGTTCCTTGTATCAGACAGACATTATCAAAAGCTTCGTTGTTTTTACCGTCTCCTCCATTACCGTATGCACCAGCATTATTATTCTGCTCATCCTTGAGCATGATCGCTTTTCTGTGATGGAAGTACTTTTTGAAGTATGCTCAGCATTCGGAACTACAGGGCTTTCACTCGGGATTACAAGTAATCTTTCCACGGTTAGCCAGTGTATCATTGTTCTACTTATGTTCATGGGGCGGATTGGCGTGCCGGTTCTCCTGTTCGTTTTCAAAAATAAGCAACAATCACGCATCCGTTATCCAGGCGAGCGAGTTATGATTGGATAAAACAGCAAAAAAGCAGAGGAGCTAGCTGCCCCTCTGCTTTTTCTTATTTCACACCAAGATAAGCTTCTTTTACTTTCGGATCATTCAGAAGGTCTTCCGAAGAACCAGATGCAACCAGTCTGCCTGTTTCCAGCACATATCCTTTATGGGCTACTTTCAAAGCCTGGCGTACATTCTGCTCAACAAGAAGCACGGTTGTTCCTTCCTCATTAATCTCGCGGATAATCCGGAAGATATCTGCGATAATAAGTGGCGCAAGTCCCATAGAAGGCTCATCCAGCAAAAGCAGCTTCGGCCGAGACATGAGTGCCCGGGCAATCGCTAGCATCTGCTGCTGACCCCCGGACAATGTTCCACCGAGCTGGGATACACGCTCACGCAAAATCGGGAAACGATCCATCACCTTCTCGATATCTTGCTTAACCTCATGATCACGGCGCTGAAACGCCCCCATCTCCAGATTTTCTAGCACGGTCATCTTAGACAAGATCGCCCGGCCTTCTGGAACAAGGGAGATGCCACGCTGTACAAGCTGATCAGGGCGCATCCCAGTAATGTCTTCGCCCATGAATTCAATCCGGCCTGCTTTTGGCTTCAGCACACCCGCAATTGTTTTCATGGTCGTCGTCTTACCCGCACCGTTCGCCCCGAGCATTGTCACGACTTCTCCTTGCGTTACTTCAATATCAATGCCTTTCAGTGCCTGAATGTTGCCGTAATATGTTTCAACCCCAGTCAGTTTTAACATGCTTATTCATCCTCTTCCTTACCTAGATACGCTTCAATTACTTCCGGGTTATTCTGAACATCTTCCGGCTTTCCACCCGCGATTTTCTTCCCAAAGTTAATAACCGCCAGATGATCACAAATGTTCATGACCAGCTTCATGTCATGCTCGATCAGTACAACCGTTACGTCCATTGACTGAATGCGTTTGATCAGGTGAAACAAATCATCTGTTTCACTTTCATTCATGCCCGCTGCTGGCTCATCAAGCAAAATTAGCTTTGGCTCAGTCGCTAACGCCCGAGCGATTTCGAGACGACGCTGCTGACCGTATGCCAGATTTTCCGCGATTGTATCTCCGTATCCATTCAATCCTACAATATCAAGCAGTTCTTCCGCTCTGGCTCTCGTACGGTGTTCTTCTTCCTTCTGCGAACGGGTACGGAATACGCTGCCGAGCACACCCGCCTTCGTCCGACTATGTGCACCGACCATTACATTCTCTAATGCAGAGATATGGTCAAACAATTTAATATTCTGAAAAGTTCGTGTAATGCCAAGTTCTGATATTTGATGCGGCTTCATACCGCTAATTGCCTTACCCTCAAATGATACAGTACCTGAAGTTGGTGGAAAAATCGCGGTAATCACATTAAACAACGTCGTTTTCCCTGCCCCATTCGGACCGATCAAACCGAAAATTTCTCCTCTTTCCACTTCAAAACTTACTTCTGTCAGCGCCGCCAACCCGCCGAAAACCTTGCTTACGTTCTCAAGTTTCAAACTCATGACGACACTCCTTCCTTATTAACTGATTTTTGTTTACGCGTCCGCCATGCAGTCAACCTACGCCATGTAGAAGCATCGAGAATTCCCTGCGGACGGAATGCCATCATAAAGACGAGGAGCGCCCCATAAATCATCATCCGATATTCACTCGCAAAACGAAGTGCTTCTGGCAGCAATGTTAGTAGTGTGGCACCAAGCAACGGCCCCCAGATGACGCCACTTCCGCCAAGTACCGCAAAGATTAACACCTCAACCGCTTTATGATAGTTAAAATCTGCTGGGCTAATGAAGAACGTTACATGTGCAGATAGTGCACCGGCCATACCAGCAATTATAGCCCCCTGTACAAATGCAAGCACCTTGTAATAGGTCACATTGATGCCCATCGCCTGTGCGGCACTTTCATCACCAAGAATCGCCTCATATGCCCGTCCTACACGTGACTTTCCTTGACGATATATGAATAAAACCAACAAAACGAGCAAAATAAACAGTACGATAATGGTCAGAAGAGAGGAAAACTGCGGTACGCTTAAACCCAGTGCTCTAGCTTGAATCCCCATATCTCGAAGAATTTTTACAAGTGATTGTCCAAGCTGAGGAATTCCATTTAAACCAAGTGCACCATTCGTAATCTCCATATTATTTAATACAACCCGTACCATCTCACCAAAGCCAAGCGTACAAATCGCCAGGTATACCCCACTCAATCGCAGGGCCGGAATCCCGATCGCAAGACCGGCAACACCTGCAAGCAATCCACCTGCTATGATTCCCACAGGCATGGGCAATTGAAGTTTAAGTGTCAGCAACGCCGATGAATAGGCCCCAATACTCATGAACCCAGCCGCTCCAAGTGAGAGCTGTCCCGTTGAAAGCGGCAAATACATACTCATTGCCAGCATACAGTTAACCAAAATAAAAATACCAATTTGCAGTACGTATGGATTTAACAAGTCATGCACTGCAATCACCGCCTAACTGGCTGCTTGGAGCCGAAGATACCTTGTGGTCTAAGAAGCAGAATTACGATAATCATACCGAATGCGACCGCATCTCGATATGCGGAATCTCCGTATACAACCGCCAGTACTTCCGTTACACCAAGAACGAGGCCGCCTACCATTGCACCTGGTACACTTCCCATTCCACCTAGAATAATAATCGCAAGACCTTTGAGACCTACAGAGACACCCATCGTCGGAGTAACAGCATTAAAGCCCATCCCGACAAGAACACCTGCCAGACCGCCTAATGCAGAGGCTAATAGCACGGTAAGCAAAATAATTCTTCGCGTGTTTACCCCAAGAATGGCTGCTGTCTCGATGTTTTCTGCTGTAGCACGTAAGGCCCGTCCATATCGTGTTTTACCTAGCCATACTTGAAGTGCGATCATCACCGCAACTGCAATGGTGAAAATAATAATTTGGACCAGGGAAATGCGAACCGAACCCAATTCATACGTTACATTTGTAAACGGAATGGGAAAAGGCTGCGTCTCTGGTCCAAACAACTTGTGAGCTAAATTTTCGAGAAAAATAGAAACCCCAATTGTGCTAATCAAAGATGCCAGATGCGATGCACCCTTCTGTCTGCGTAATGGGCGCAGTGCAATCCATTCCATTAGAAGTCCAATTAACATTGTAGCAATAATTGCAGCGATGATCGCCGTAAGAAGTGAACCCTTATAGTACAGCACCGTCATCAATCCGACGAATGCACCGAACATGAAGATCTCGCCATGTGCCATATTAATAATCTCTAATACCCCGAAAATTAACGTATACCCTAGTGCAACTAGGGCATACGTACTTCCGAGGGTTAATCCGTTAATAAGCTGTTGTGTCAGCATACGAACAATCCCCTTTATTTCACTAGCTTAAATTCTCCCTTTTCAACGTGAAGGACTTTAACTTCCATCACCGGGTTACGCTTTTCGTCGAACTGGAACTTACCTGTTACACCTTCAAAGTTTTTCAGACCTTTCAATGCTTCTTTCAATGCTTCACGGTCATCTGCTTTGCCAGAGTTTTTAAGAGATGTCGTCATAATATACAGAGCATCATATGCCTGAGCTGCGAACTGATCCGGCTTCTTGCCGTACTTTTGCTCATATTTCTTTACAAACTCATCAGCCTTCGGCGAACCACCTGGATACCATGGGCTGCCCACGTATGCATTGTCAGCTGCCGCACCTGCCTGTTTTACTAGCTGCGGTGAGTTAAAGCCATTACCACCGATAAATGGAACATTCAGCCCCATCTCTCTTGCTTTAGAAAGAATAAGTCCGCCTTCTTTATACAGGGAAGATACAAGCACTGCATCCGGCTTTTTCGATGCAATAGCTGTCAGTTGTGCACTGTAGTCGGTATCACCGTCTGCAAATGTTTTCGTATCCACAATTTCAAGTCCAAGCTCTTTTGCTGTCTTCTCCATTGTCTTGTAGCCTGATACACAGAAATCATTGTTGCTGGAATACATAAGAGCAACTTTTTTAATTTTTTCTTTCTCCACAACTTTTTTGACTGCCTCTGGAATGGCAATGGACTCAGGCAGAGCATTACGGAATACATAGTCTCCACTATCCGTAATCCCTTCCGCTGTTGTCGATGTTCCCATGATTGGCACACCATTCGAATTCGCGATCGGTGCAGCTGCAAACATCTCACCACTCAGTGTAGGTCCAATAATGCCAACTACATTATCATTATTAATCAGTTTGTTTGCCGCAGTGATGGCCTGATCTTTTTTACCAGCTGAATCTTCAATCACAAGGTCGACTTTAAGCTTTCCCTTGTTTTCCTGATTCAGCTCGTCCTGTGCCAGTTTCAGGCCATTCGTGATTGCTTCCCCATAAGCGGAGCCGCTTCCTGTAAGAAAAGAAATAACCCCGATTTTAGCAGTCTGCTCTCCAGAAGATTTATCACTTCCTCCTGTACTCTGCGAGGCACCGCCCCCACATCCTGACAACAACCCTAATGAAAGGGCTGCTGTTGCCGCTATACTCATCCATTTTTTCGAAATCATCTCTCTAGTCCCCTTTTATATCATTTTTTAAAAAATATCACTTTTTATAGTTTTCTGTCAACTGAAAACATACGTTAAGCGTTTTCATTAACAAGTTCTAAGAATCTTTTTATCGTACGACGAATATGTGTCTGCATTTCTTGCTCTGCTTCCTCTCCATTCTTCCTCTCCAATGCATGTACGATTCTTTCATGGTCGGAGATCGCTGTTACAAACAGATCACATCGATTTTCAAGAATGACACTGCGCATATAGATGGCTTTTTCCTTAATGCCTGTAAGCAGATCAATGAGCTGGCGATTGCCTGATGCACGCGTAATAATATCATGAAACGACTGATCCCAGACGCTTGCCTCATCCGGTCTATTACCCTCAATAGCGATTCGCATTTTTCCGATTGTATTGGTAAGCTCACGTCTATCTTCAATCGTAAGAAATGCTGCCGCAAGACGTGCAGCAAGCCCCTCAAGGCTTTCACGACATTGAAACACTTCTACAATGTCACTAACCGTTGGTCGATACACATATACAGCGCCTTCTCCCTGTACAAGTAATCCATCTTGAATAAGCATCCGAAATGCTTCTCGAACCGGCCCTCGACTAATCCCCAGACGTTCTGCTAGCCTAGCTTCTACCATGCGCTCACCAGGTCCATATTCTCTTCGCAGAATCAAACCTTTTATGACTTGATATGCCTGAATATGCAGCGGTTCGGCTTTTGTAATACTATCCATCCACATCAGCTCCATCTACTTTATACTACTACTTTATACTAAAAAGTCTCTGTGCCGCAATGCAGCACAGAGACCCCTACTACTTCAACGCCTATGATTGTACCTGAGAGTTGAAAGCCATAATCCAGATAGCACCGCCTACGATCGTAACAACAAACACCATTCCAAGAATGAGTGCCATGACGTTATAACGCGGACGCTCTCCTTCACGAATATGCATAAAGAAGAACAACTGAATCAGGAACTGAAGTACAGCCATCACAAGGATGGATGCAATGGTAGCAACCGGGCTAAGCATGTGTTTCACGACGATCATGATCGGAATGATACTAAGAATGATCGACAGAATAAACCCAATAATATAAGACTTTACAGAACCATGTTCTTCATGGTGTTGATGTTCATGTGCCGACATCTTACATCACCCCCATCAAGTAAACAACAGTGAACAGGAAGATCCACACTGCGTCAAGGAAGTGCCAGTACAGGCTAATGATCATAATCTTACGCTTCGTTACACCTGTAATACCACGGCGCATAAGCTGGAAGATCAGACCTGTCATCCAGAAAAGACCGAGACTAACGTGCAAACCGTGTGTACCTACGAGCGAGAAGAACGCAGATAAGAATGCACTACGGCTGATTGTTGCACCTTCATGCGCAAGTGCAATAAACTCATTAACCTCAAGACCAACGAACGCTAGACCAAGCAACGCTGTAATGACAAGCCAGCCAATAAGAGCACTACGGTTGCCCTTATTCATCGCCAGTACGGCCAGACCACTTGTGAAACTACTTGTCAAAAGGATAAACGTTTCAGCAACAAATATAGGAATCTCGAATAGTTCCTTACCAGTCGGACCGCCATCCGTATGTGTACGAAGAACAACGAAGGTCGCAAACAATGTACCGAAGAGAATACAGTCCGTGATCAGGAAGATCCAGAACCCGAGCATCTTAAGCGATGTCTCGTGTTCTGTATGATCATGATGGTGATCATCATGATGATGGGCAGCTGCTTGTGCCATTATACAACCCTCCCCAATGAAGCCTCGGTGCGTTTAACTTCGTCAACAGGGATATAATAATCCGTGTCATAGCTAAAAGAACGAGCAAACATACACAGTCCTACACCAATAAGACCAATTACACCTGGAACGATCATCCAAGAGAATGTCGTTTCCATTGTCAGGCCGAAACCTGCAAGGAACCAGCATGCACCCATTACGAATGGGATACCAGAGTTCTTCGGCATATGAATCGCTTCAAACTGCGGTTTTTCTGCTTTGTAACCTGGTTTATTCATTTCTTCTTTCGTCAGATACCAGTCGTCAAAACCTTTAACCTGTGGTACAACCGCGAAGTTGTATACAGGTGGTGGAGACGGGATTGACCACTCAAGAGAGCGACCTGTGCCCCAAGAGTCTGTAGCCTTGCTGCGCTCTGCATACAGAATACCATGAACGATCTGCCAGCCCTGGAACAGGAAGCCGATACCCATCAGGAACGCACCAACGGTAGACACCATGTTAAGCGGAGCCCAACCCATGTCCCAGCCGTATGTGTACAGACGACGAGTCATACCCATGAAACCAAGAGCATATTGCGGCATGAAGCACACGTAGAAACCAATGTTCCACATCCAGAATGCCCATTTACCAAGACGGTCGTTTAACTTGAAGCCAAAAATTTTCGGCCACCAGTAGTACAGACCTGCCAGATACGGGAATACTGTACCCCCGATCAATGTCTGGTGGAAGTGAGCAACCAGGAAGTAACTGTTGTGATATTGATAGTCAGCTGGAGCAACGGCAAGCATAACCCCTGTCGCACCACCGACTACAAAGCATGGAATGAAGCCCAGCAGCCAGAGCATCGGCTGAGACACTTCAATACGGCCGCGGTACATCGTAAACAGCCAGTTAAATACTTTAACCCCTGTCGGAATACCGATCGCCATTGTTGAGATCGCGAAGAATGTGTTAACGTCAGCACCTGCACCCATCGTAAAGAAGTGGTGAACCCAGGTGAAGTAAGAAACAACACTGATAACCATCATGGCGAATACCATGGATTTGTATCCGAAGATCGATTTCTTCGAGAACGTACTTACTACTTCCGACAAAATACCGAAGGCTGGTAGAACTACGATGTATACCTCAGGGTGACCCCACATCCAGATCAAGTTGACATACATCATTGGATTACCGCCACCGTCAATTGTAAAGAAGTGAGCGTCAAAGAAGCGGTCTACGAACAGCAGTGCAAGAGTAACTGTCAGCACCGGGAAAGCGAAGACAATGATAATGCAGCTAGCCAGAACAGACCAGGTGAACATTGGCATCTTCATCAATTTCATGCCCGGAGCACGCATTTTAAGGATCGTTACAAGGAAGTTAATCCCTGTCGCCAAGGAACCGATACCGGAAATCTGAACACCCCAGATGTAGAAGTTCTGACCCGGTCCATGACTAAATGCATTTTCCGAAAGCGGCGGATAGCTCAGCCATCCAGCATCCGGAGAACCACCGATTACGAACGAAAGGTTGAACAACATTGCACCGAAGAAGAACAACCAGAAACTTACGGAGTTCAGGAACGGGAATGCAACGTCACGCGCACCAATTTGCAACGGTACAACCCAGTTGAACAGGGCGAACATGAATGGCATCGCCATGAACAGGATCATAATCGTACCGTGCGTAGTAAAAATCTCATTATAGTGCTCAGAATGCAGGAACTTCAGATCTGGTGCTGCTAGCTGAACACGCATTAACAGGGCATCAACACCGCCACGGAACAACATAAGCAGCGAAGCGATGAAATACATTGAACCGATTTTCTTATGGTCAACTGTTGTAATCCATTCACGCCACAGATAACCCCATTTTTTGAAATATGTCAGAACAAAAAGAATACCAACCGTGGCTAATACAATCGAAACATCCGCACCATAGATCATCGGGTCGCCCGTAACAAAAAACTTAGATGCGAAAGTGTTGATGTTTTCTAACATATGGATTTCCTCCTTCCTTTCGCGTTATTTATTCATACTTTCTTTAGACATTTCACCTTTTGCAGCCTCTTTATGTTCGAAGTGGCCAGTGTGGTTGTCTCCACCGTTTTCCATAACGCGCTCTTCAAAAATTCCTTTCGGATATGAAGAGTACTCTTGTTTATCTACAAGACCTGGTACACTATAAAGCTTTTCATACTCTGCACGAGTCAAAGCCGGCTTTGTTTGTTTTACATTGGTAACCCATTGTTCAAACTTAGCAGGTTCTTCTGCAATTGCTTTGAACTGCATGTGTGCAAATCCTTTACCTGTGAAGTTAGCGCCTGAACCGAAGTATTGACCCGGATGATCAGCTTGTGCGCCCAGCTTCATTGCCATACCTGGCATTGTATACGTCTGACCTACAATTTGCGGAATCCAGAAAGAGTTCATCGGTGCATTATCTGCTGTTACCTGGAACTCAACCCGTTTTCCAACTGGAATGTGTACTTCATTTACCGTAGCGATGTTTTGGTCCGGATAATGGAACACCCATTTCCAGTCCATAGATGAAACCTGAATTACCATCGGTGGCTCTTCAGTTTTTGGCGGGTTCGCCAGAGCGAATGTATCACGTGCTGTGAAATAACCCAGGATACCGATAATAAGAATTGGTACCCCCCACCAGATGATCTCAAGCACCTTACTCTCGTCCCAATGTGGGGTATAAGGTGCATTGTTGCCTGGCTTATCGCGGAATCGATATACGACATACGCGAAGATAGCCAGAACCGGAATCACGACGATTGCACACAGAATTGTGGAAATCACAATCATTCGGTATTCCACTTCAGCAACGGGACCTTTTGGATCTAACACGATGTACTGCTCGCATCCAGATAAAAGGACCATTGCCAAAGCTGCCATGATGAAAAACCCAGACCGACGCAGCAGCTTTTGTTTGCTCACCTTTTTTCATCTCCTCTCTTACGCATCCACCCTAAGATGATGTAGAACATTTAATAGCGCTTTTATAATATCAGAGATAGTCGTACTCCGCTTGTTCGTTTCACTATTATTCATCAATTCGTCACAATTAAAACACGAAACTTTCTCAGATTCTCCACACGTGCTCTTTTAAGCCAGAAAAAGGACTATGAAAACTGAGCACTATAATGTAGAAATAGATAGTAAACAACTAGTTGAGATTGTTTTCACATGCTTGTATACTCATATGGGACAAATCTGCTTAATTCACAATTATGTTGCATTTTTCTTACTGTGTATGTACAAAAAAAGCGCTACAATAAGACACGTGAATCGTTGTTTTTGTCGACGATTGGCTACGCTAAAACTAAAGAAAGATCAAGGAGTGATTTTAATAATGAATCAGCAGGTGAAGCAGCGCAATTATACCCCGATTATTGTGGGTCTCACAATTGTTATTAACTTACTTGTCGCTGTTCTATACTTCATGCCGAAATACAACGGCCTTGGCAACGTTAATCTAACGTTTCTGCCGTTTTTCAACGCTGTCATGAACAGCTTCACATTTATTTTCCTGGTGGCTGCTCTTTATTCCATTAAGCAAAAAAACATTCAGCGCCACCGCCGTTATATTTTTGCGGCTTTCACAACAACAGCCCTGTTTCTGCTTTCGTATGTGACATACCACGCACTGGCGCCATCTACACACTATGGCGGAGAAGGAATTCTACGACCGATCTACTATTTCGTTCTTATCACACACATCGTTCTGTCCGCTGTTATCGTTCCACTGGCACTTATTTCGGTAACACGCGGTCTGAATATGCAGGTGGACAAACACCGTAAGATCGCACGCTGGACGATGCCGCTTTGGCTGTATGTCAGCCTTACCGGCGTCATTGTGTATATCATGATCTCACCTTATTACTCATAGGGAACCAAAAAAAAGAACCGTCGCGCTGACGGTTCTTTTTTGCTAGTTATTGTCGCGGGCGCACCCGACTAGTCGGAAGTGCCTGTAACGGATCATCGGGCCAATAATGCTTTGGATATCGACCTTTGAGGTCTTTTTTTATTTCAAAATACGTAGTACGCCAAAAACTAGCCAGGTCACGGGTCACCTGTACCGGACGGTTAGCCGGCGATAGCAAATGCATAAGCAGTGGAACTCGTCCTCCTGCAATACATGGTGTCTCCATCCATCCGAATACTTCTTGCAGGCGCACAGCTAGCACCGGCTGCTGTGGATCACTGTAATCAATCGGAATGCGTGAGCCGCTTGGAACAAGGATATGTGTCGGTGCTTCTGCATCAAGTTTTTGACGATCTTCCCATGACAACATCCCCTCCAGCACATCCTTCATATTCAAACGTTCTAACTCCGCCCGGCTTTTTAAACCGTATACGTGCGGCGCAGCCCACTCTTCAAGGGAATCCAACAACGCTTCATCGGATACTTCAAGTGTACTCACTCCCGCCTGATACAAGAAAGCAAGACGTTCCCGCAGCTGCTTGGCTGCCTTATTCCATGCAAAAATACGCAATCCTTCTTCACGAATGCCTGCAAGCAATGCAGACAGACAATCATCCGGGTTCAGGCTCATAAGCGGTTTCTCTGACAAAATCAGCGCCCCAAGTCTCATACGGTTTCGCGCACGAACTGCCTGCGCAGCATGATCCCAGACAATCCATTGTTCTTCTTTCATCTGCTCACCCGCATGTTCGATAAGATCTTGAATATCGACCGGAGCGGCTAGAAAAATTCGACTCTCCGGAACGTCATCTCCAAGTTCTGCGGCTACTAGATAGGCAGACGTACTCATTGCCTGCCCTTCTACGAGCATTGCTCCTCGACCATTACTTAATAAAAATCGTCCATTCTCGCGCCGCTGGGCAATACGGTCTGGATAAGCGAATGAAAGCAACAATCCACACCAGTCGCTCTTCCTGTCCGACTCGTCCTTTACCATCAGCTGATGCTTCCACTCTTTTGCTTCCATCCAGATCCGCTGACGTAACCCATCATCTATTTGATAAGGCATACTTTGGTTGCTTCGTGCATGAAGTAGGTCAATCCGAAGCCGTATGTCTACGTTCTGCTTCTCTCCACGGACAAAGTCCCGCTCACTAAGCACTGTCGCCAGTTCACATGCTAGACTACCAAGTGCAAGTTCTTTAGCCCGCAGCATCATATGCGCCAAGCGTGGATGTACACCAAGCGCGGCCATCTGGCGACCATGCGTTGTAATCACCCCATCTTTTCCAAGGGCACCTAGTTGCATCAAAAGCTCTTGTGCCTGCGCGAAGGCTGCTGCCGGAGGCGCATCCAGCCAGAGAAGTTCCCTTGGATCAGCTCCCCATTCTGCCAGCGCAAGCGTAAGTGGGGCCAGATCGGTCTCGAGAATCTCCGGTGTTCGACGTGCCGCAAGTTGCCGATCTTCTTCCTCTGTCCAGAGACGAAAGCATACACCCGGCGAAAGACGTCCGGCACGTCCACGCCGCTGATCGGCCGACGCACGGGATACGCGGACCGTTTCGAGCCTTGTCATTCCCGTACGTGGCGAGAAACGCGACACACGCATCAGACCGCTATCAATAACGATACGCACTCCTTCAACCGTCAGGCTTGTCTCCGCAATCGAGGTGGCCAATACGACTTTTCGCTCACCTGGTTTTCCGGGTGCAATCGCCTGATCCTGTTCATCCCGTGACAAATTGCCATACAGCGGAGCGACACGTACTTGTTCCGTCCATTCAATCTCGAAAAGCATTCTTTCAACCCGGCGTATCTCACCTGCACCTGGCAGGAATACAAGCACATCGCCATTATGCTGCTGTAAAGCCTTTTGAATCGTTTGTACAACTGCGGCCTCAATCGTTCCATCTATTCGCTGCGCAGCATAATACGTTTCAACAGGAAACGCCTGTCCCTCACTCTCAATAATAGGAGCGCCGTTAAGAAGCGCTGCGACTGGTTCCGCCTCTAGTGTGGCGGACATAACAAGAATGCGTAAATCATCCCGCAGGAGCGCCTGTGATTGCAGGCAAAGCGCAAGCCCCAGATCGGCATGTAGATTCCGTTCATGAAACTCATCAAAAATAACCAGGCCCACTTCTTCAAGTGAAGGATCATTTTGCAGCATCCGGGTAAGAATCCCTTCAGTTATGACCTCAATTCTTGTGGTAGGCCCTACTTTTGTATCCATTTTAACGCGATAGCCAATCGTCTCTCCCGCCTTCTCATCAAGCGAAGCCGCCATATAGCGAGCAGCGGTGCGTGCAGCAAGGCGACGCGGTTCGAGCATTACAATGCGCTTACCAGCAAGCCATGGCTCATCAAGTAAGGCGAGTGGGACTTGCGTTGTCTTCCCCGCACCCGGCGCTGCGATCAGTACAGCATTCTGCCGTGTCCGCAGCGACTCCCGTAAATCAGGGATCACTGCTTTAATGGGCAGCTTTGTCATGCCACGTCCCCCTATGGTATAGTGTATTGACATCATCATACCAAAAAGCAAGCTTGCACATTCACACGAATTTTTATGATAGAGGGGATATATAACCATGTCTGATTCTACACAAAACGAACAACATACTTCTGCAACAGAAAAGAAAAAAATCAGTCTGCAAGATGCAATCAAACAAAAACTTGCGAGCAAAAAACAGGCGCAGCAGACAGCACAAAACGGGCAGCAGCGTGCTTCCGGCAGCCAGAAGATGAAAAGCCAGCAAACGAAAAAACCAAATAACCAGCGCCGCCGTACAGGTGTCTAAATGAATGGGCAGCAGCGCGTCAACATCCTGCCTGGTATTGAAGTGGACATCGTACTCAAGCAAGATCAGCGGACAGGCAAAACAACACGCGGCATCGTCAAAGACATTTTGACGAAATCTAGTTTTCATCCACACGGCATTAAAGTGCGTCTGCAAGATGGGCAAGTGGGACGAGTGAAGACAATTATTAAATAAAAAAAGGGTGAGCGGCGCTGCTCACCCTTTTTTATTTGCGTTCTGCCTCGGAAGTCTCATGCGGATTCCCTTCTCAATCATCGCCACATATGGACGATCTTTCGGTGCAGCAAGCGTAATCGCAAAGCCCGCTTCTCCTGCTCGTCCGGTACGCCCGATCCGATGTACATAGCTCTCTACATCATGTGGAATGTCATAATTAAACACATGGGTCACCCCGTCCACATCCAGTCCGCGTGCGGCCACATCCGTAGCGATCAGAAGATGAATCTGTCCCTCCCGGAAGCGCTGCATCACCTGCTCTCGCTTCGCCTGTGACAAATCACCATGCAATTCATCTACACTGTATCCTCTCGCCTGCAGGGCCTCATTCAACTTACTAACCCGCCGTTTGGTCCGACAAAAAATCATCGCCAAAAATGGATGGTGCTCATTAATCAAGCGGCATAATGTATCCTGCTTTGCTCGATCTGTCGTCTCCACGAGAAGCTGCTGAATATCTGAGACTGTAACCTCTGCTTCTTTGACGCGAATGTCATACGCCTCTCGCGTGTATTTCGCCGCCAGTGTGCGCACCGCTTGTGTCATCGTAGCCGAAAATAGCATCGTCTGCCGTTCATCTGGCGTCTGGCTAATAATATCCTGCACTTCCGGCAAAAATCCGATATGCAGCATCTGATCAGCCTCATCAAGCACAAGCATGGACACATGTGACAATTCAATAGTACCTCTTCTCAGGTGATCAAGCAGACGCCCTGGCGTTCCGATGACGATATGCACAGCTCCTTCCAACTGTTTCATCTGCCGCTCGACATCCTGACCTCCGTATACGGCCAGCACATGGATGCCAGATCCATCCACCAGCTTCTTCGCTTCTGCGGTCACCTGTAGCGCCAGTTCGCGTGTCGGGGTAATGATTAATGCTTGAATATGATTTATCGATAAATCAACCTTCTCTATAATCGGCAGCAGAAACGCCAATGTCTTACCTGTTCCAGTCTGTGCTTTTCCGATGACGTCTCTTCCCTGTAGCAGAACCGGAATCGCCTGTTCCTGAATGGGAGTCGGTGTTGTAATTCCATTTTCCTGAAGTTTTGTATCCAAAGATGTGCTAATTCCTATCTGCTGAAAATGATGCACGTTCAGTCCCTCGTTTCTATGTGGTTTCCCACATCATATCCTCTATCCTTCAAAGCGGTTTAATACAGCAAAGAACCGCTTTAAAAACGTATAAAAAAGCTCCTCTGTTGGCAGCAATTCACGTTCACGTGGAATAATAACACCAACCGTCCGCGTTACCTTCCCCTCACTAATCATTTTCTTCACAGTTGCACGCGGGATACTATCCACAAGCGTAATTTCAGGAATCAATGTGACACCAAGCCCGGCTGCTACCAGCCCTTTGATAGCATCAATATCCTCACCTTCAAACGATACGTCCGGCCTAAAGCCGAATTGACTGCAAGCCTGGACAACAATATCCCGCAGAATAAACCCTGATGGAAACAATACAAACGGATCATCCCGTAGCTGACCCAGCTGGACAGACGATTCTTTCGCTAGCGGATGATTCGACGGCAGAAGTGCCACAATATTTTCGAGAAAAAGAATATCTCCCTTCACACGCTTCTCCTGTGTGGGTACAGGACCAAGCAGCGCAATATCAATATCCCCCTTGTCCACCGCATCGATCAGGAAATGATACGATCCTTGACGCAGCTGGAATTTTACATGAGGATGTTCCTGCCGGAATGCCGAGATAACAGTCGGAAGCATGTACGCAGCCAGACTACTCGGAAATCCGACCCGAATAATCCCGCGTTCCGGGTCCAGATACTCCTCTACTTCTCGCTTTGCTTTCTCAATTACATTCATGGCTTGCTGCATATGATCGAGAAACATACGCCCGATTGGCGTCAAGCGTACATTCCGTCCCTCTCGAATAAATAAGTTCACGCCCAATTCTGCTTCCAGATTAAAAATCTGACGACTAACCGCTGACTGCGCCACATGTAGGGCATATGCCGCCTCTGTCACATGTTCACGTTTGGCTACTTCGATAAAATACTGGATCTGTCGAAGCTCCACATTGTCACCTCCCCACTAATCAATCTCAATATGGCATTATTTTTATCTAATATCTATATTGTTTAGATTAATTTACACACGATACAATGAACGTAGGAAAAATTAAACAAGTAACTGTATTTTTTTATCCGAATAATTAAAAATTATAAACTAACCTACTTGGAAGTTAAAGTAATGTATAAAGGGGAGATTGAGGAGACTATGGCTACGGTACAAGAAGTTAAACAGGACGCATTGCAAACTGCGAAAAAATATGTAAACGACGTGTATGAAACGGTAAAAAAATGCAATCCACACGAAAATGAATTCCATCAGGCAGTCAAAGAAATTTTAGATTCTCTGGTACCTGTTTTCGTAAAACATCCAAAATATATGAACAACGCCATTCTGGAGCGAATCGTCGAACCAGAGCGCATCATCTCATTCCGTGTTCCATGGGTAGATGACCAGGGTAAAGTTCAAGTCAACCGTGGATTCCGTGTACAGTTCAACAGTGCAATCGGACCATACAAAGGCGGTTTACGCTTCCATCCTTCTGTTAACGCAAGCATCATCAAGTTCCTCGGCTTTGAACAAATTTTCAAAAACTCCCTAACAGGCCAACCAATTGGCGGAGGCAAGGGTGGTTCTGACTTCGATCCAAAAGGCAAATCTGATATGGAAATCATGCGCTTCACACAAAGCTTCATGACGGAGCTTTGCAAATATATCGGACCAGATACAGACGTACCAGCAGGCGACATTGGTGTTGGGGGACGCGAGATCGGCTTCTTATTCGGACAATATAAAAAAATTCGCGGCGGCTATGAAGCAGGCGTTCTAACTGGTAAAGGACTTGGCTATGGTGGCAGTCTGGCCCGTACAGAAGCAACAGGCTACGGTGCCGTCTACTTCGTACAAGAAATGCTGAAAGATCAAGGACTCAGCTTTACAGGCAGCACCGTTGTTGTATCCGGCTCCGGTAATGTTTCCATCTACGCGATTGAGAAGGCAACAGAATTAGGCGCAAAAGTTGTAGCCTGCAGCGATTCAAATGGCTACATTTATGATCCGAATGGCATCAATCTTGATACTGTGAAGCGCCTGAAGGAAGTCGAACGCAAACGAATTCATGAATACGTACAGGAACACCCGCAGGCGCAATATTTTGAAGGCTGCACAGGCATCTGGTCGATTCCATGCGACATCGCTCTTCCGTGTGCTACACAAAATGAGATCAATGAAGCATCTGCAAAACTGCTCGTGGCAAACGGCGTCAAAGCAATCGGTGAAGGTGCAAATATGCCATCTACACTCGAAGCAATTGACGTGTTCCTGAACAACAAGGTGCTCTTCGGACCGGCTAAAGCGGCTAATGCAGGTGGTGTAGCTGTTTCCGCACTAGAAATGGCTCAAAATAGCATGCGTCTCGCTTGGACTTTTGAAGAAGTTGACGCAAAACTGCATCAAATCATGGTAAATATTTACCGTAACAGCGTGAAAGCTGCCGATGAATATGGTCACCCAGGCAATCTCGTTGTAGGTGCGAATATCGCTGGCTTCCTTAAAGTTGCCGATGCAATGATGGCACAAGGCATTATCTAGTTGTATATCTACCTTTCCTCTATAAGAAACCCTGCCTACTTTTTACAATAGGCAGGGTTTTCTTTTATGAGCTGGTGTACATTTACTGTTACCCTATGTATGATAAAGTAATAAATTCCCTGCACTATACTCCCCTATTAGGAGGATTCATACATGTCGCCACGTATTTTTTCCTTATTGGAAAGCCCCGCACTCTGTTCTTTTTTTGATCTAGAAGCTCCCTTTCCTGATACCATTCCCGCTGATCTGGAAGCTTTTCTTGCTAGGCTGCACTTGATCCGATTTTCTCCTGATGATGTCATTGTAATCGAGGGTGAAGTAGGAGATGCCGTATATATTGTTGACTCCGGTGAAGCGACCGTCACCAAGAAATCTGGCTCGTCCGAATCGATTATTGGCAAGGTAATAGCCGGTGATATTGTCGGAGAATTAGCTTTGTTTACGGATAGCACCCGAGCCGCTACCGTTCGGGCCTATACGGAAGTTGTAGCGTTTCGCATTTCCAAACAAGATTTTGATGAACTAATTCAGATGTATCCACATATTAGCGGAACATTTTTACGCCGCTTGTACAATCGCCTGACTCATTCGTATCAGGAGCTTGAACAGCAAAATCGGCAGCTTGAAACATTGAATCATTATCGTTCAGAACTGAGCTCGATTTTTACAATGGTTGTGCTTGTCATGAGCGTGTATTCATTTGCACTTGAAATTTTTCAGTCAACCCTTCTTTCCGATACGATCAAGTTCTGGGGAAACAGATTTATAGAAATCATTTCCCTCCTGGTCATTATGCGGATTATTCATAACAGCAAGCTCTCTGTGACTGATTTCGGAGTTACATGGACCGGAGCGGCACGGGCGTATAAAGAAGCTTTGTGCGTATCCATCGGTGTCATTCTGCTCTTAACAGGACTAAAAGTGGTCACCCTCACATATGGATGGATATCGTTCTCCGATCATTCTATCATTTCCTTCTCTTATTTTAACTGGACGTACATTACGTATCTTATTGTCGCACCCCTACAAGAACTAATCGGTCGCGGCGTGATTCAAAGTTCCATTCAACGTTTACTGACAGGCAAGCGTGCAACTTTCTGGGCGATATTGATCACATCCTTCTTGTTCGGTGCCCTTCATCTGCACACTTCTCTCGCACTTGGTACCGCTGCGCTTATATCGAGTCTACTATGGGGAGCTTTATTTGCTCGGCATGGAACGCTTGTAGGGGTTAGTCTCTCACATTTCCTGATTGGCAACTGGGTAGGATTGCTCGGCTTCTGGGATATCGTATTAACATAGAAAAACTCGCGGCACACAACGTCCGCGAGTTTTTCTTATTCTTTCTATTCGTTTCTAGCAATCTCGTACAGCTCGTTATTCAAGAAGTACAGGGCAACTTTGTCATTTTTCCGCAAACTATTCAGCAGAGTTTGCAGTTGTGTTTGACGGTTAAATAATGAATCCGGCAAATAATAGCTGCTTTTCGCTGTATAAATTCGGTCACCTAATGGATCAAGCGATGTAAAGGTTGTCTCCACTTTTGAGAGAACGATGATGCTTTTCGCCCCATTAGCTGCTTCTGCGACCTGCACCCGATTACCTGGCACAAGTGAAGTCAGATTTGTATACGTACGGTCTCCGATCTGAATGCTGCTGCCGTATCCAAGTGTCAGCTCGTTCGTAACCCCGTTCAAATCTTTTACAACTACTTTATTCGTTTCCGGTGTTACCTGTGTTACTTGTCCATATATACTCGGCACGACTGCGACTGACTTCAGTGTGTTACCCAGATACGTAACGCGCAGTACATCACCTTTCTTCACATCTGATACTTTTGGATATGGAATGCCTGGAATAGTCAGTGTCACACCGCCATCTACCGTAAGATCACGTGATCGTCCCTGTTCATTCTGCGCTGTAATTCGTGTGGTATACGATGAATTATTCTCCGTAGCGCGATATACGTATGTTTTTTCCACATCGATAGTTGTTATTTTACTTGTATCCATCTTCATGGCGATCTTATCACCCGCTCGAAGATCACGCAGCTCCTCACCACTTACGTCATAGATCGTAATGTCAACATTTCGGTCTACTACATAAACTTTCGTCTCGCCTGTTTCAAGCTTCACTGTCAGTAATCGATCATCTGTATTTACATAGACTACTTCCGCACGAAGTCTATTATCTGCATTAATTGAGATAATCTTGTTGTCTTCATTCAACTGAATCGATACGGTCATATCTTTTTTAATATCTGTGAGATTTTTGGAGTTCCCATTGAGTAGAACCTGAGCTGTAGGAAGTACCTCGTATGCACGCAACTCACCATTGCTGCTCTTAAGAGAGAGAACACGGTTCGTCGTGTCAAGAGCAAACACACTGCCAGACAGCAGGTCATTACTGCCCTTTACTGTACGATTCTTGATCGCAATTGAAACAACTGCATTATTCTCGACCTTTACTTCTACTTTATCGCCCACTTTAATATCAGCAAGCGTTGGAGCAATCGCCCCATTCAAAGAGACAGTCGCAGACGATGCAATCGTATAAGCCTGCATGTCTCCCTTATCGTTTTGCAGGGCAATAAATTTATCCGCTGCACTGATTACTTTAACCGTTGCCGTCTCCCCTGCGTTGGCTGTTGAACCAGCCACAATAATCTTCGTAATGGCCCCATTATTCACTTCCAGTTTCACAGAATCACCCGGAAGTAAATCTTCTACACTCGGGAATCTCTTATTCTTGTATTCAATATACGTAGCATCTGTATATTGATAGGCTTCCAGCTTGCCAGCCGCCGTTTTGATCGTAAGCAATTGTGTTGCTTTATCAATATCATAAACAGTGCCCGCCATAGCTTGCTCCTGGCTTACATTTGTTCGCTTCAGTTCCACTACCTTGCCATCTGCATTTATGGACAACTCAACCTGGTCGCCTTTTACAAGCTGACTCACCTGTAGTTTATCAGAGCCAGATGTTACCGCTGTACTATCCGAAATCGTATACGTCTGAAGCTTGTCATCCGATAGTCGAACTACAACTGTCTTTGCCTCACTAAATACTTTTTCAATCGTTCCCTTTACCGTTGTATACTGCGGCTTAGCCGGCTTATTCTGTAGAACTTCGACATAGTCAGCTTTTCCGTTCGTCCCGATTACCATTACTTGACTGTCCGCGTCTACGACTGCACTTGTGATTTCCTTGCTGTCTTTATAAAACTTGGTCTGACTTGTAAGCGTGTAGCTCTGCTTTCCGCCAGCCGAATTGATGATAGAAAGTGTACTGCCTGTTATACTTTCCACCGACCCAACCTGCGTCGTGTCCGATGTTACATCTATGTATTTTTCACTCTGACTTAGTACAGAAACAATTTGGGCACGCGTAACGGCATAGTTTGGTTTAAACGAGTATTTCCCATTCTCCAGGTAGCCGGATACCAGCCCAAGACTCGACGCTGTCTTCACATATTCTTTCGCCCACTCTGGCACGTCTGCTGCATCGGTAAATACAGTCGTTTCAACTGATTTTCCTACTTCACTTTCCTTGCCAACCATCCGTACCATCAGCTGTGCAATCCAGGCGCGGGATGCGTATTCATTCGGGCTAAAGTTTTTCTCGGACGGTTTTATCAGTCCTTTGGAAATCGCCAGTGCAACTGAACCTTTGGCCCACGTTGGAACTGTATATGGAATGGCTGTATTTTTGTATTTTTCTGCTTCGTCAGCTAATCCCATATTTCGAACAGCAAGTGCGACTGCTTGCAATTGTGTTACTTTTTGTTCTGGCTTGAATGTTCCATCTTCGTAACCAGCTACTACATTACGCAGACTCATTTTCGTGATATATGGAGTAGCCCAATGGTTTTTTGCTACATCTGAGAATTTCCCAGCGGACACCGGAGCCGCTTCTACTGAAACAGGGACGATCAGACTTTGCACCCCTAGCAAACCTGCCAGTGTAAAAGGGGCTATTGTACGTTTGATGCGCTTCATATGCGATATTCGCTCCTCTTGTCAATCGAAATATTTCTTAGGTTACCTCATATTGTAAACGATTTTACGAGAAACGTACACCGAACTATGGTTACAACATATAAAAATCATGTTCATTTTAATAATGAATCGTTCATAATTATCCGATTATGTTAGTATAAGGTTATGGTTATCCATATATTTCAATTGAGGAAGGTGAACGTATGTTGAAGAAGAGAAAGACCACGTTTTTTGCATCTTTATTTTTAGGTACGGCGCTTACATTTACTCCATTAAGTTTTGTGCAAGCAGAGGGTGAGAGCACTCCAGGTTCTAATGTCGCCCTTGATGTATCATGGAGTGCTGCTGCTCAAGCTAAAGTCACAATCGTAAATAACGCTGGAAAACCTAGTACTGTAACCGTAACAGGTCTTCCAGTAGGGGCACTTGTTGAAGTGTACGATCAACCATCTGGTGGAAAAGTAATAGGCAAAGGAACGGTAAAACAGGGGCCGAAAGATACCGAAGCGAAAGCCGTTATATCCATTAGGGACTTCGGAGACAAAGTAAAAGTATATATATCCGTTACTATGGAATCAACTATCGTTCCAATTGACTTTGCTGCGAAACAGCAATCCAAAACACCAGTGGATGGCGATGTCACAGTTACAAACAAGGTCAGAGCGGGTGATACAGTCGAAGTGAAAAACCTTACTGTCGGCGATACAGTGAAAGTATACTACATCAAGCTTAACTCTAAGCTTGAGCCTGTGATAGACCCTAAAACGAACAAACCTCTGATTGCTACCGCTACTGCTAAAGTAGCAAAAGATAAAACTTCAGCTACTGTTTCCATCTCTCAACTTGGAGAATCTGGTGGTACAGTTCAAGTGAGCGTGACCTCTGACGGCAAACTTGAGTCAGTAAAACTCGATAAATCGTTTGAAGAGGAAAAGCAGTCTAATCCACCAGCAGTAGATAAGATTACGGTTCACAATTACGCAAAAATGGCTGATACCGTAGAGGTTACAGGTCTTACTGAAGGCGATACTGTAAAAGTCTACTATAAAGGGAGCACAGGTAAAGAGGCTACCGCTACTGCTACCGTAGCGAGAGGGAAAACATCTGCTATCGTTAACATTGCTCAGTTAGGTACAGGTGACGGTTCAGTTGACGTAACGGTAACTTCCAAAGATAAGCGTGAATCAGTAAAAATTAACAAAACATTCGAGGCTGAAGAAAAGACTAAACAACTAGACGCATCTGTTCTCGAACTCACCCCTAAATCTGCTACAGAGGGCTCGCTAAAAGTATCCGTTCCTACACAAGGAGACACTGTAAAAGTATATCAAGGAGATAAACTGCTTGCTACTACTACAGTTGGTTCTACTAAAACAGCTACTATAGGACTGCGTAATTTAGTTGAGGGTGAATTAGGTGTTACTGTAACATCTAAAGGCTACCTCGAGTCAGACAGAACTACATTAACATTCACACCACCTTCTAAATAATCCTTTATTCATAAAAACTCTTAAAAAAGAAAGATGCGCCGATCGAAAGTGCATCTTTCTTTTTTTCCATATTTGCTTAAGAAAAATCTGGTGTGATATAGTTATACAAAAGGGGGCCTAACCATGAATGATTCCTATACAGTAAAACAAAGCAGTACCCATTCTCATGACAAAACCTTTCAGGGCCGAGTGAAGCGAATCACGATCTATCTTCAAAGCAAAGTGCTGGAGATTATCGATTCGAATCACTCGGTTTTTTATTTACTCTATTTCAAGAACAACGTGCTCGGCGGAGGAATTCTACAAGACATCTACGAGGAAACCTTTCTTCATAAAGCATTCCAACAAGGAATGAGTATTCATCCTTCTCACCCTCTTTTCTCGGCTTTCCTTCCGAAAAACCATACCATCCATATTCCTAACCAAAATGAAGTGTTTACTCACTTACAAAACCACCTCTCTCTAACAGAGGTTTCACTGGCCGCTACTTATATGGATAATTTCATGGAGGAATCGCAGCTAATTAGTGTCATCCGCCGAATTTTTAATTACTTTAAACAAAACGGTCAGCTTGCCAAAGCGTATGAAACGGCCAAAATACTCCTCACCTTCTCACCGAATCTCAAAGCCATGCAGGAAATGATCCGCACCTCACAATTTGAAAAATATCGGACAACCGACGCATCTTCTCTGCTTATGGAATCACTCTATTATCAAAATCGCACCGAACCAACCGCTGAACGCCACCTTCATCAATTATTACACGAACAATCACGCCATCTGGAGCGACTCCTTTTATTCATGAATCTGTTCGAGATGAAACATGACTTCTCTGATTACGAATCGTTTACTCATCTGGTAAAACAAGCACTTACCCCAGAAGAACGTTATAAAACATTACAATTTTTGTGTGAACGCTCAACCACTTATGCCCCATTATCGCAACACTTCCTCCAGGAAATGATTCAGCTCAAACAGTATTCGGAGGCATTATCATTCCTCATTACGCATTCCTCCACACTCTCTTCCGACGATTATTCACTAATCGAAATGATGGTCGAACAGGTAGAACCTGCCTACATCATACGTCTGCCAGCCATCAATCAAGTCATTTGTCACCTTTATCCTGCTGAGCCCGAAAAAAAAGAAACGCTTGTCCGCCGTTTGGTTACTTGTTTACTCACACAAGCTGAACCGTGCCAGGTACAGGAATGGTTACAACCAATTCGGTTAACAAGTCCTCGCCTGCCTGTAGTTAGGGACATCGATCAACTCATCTCCTTATCGCAAGATCTCGACCAGCTTACACGCCTAGGCGAACTATATTATCAATTTGGTCTACTTGATCAATCAATCGAGGCCTTCACCTGGGAGATGGAGCTAAAACCTGATGAACTCGGTCCCGTACGCTGGTTAAGTAAACTCTATAAAGAAAAGGGAATGAAGGACGAGGCGAATACGTATAAAAATCTTTCCATTCATATGGCAAAACGGGCCTAGTATGCCCAAATAAATAAAACGGTTCGCATGATAGGCTTCTACTGCGAACCGTTTTATCTCTTGCTAGTTAGCTTCCTCTACTATTCAATACAACTGTTACTTTAAATAAATCGCCATCCACTTCAATATCCATACTGCCTTCGTGGAGATCAATAATTGATTTAGCAATAGCTAGTCCAAGTCCTGATCCTTCCGTATGGCGGGATGTGTCCCCCCGTTTAAATCGCTCAAACAACTCGTCGATATTCTCACCTAGCTCATATTTAGCAACATTTTTAAACGTAATCACTACGTCTTCCTGCAATGGTTTCATCGAGATATATACACGCGTATTTTCCAGTGAATACTTAAGTATATTGCCAATCAGGTTATCAAACACGCGCCATAACTTTTGTCCATCAACAACGGCATACACGGATGTCTCAGGATGCGTAACACGAAATTGTAATGTTGATTGTTGAATTGTTTCATTATGTTCAGCAAGTGCTTGCTGCAAAAGCTGGACAAGGTCTACCTTTTCTTTTACAAGCTCAATATTCCCGCTTGCCATTTTTGATGCTTCGAATAGGTCATCGATAAGCACTTGTAATCGTTTTGATTTACGATCAATGATCTCAATATACGTATCCCGTTCTTCATCTGCCAAGTTTGGTGTCTTCAGCAGCTCAGTGTACGTAATAATCGATGTAAGTGGCGTACGCAGATCATGACTTACATTTGTAATTAGCTCCGTTTTTAATCGTTCACTTTTCGCCTGCTCTTTTTGAGATACTTTAATCCCATGCTTTAAGGTATTAATGTTACCGGCGAGAACAGCTAATGCTGATTTTCCCGTTATAGGTAAATCTGGCTCAGAATTTCCGCGTACTAATCCGTTAGTGGTAATAACGATGCGATTAAAATAGCCAGCACCATTTATGATAACGATCAGAACGAGAATCCCTATTAAACCAAATAGCGGGAAAAATATTATGGAACCTGCACCACAGATGAATACAATCGCTACCAGAATGAGTATTTGCGTACCGATACTCCGAATCGCAAATGCTTCTCGTATTTTCTTATACATCCTGTACAGTAAACTCTTTTGCCAGTCTGACTTTATATCGATTCGCTCTTTTGCTCGCTCTGTCCAAAATTTTCGTTGAATAAGTACAAGTGCAACGAAAAATGCGGTAACCATTCCCCTGACCAGTGCACCTCTACCATAATCATACAAATCCCGTTGCAGGTGAAAATTGTTATCCACTACAAAAAGAAAAAATGTCAAAAGCCCTGTAAATGCTAAGATGATTCCCGCTACATCCAGCGGAATACGGTTATAGTAAGACTGCCATCTCGCTGTGGGAATAAGCTGCATGATAGGTGTTCTTTTATTCAGATACAAACTTAATACAAAGGTAAAAATACTACTGATGACGTATATAAAGAAAACTTTTTGTTTTTGTAGAAAATCATGATAGTTTGCTAGAATCGGATTGGTCGAAGCACCTCCGTTAGGCACACCAATCTTTCCTTCAAATGTGCTGACTTCTCCCTTTTCTAATAACGGGGTTACCACATCATTATAATTAAGTAAGCTAGATGGCTCTCGATTGGAAAGTCCACCATACTTCTCCGAAGGATAGCTTTGAATAAATAGCATATTTTTGTTATTTATAGCTGTATCGTCTGCTACACTTCCCCTACTTGTATCTACATTTGTATAAACTTCCCCTGTTGTTGTATTCTTTAAATAATACGTAAAAATTGCTTTGTCATTCATGAATTCTGAACGATAACTTTCGATTCCCTGAAGATACTGATCTATACGTTGCTCTTTTTCCTTCACAATTTTTGCTCGAACATATTCATCGCTTTTGAAATTGTTCGTAATATCTGCTATTTTCTTATCCCTTTCGGCCACATACATATCGACTATTTCTTTATTGTGTGCTGACAATGCCTCTTTAATTTTGTCTTCATATTGACCTTTTATATTGGTAATTTGTGTCGATAAATCCCCGTAACGATAACGATGTTCATTAATTTCCTCTGCTGTGACGGTGATTTTCTTTTTTAGATCTTCTTTATTTATACGACCGATCTCAAATAGCTTGAGATGCTCAACAAATCGATTCAACTGATCCTCAAACTGTTGTGTATGAAAATAGTCTTTTTCCATATAATCTTTTCCATTGCATATACCCATAACGATACCGCTTACTCCGAACGTAAACAACAAAATCCACGTAACAAATCTTATTTTATTTTTCGATTTTATATCCAATTCCCCATACCACCTTTACATATTTCGGCTGTTTCGGATTGATTTCAATTTTTTCCCGAATCTTACGAATGTGAACGGCTACCGTATTCTCTACATTAAAACCCGGTTCTTTCCACACCCGTTCATAAATTTCCGTAATAGAAAATACACGCCCCGCATTCGTCATAAGTAATTCGACAATCTTATATTCAGTCGGTGTTAACTTCACGACCTCACCATCTACAGTTACTTCTTTTGCGGACGTATCCAATGCAAGACCATTAATGTGAATGACGGCCTCTTTCCCCTCATATGTACCCAGAGTCACGTATCTTCTTAGCTGTGATTTCACCCGGGCAATCAACTCTAATGGATTAAATGGTTTTGTGACATAGTCATCGGCACCAACCTGAAGCCCTAAAATTTTATCCATGTCTTCACTTTTGGCACTGAGGATAATAATCGGGATATTTTTTTCCTCACGTATTTTGCATGTTGTAGCGATCCCATCCATCTTCGGCATCATAATGTCTAAAATAATGAGATGAACGACTTGTTCGTTCAACTTCTCAACAGCCTCAATGCCGTCTTTTGCTTGTATAACAGTCATGCCTTCATTTTTTAAATAAATTGCGATCGCATCGCGGATCTCTTTCTCATCATCGACAACTAATATGGAATAATGGTTCATCTTTTTTCACGCTCCTTTCAAAATTATAACATCTGTAATCTCTGGGATTTTCTACATTGTAAAATGTAATTCTTAATAGTAAGTCGGCATAATTCTTAAGACTTTCTTAAACTTGGACTTTTTGGGGTTGCGAAAGTCCTCCTATAATAAAAATACCCCCTGATATATACCAGGGAGTACTCACTCAGTTCATCCTACTACTATGTTATGATGATTTTGCTATTTTAATTGAATGGGGTAATCTTTATTAACGATAATCCTATCATTAGCACGAGATATAGAAATCGTATACCGCCCTTGATGGGATACAGGAATATAAAGACTCAGGTATGGTGTTTTATGATAGTCTTTCGCATGCCCCAATCCATCAATCTTTAACATCTTCATAAGTCTCTCGATCTTTTCGTTCAACTCGTCACGATTTACATTCTTATTTTCTATGCTATCAAAGTATAGGCCCTCCAAATACTTTTGCTTGGCATTCTCTTTTCTTATTTTCACATGAATATATCCTTCTGGGTGGTATTCTACTCCCTCAATTACGATATCATGATTTTTAAAGCGAACGGTTTTGGGGAATGTATCATTCATGGACAAGTTGAAACTCCCACTCGGAGTATGCTCGGTCACAAAAATCTCCCCCACATGTAAGTACATCGTACGAACATCAGAATCAAAGAAAACCGATGAAGAAAAAGAAAGTTGTTGCTTACCCGCTTCCAGTAGCAGGCCTGGGCCAGATGGATCGTAACGATATATCTTTCCCTTGTCATCCTTTAAATATGGTGCTATATTTTCCTCCCAAGGGAAATATACGTTCCATTCCTTTTTTCCTTTCATAATCACGTTCATCGTTGTCGGCTGGATCGTTAGTTTTTCTAGCGTTAACCCCTCCCAATCCCGGTCGTCGATAGGGAGTATTTGCTTGGTTTCAACTACCTTATTATGCAGTAACTTGTTTGGTTCTAGTGGTATAACAATCTTGCCTAACTCTTTACTTTGCAGCTTTTTCGACCCGTGATTAAACGTATTTTTATCTACTACTAAGGTGAGTTTTCTATTCTTTGCTAAAAAATCTGCAGCAGCACCCTCCTCCAATTGATATTTATACGACTCTTGTAGAACTGGTTTATTGTTACCATCTGTTGTCTTTACCAGGGAAGAAGCAGTGGTTGATCCTCCTCCACGCAAATTCTCTGGATCAGGATATACATTAAGTCGAACTGTCCCTCTGGTATCTGTTACATCAAATTCATTCGTACGAATGAATGTTTTGAATAACAGTTCCTCATCTGTCAGATAAATATCACTGATTGTTATCGTTGTTCCACCGATCTGGCGTGTAACTGGTTCAATCGGAATGTATTCATTGTCTATTGCATTTTGGACACCATCATTCTCTCTGACATGCCTCAGCCAATCGACTGCGATTTCTATGCCTGGCACCCCTTTTACTAATGTGGCAAAAGCAGATGATATTGTCGCACTAGTAGGAAACGCAAGCACTAAAATTGCCGCAACAGTAGCGCTTTTAACCAGACCTGATAAAAATCGAGACGGACGAACAGTAGTCGAGGTTGGAACATGCTGGGCAATATTCTCATACTCTCCTGCCTCAAATCGTTCCGGCAATTCTTCAGCAAATTGATACAACGATTCTGGAACATGAATTTGATCGAAGGATTGTTCTAAGCTTACTTTAAGATCACTTTCACTTTTCATATCAGGCCCTCCTTTACATGCGGATTTGAACTATGAAGGATATGATTTAGCTTCAGTCTGGCATGATAAAGTCGAGATTTGACCGTCCCCTCTTTTATAGCTAGCATTGTAGCAATTTCTTCAATTTTTAGTTCCTGAAAATAATATAGTCCCACTACAATACGCTGCTGGAGTTCTAAATTCATAATAGCCTCGATAATCTGCTTAGACTGCTCTTTCCTTAGAACATTTTCCACAGGAGAAGCCGATGCATCCTCGAGCTCTATCTCACCAATATCTACGTTGTTTTTATAGTTTTTCTCCTTTCTTGCGATATCTAATGATCGATGTGCAATAACGCGACTAAACCAGCCTCGAAAGTTGAAGATCTCTTTCCCACTCATAATCGTTGAATACGATTCAATTAACGAATTTTGTACAGCTTCCTCTGCCAATTGCGTTGATCCCAAAATTGCTAACGCAGATCGATAGGACTTCGCAATTAATGGACTGACCAAATTCTGGAAAGCTCCTTTATTTCCTCGTCGTATTTCATCCAACAAATGCCGCTCTGCTTCTAAATCCACGCCCCCACTTCCTTCCCTCTTCTCTATACTATTGGCGTAAGAAATCGGCATATGGTTCAATTTTTTGCCCCTCTTCTTCGGCTTAGCATCCCAATTAGAGATACACGATAATGCGGGCCTTGTGACACATTTTTTCCATTCTCAGCATTCGCACAATTTCTTACCTCTTCCTCAACATAAGATGATGCAAATACATGTAAGCGGGGGTAAAAACGATGCAGAAAACAAAAATCGATGTGTTAATCCCGGTTATTGAGAAAGACTTGGGGACCCTCCCCTTTGTGATTGATAGTGTACGAAAACATGTACAACATCCGATCGGAAACATATTCATTGTTGCCCCCCCAAGTGAAAAAATAAAAAATGTATGCAAGCAAAAACACTGCAAATTCATCAATGAAAATAAGGTCCTCCCTATCACAAAAAAGAATATTAATTATCGGACAAATAAATGGGATCGCTCCGGTTGGCTTTTTCAACAGCTGCTAAAATTAAGCGGCGATTCATTATGCTCTCAGAAATTCTATCTCGTCATTGATGCCGATACCGTATTAATTCGTCCGCATCGCTTTCGACAAAATCAGAAGACCATATTCTATTGCAGAAGTTGGAGTCGCGCAGAATATTTTAGAACATACAAAAAGCTAATGGGGAGAAGAGCTACCGCCCCTACCTATTTTGTTGCCCACTATATGCTCTTTGAGAAAGCAAAAGTTAGAAAACTAAAAAGAGCCATTGCAGCTAAACACAATACAAGCTGGTACAAAGCTATCATACGAAGCATTAATAAATCCAAGAAAATAACCTTCTCCGAATTTGAAACATACGGGAATTTCATATACTCGAATTACCCTGGACAATTTGTTATAAAGAGAACCTTGAACCGAAGCTTACCGAGGAGTGTAACGAGATTATCAAGATTAAACATAAGTAAACTCGCAAAAAAATATAGATCCATATCTTTACACGTACGAAAAAAACACCGTTGATTATCGCAACAGGAGGAATTCACTTGAAAATCATCTTATTAGCTGGTGGTTCTGGAAAAAGGCTGTGGCCGCTATCAAATGAGATTCGATCCAAAATATTTCTGACATTACTCCGAACAGAAGACGGCGGCAGAGAATCTATGATACAAAGAATTTGCAGGCAATTGGATGCGGCTGGATTACTTTCATCCACTTATATTGTGACGCATCAAAGCCAAATTGAAATTATGAAAAATCAGATTGGTGAGCATATTCCAATTATCAGCGAACCATATAAAAAGGGTACATTCACTGCCATTTCTTTAGCCATAGCGTATCTCCATTCAAAAGTTCATGTAGACCCAAATGAAATGGTGTGTGTCATTCCCGTCGATTTACTTACTGAAGCTGCTTTCTTCGACCTACTGCACAAACTTCCGCACATCCTCACTCAATCTCAGGCCAATCTTGCTCTTCTTGGAACCATTCCTAAATCCCCCTCTAATCAATTCGGCTATATTGTGCCAAAAAGAACCGATTCGACGGACTATTATCCTGTTGCCCACTTCGTTGAAAAACCTGATGAGCAAAAAGCACGTACTCTACTAAAAAATAATGCCCTGTGGAATTGTGGTGTTTTCGCCTTTCCACTAAAATTCATGCTTTCTCACTTAACAGAGAAAAAGCTGCCTCTTGTTCATGAGGAAATACTAGCTCAATATGAACAGCTACCTGAATTAAGCTTTGATCATGAAGTCGTAGAAAAGATTCATCATTCTGTTGTTGTTCCATATGATGGATCCTGGAATGATTTAGGTAGTTGGGAGGCACTAGTAGGTCATCTTGAAAGTAATATCCTCGGTTCCGGCCAAATTACCGAAGACTCAGTCAATACCCATATCGTAAATGAACTTTCTTATCCGATTACGGTGATCGATGTATCCAACATTATCGTAGCCGCCAGCCTGGATGGGATTCTGATTGCCAGCAAAAAAAATGCAAATCGGATTAAACAAATACTTCCTCCTCCTCAGCAAAGACCATTGTATGAAGAGAAAAGATGGGGAACATATCGCGTTTTAGACCACTCGAAAGCAGAAAATGAAATCGAGACTCTCACAAAAAAAATCAAATTATTGCCCGGAAAAAATATCAGCTATCAACTGCATCATAAAAGAAGGGAAGTTTGGATTATTATTTCTGGTTCTGGAGAGTTTATTTTAGAGAACAAACTTTATTCCATTAAAACGGGTGATGTTCTGCAAATTCCTCTTGGTGCAAAACACGGCTTAAAGGCTACTACCCCTCTCGAATTAATCGAAGTTCAAATCGGAACGGAGCTTGTAGAAGAAGATATCGTTCGTTTAGCCATGAGTTGGGAAGAAGCCGTCAAGTATTGTAACAATGAAGATAATTGTGTATAGATGCCTATTAAGAGGCAAAAAAATAAGACGAAGGGATTTTTCCGCTCGTCTTTTTTCTTATCATCCTTTTGATTCGTTATTTTCGTTTGCACGTATTAATTCCAAATGGCTTATACAATGGACACCATCCCACGAATGCAGTAAAAAACATCACCAAACCTAAAAGGCCAATCCATTTAACTCCACCATGTAAAATAAATAGTAAAGAAATAAGTACAACCCCTAAAATAACACGAAGAATACGATCAATACCCCCAACATTTTTTTGCAACTTACTCACCCCTAATTCATCATGTGTCATAAGAATTGCTCAGTGTTTCATACAATGTATACTTTTACGAATTATTCTTACTATAGATAGTAGCATAAAATTTACAATGGAATGAACGGGAGTTAGTACAGTTTCATGAACATGCTTTTTAAGCTCTTTAACCTATAGATTATCGTAGCGTAAGAATACTCACCCCGTTTAGAGCAAATATTATAACTGTTACGATGTATTAAGGAGGGTATCAAGAATGAACAAGCAACGCGCTCAAGAAATCGCTGCCTCACCTGTTATGGCTAATGTTACGTATCAAGGAACCCCTATCTACATTCAAACTGTAGATGAAAAAAACGAAACAGCTAGAATTTATCCTCTTGATCAACCAGAAAATGAACAACAAGTGCCGGTAAACAGCCTGGTAGAACATTAAAGTAAACGAATAAGTCGTATGAAGGCCTGATATCTTCCTAAATAGAGGAATATGTCAGGCCTTTTATGAATGTTTATTCTACAATTTTATACAAAAAGATCCTGTGTAAATCGGATCCATTCTCGTGCCGCAAACGAAAGATAGCGATCTTTTCGCCAAATCATGATCAAATGCCATGGAATAATCGGTTCAATAAGCGGAAGAATCCGAATACGCTCCGTATCAAGCTCTCGGCAAATCGGCTCCGGCAGAAAAGCGATGCCCAGATTAGCTGCCACCATCTCGCTAATAAAATCCCATTGTGAGCTCTCATAGATCACATGCGGCTGAAACCCTGTCTGCACGCATTCCGCAATAATCCGATCATGAAGCGCAAAATCCTCACGAAAAAAAACAAACGACTCGTGTGCTAACTCAGATAGAGATACCCTCTCCCTGTCTGCCAGTGAATGGGATGGATGAACAAGCAGCATCAGTTTTTCTTTTACAAGTGAAAACGAATGAAACAGCTCTTCATTCGTCGGGGATAACACAACCCCGATATCGAGTGCACCATTTTCAACATCTGCTTCTACTTTCTTCGCCCCGTCTTCCAAAAGCTGAATTGTAACATCTGGATACTGTTCACGGAACTTTCCAAGCACTTTCGGAAAAAAGCTTGACCCGATCATCGGGGGCAATCCAATACGAATATGCCCTTTTTTTACACTCATAAGATCATCGAGCTCAGACGACAAATTCTGAAAGGAATGGACAATATCCTGCGCCTGAACAAACATAACGTGCCCCGCATCGGTTAATTCCACCTGTTTTCCTAAACGGTTAAACAGCACAATCCCCAACTCTTCTTCAATACTTTTAATCATTTTGCTAATGGTCGGTTGCGTGATATATAAAGCTTGTGCAGCTTTCGTAAAGCTTTTAAGCTGTGCTACTTTCACGAAATATTGCAAGTGTCGTATATCCATCTCATATCCCCTCTGCCAACTATAGATAAAAGGAATGATACACATTCTATATATGCATTTTACCTATGAAAATGGATGATGTACACTTTTCACTGAGAGGAGCGAGTGAACGTGGCAACCATAATCAAAGGCACAGGACAGATCATTCTTTTATGTATGTTTTCACTTATTACGAACAAGCTAGTCGATATATTTCATTTAAAAATCCCCGGTAGTATTTTAGGTATTGGGGTTGTTTTTATTCTGCTGCAAGCTAAAATCATTCGCCTGGAATGGATTGAGCTAGGCGCAAAATGGCTGCTGGCAGAGCTACTGTTATTTTTTGTTCCATCAGCTGTCGGGATTATGAAATACCCGCATCTTTTGGTCGATGATGGGGTGCGCGTGGTCTGCGCGATCATTTTTAGTACAATTGCAGTCATGGCCTGTACCGGACTCATCGCAAAAAAAATCGCGGAACGAAAGGAGCAGAAGCTTTCATGATGCTCGCATTTTTCAGCCTCATTCTTACGGTTATGCTCTACGTAGGAGCAAAATGGTGTTATCAACATAAACCAAAAGTTTATTTGTCCCCACTTATCCTTACACCATTACTTATTATCGCTTTTTTACTTTGGACTCATATCTCGTATGACTCATACAATACAGGCGCGAAATGGCTCAGCGACATGCTGCAGCCAGCAACCATCGCATTCGCTGTGCCACTCTATAAATACTTCAATCTATTAAAAAAGCACGCGACTGAAATTATTGTCAGCGTGCTATCGGGCTCTGTTGTAGCCATCATATCATCGATGTTGATTGCCGAAGGGTTGCATTTAAATACACAAATTGTGAACAGTCTGATCCCCCGTTCGGTTACGACACCGATTGCCATGGGGGTTTCCACAAGCATTGGTGGTGTCCCTACAATTACAGCTGTATTCGTCATTATGACTGGACTGTTAGGTGCCGTCATTGGCCCTATTCTTATCCGATTATTACGCATTGAGAATGCCATTGCCCAGGGTGCACTTCTCGGTACAGCTGCACATGGTGCAGGTACGTCTAAAGCATTTGAATTTAGCTCCATTGCGGGGACGATTTCCAGCTTGTCCATGATCATCGCTGCACTCATTACGCTTTGTTTGACACCATGGTTGATGTCTATTATGCTGGTGATTTTTTAACTTCGATCACCAGCATAATGAAATATAGGAGATAACCTCCAATAATATTGTAAAATTTAATAAAAATAGGGTAAAAAACGAAAAATTATTGTATAATGCTTACATATATATACTATTATTGGGGGAGGAAATATATGTCTGTTTTAAACAAGCAAGGACTAACATCTGAAGAACTGCAATTATTAAATTCAGAAATGATGATAAAGCAAAAATCAAGTGGGACAACGTGGTTGCTCTGGGTATTCACTGCACCTCTTGGTGGACATCGATTCTACTTAGGAAAAACCGGTACAGCAGTCGCAATGCTACTAACACTTGGAGGATTAGGAATCTGGTCATTTATTGATTTATTCTTGATCAGTGGTATGGTCAGAGATACAAATAAAAAAATTGAAAACGAAATTCTAGCAGAAATAAAGTTAGTTAAAAACGCAAAACAAAATTCTAACACAAAAGCTATCCCTAATGTTAATCGGTGATGTTGCATGAATAATACTTTTTCAAAGAAGGACTTAACATTAGAAGAACTAGGCATTCTTGAATCAGAGATGCTAAAAAAGAGAAAAAACAAAGAAGCAGCTTGGGGATTATGGGCTGGTCTTTCCTTTTTTGGCGCTCATCGTTTTTATACGGAGAATTATGGTTATGCAAGTGCGATGCTTCTAACCAGTGCCCTTCCCATCGTAGTCATTATTCTTTTATCATTAACTACTGATCTTACTGGTTTTAGTAATTTCTTGTTTTTCTTTTCCGTATTTCTGTTAATTGGTTCAGTAATATGGAGTTGGATAGATGCCCTTTTCCTTAATCGAAGGGTAGAGCAGTTAAACGATGCTATTGAATGCGAAATTATTCATAAAATTAAAAGTGATAGATAGAGTATTACAAATAAAAGTATGTAAGGGGCCGTCACCCATTCGCCTAGTTAGACTTGTGGTGCAGCCCCTCTTTTTTTACAATACTCTTTTGAGTTCTTCAACCATTTGCTCGATTCCTCGTTCAATATCTTCTTCTTTTACGTTGGAAACATTCAGCTTTACTATTTTTTCTTTTGGAAAAAATGACAAGTAATGCTTATCGATCGGGTCCAGCAGAATAGACTGCTTTTTGAGCCTGGCCATCATTTGAGGCAGCGATACCTTTTTATCCAGCAAAATATGCGTATGAACACACGGCTGCTTCGTAGCGTGATAGGTAAAGATTCCACCGCTACGTTCAGATTGTTGCGTTAATGAGGCAGCCATAATCTTTGCCCTACATGCATACGCCGAGCGAATTTTTTGTTTGTGTCGCTCGAACATCCCGCTCTTCAGATAAATTTGATATCTTCCGTTTGAAAGATCCTCTCCAATTCCTGCAAATCAATACCTTCCGCCGTTCTTTTGATTCCCACTACCGGACATTTGTGAGTTTCAAGATATTCAACGAATAAATGGTATCCCGGCTGTTCCACTACTATTTTCTTCTTTTGATTCGGAAAAGGAATCATGATCAGCAAAGATAGCGCCTGTTGAACACCCAATGTGATGAAAATATTACGTTCACTGGTGAAGACCTGAATGAAAATATATTGTATAATATTTACATATATACACTATTATTAGGGGGTAACATATGTCTATCTTAAACAAGCAAGGACTAACATCTGAAGAACTGCAATTATTAAATTCAGAAATGATGATAAAGCAAAAATCAAGTGGTACAACGTGGTTGCTCTGGGTATTCACTGCACCTCTTGGTGGACATCGATTCTACTTAGGAAAAACCGGTACAGCAGTCGCAATGCTACTAACACTTGGAGGATTAGGAATCTGGTCATTTATTGATTTATTCTTGATCAGTGGTATGGTCAGAGAGACAAATAAAAAAATTGAAAACGAAATTCTAGCAGAAATAAAATTAGTTAAAAACGCAAAACAAAATTCTAACACGAGAGCTATCCCTCGTGTTAATCGGTGATGTTTCATGAATAACACTTTTTCAAAGAAGGACTTAACATTAGAAGAACTATACATTCTTGAATCAGAGATGCTAAAAAGGAGAAAAAGTAAAGCAGTAGCATGGGGATTATGGGCTTTTCTTTCCTTTTTTGGTGCTCATCGTTTTTATACAGAAAATTACGTTTCTGCAAGCGCAATGCTTCTCATCATTACTTCTCCTATCTTCATGACTATTCTTCTACCAGCACCTACTAATCATAGTTTCTTATTTCCCTTTTCTATGCTCCTGATAGCCAGTTCAATAATATGGGGCGGGATCGATGCCTTTTTCCTTAGTCGAAGGGTAGAAAAGTTAAATGATGCTATTGAATACGAAATTATTCATAAAATTAAAAGTAATAGATAGAGTACTACAAATAAAAATATGTAAGGGGCTGTCATCCAGTCGTCTAGTTAGACTTGTGATCCAGTCCCTTTTTTTTACGATTGGTCACTCAAAGATCCCCCTGCTAACTAACAAAATACTCTTTTGAGCTCTTTAACCAGTTGCTCGATTCCTCGTTCAATGTCTTCTTCTTTGACATTGGAAACATTCAGCTTTACTATTTTTTCTTTTGGAAAAAATGACAAGTAATGCTTATCGATCGGGTCCAGCAGAATAGACTGCTTTTTGAGCCTGGCCATCATTTGAGGTAGCGACACCTTTTTATCCAGCAAAATATGCGTATGAACACACGGCTGCTTCGTAGCGTGATAGGTAAAAATTCCACCGCTACGTTCGGATTGTTGCGTTAATGAAGCAGCCATAATCTTTGCCCTACGTGCATACGCCGAGCGGATTTTTTGTTTGTGCCGCTCGAACATCCCGCTCTTCAGATAGATTTCCAATGCTCCTTGCGACAGCATAGAGCTATCAATATCAAGCAGTTTCTTATACTGATTGAACATATCAACCAATGCATCGGGAATGACCGCCACCCCGATACGCATGCCAGGAAAAATAATTTTGGAATAACTCTTCAGATAAATGACACGGGACGAAGTATCGTAGGCGTATAAAGGGTCCGCTTTGCTGTCCTGTTCCAAATCGGCCATCTGGTCATCCTCAACAATAAAAACATCATATTTTTGAGCCAATTCCACAATTTTTATTTTCTCCTCTTTCGTATAACAGGTGCCTAACGGATTATGAAATCTTGGAATCGCGTAAAAAAATTTGATATCTTCCGTTTGAAAGATCCTCTCCAATTCCTGCAAATCAATCCCTTTCGCCGTTCTTTTTATTCCGATTACCGGGCATTTGTGAATTTCCAGATGTTCAATGAATAAATGGTATCCAGGCTGCTCTATTACTATTTTCTTCTTTTGATTCGGAAACGGAATCATCGTTAGCAAAGACAGTGCCTGTTGAACACCCGACGTGATGAAAATATTACGTTCGCTAGTGAAGACCTGATAGTTAGTCAACTGCTGTTGAACAACCTGAATCAGAGAAGAAAGGCCTTGAGGCATGCCATAGATAAATAGATCATTTTTATACGTATCAATTGCCTTGTTAATGCAATGTTGAAAATCCAAATAAGGAAAAACATCTGGATCAGGGGCAGAAGTCGCAAAATCGATAACCTGCGATCCTTCTTCCTTACGGGCTTTTATTCTCTTGACCACATAATATCCGCTCTTCGGAACTGAATAAATCATATGCCGCTTTTCGAGCTCATCCATTGCCCGAATGACGGTGCTTTTGCTGCATCGATACTGCTGTGCGAGAGCTCGAATGGAAGGAAGCCTCTCTCCTTCTTTGTATGGGCGTTCTCCAATCAACATCTCAAGATCATTCAACAACTGTAGGTATTTGTGCATTTTTTGATCCCTCACGAGTAGTTTGTACCGGTACAGATAACTGTTTTTCACATTGTATCATACATATTCTCCCCTTAGTATTGAGCTATACCGGTAAATGAAAAGCATTGCATGCATGCTTAGGAGTTATATCTACATGACTGAATATAAACAACATAAAAAAGCTTATCTCGCTGCTGTATTGAATGCGTTCATCATTGGCTTCTCGTTTATTTTTGTCAAATTGGCATTGACAATAACGAACCCGGTGGACACTTTGGCGCATCGTTTTACCGTATCGTTTGTGGTAGCTTCGATTCCTATCATTTTTGGATGGATCCGATTAAATATTACAGTCAAAGGCATATTTTCGATCTTACCTTTAGCTTTGTTCTACCCGGCATTATTCTTCACTTTCCAGGTTTTCGGATTGGTCTATACCTCCTCTTCGGAAGCAGGAATTATTCATGCCACTGTGCCCATCTTCACGATGATTTTGGCAACTTATTTCTTGAAAGAATACACCAGTCAATGGCAAAAGATATTCACCCTATTGTCGGTTGTCGGTGTGACCTATATTTTTGCTATGAAAGGCATCAATCTTGAAACAATGAACAGCAAAGGAACTATTTTAATCCTATTATCAGCGCTTTCTTTCGCTGGATATAGCGTGCTAGCCAGAAAGATGTCACAAAAGTTCAGTGTTATAGATTTAACGTACATGATGACAACGATCGGTTTTCTGTTCTTCAATGGCATGTCTGTGATCCGTCATGTTTCGGAGGGGACGCTCACGCTCTTCTTTGCCCCTTTTTCAAATCCACTGTTTGTAATGTCTATCTTTTTTTTAGGTGTATTATCTTCTCTCGTTACATCTTTCTTGTCGAACTATGCGTTATCACAAATAGAAGCCTCTAAGATAAGTGTATTCAACAATTTATCCACTCTTGTCACCATTGTTGCAGGGGTTATATTTTTGCAGGAAAAACTGGAATACTTCCATCTCATTGGGGCCTTCATGATCATTTTAGGAGTCGTCGGCACCAATCTTCTTAAACCTAAAAAAGCAAAAGCAAGATCATGAGCGGGGAAAATATCAAAGGCTGCACTCCCATATATAAGAGTACAGCCTTTTGATTATCTATAATATCTTATCGTAATATAAATCGGCTGGTCATTTGCTGCAGCCCTTGCGCCATTTGACTTAATTCTTGTATTGACGCCGTTACTTCTTCAATAGAAGCTAACTGCTCCTCTGAAGATGATGCTACTCGTTGCGAATGATCATGAGAGATCTTGGCACTATTTTCGATTTCTACCACAGAAGCACTTACTTGTTCTGAACCAGCTGCCATTTGTTGTGAAGCTGCTGACACCTCTTGAATTTCAGAGGCGATATTTTCAATAGATCGTACAATGTGTCCGAACGCCTCCTCTGCTTTTTGTACAATGTTAACCCCATTTTCTACATCTTGAGTTCCTTTTTCCATTGTAGCTACAGCAGTAGCAGTTTCACCTTGGATTTGTTCAATGATTAAAGCAATGCTCTCTGCTGATTCTTTTGATTGCTCCGCTAACTTTCTCACTTCATCTGCTACTACAGCGAATCCCCGGCCATGCTCACCCGCACGCGCCGATTCAATCGCTGCGTTTAAAGCAAGAAGATTTGTTTGAGCTGCAATACCAGTAATCACCTCAACGATTTTACCAATTTCATTCGAACGTAGTCCCAATTGTTTTACTGTTTCTGCTGATTCACCTACAGAAGAGTGGATATCTCGCATCTGTTCAATAGCTTTTTGTACAATTTGATTTCCGTTCTCTGCATTTTTTATTGCTTCATTTGAAGATTCAGCGGCAAAAGAAGATGATTCAGCGATTTTGTTTATACCAATTGCCATTTCCTCTATCGCACGTGCACTTTCTTCCGTACCTTTTACCTGTGTTTCGGCTCCACTGGCTACTTCTTGAATTGCAGCAGCGATGTGTTGAGTTGCTTGTGATGTTTGTTCGCTACTAGCAGAAAGTTCCTGTGCACTTGCTGATAAATTTACAGCATTGTCACTTACTTGTTTAACGATTCCTCGTAGCTGTACGATCATATCATTAAAATCAGTTGTTAACATTCCAATTTCATCTTTTGATTGATAGGCACCGTATACCGTTAGATCTCCTTCTTTTGCCTTTTGCATTAGAACCTGTATTTCTTTCAAAGGACGAGTAATCATCCGAGAAATTAGAACCCCAATACCAGAGCATAAAACCAATGATACTACGGTCAAAAAAATCATAAGGTCTATGATTTTTGTACTCTTTGCATTACTTTCTTCGTTTGTCTTGTGAGCTAAATCCTGATTATATATTGCAATATCATTTAAAATTTTATTAAGGTTATTGCGAGCAGGAACCATTTTGGATAAATAAGTTTGGTAAGCTTCTGCATTTCGGTTATCCAGAGCTAATTTTAGCGTTTCTTCACGCCCGCTTCTGTATATGGTTATTTGTTCTTGAAGAGAAGTCATTCTGTCCTTTGATGCTTCATATAGTTTTGATTGCCTTAAATTAGCCAGTAACTCATCTGTTGATTGAGCTGTTTTTGCAATCTCGCCTTTTAATTCTTGGTTTTTTGCATGATCAGTAGTCAGCATTAGTTCTAGTATATATGCGTCAACAGAACGCGTATTAGTGCTAATTTGGCTGAACCATTGCATGGGAACAAGCCTGTCATTATATGTTTCATTTGAATGGATCTTTAGCTGTTGAATAGAATAATATCCTGCATAACCAACAGCTATGAGAAAGATTCCTGCTAAAATAATCAATCCAAAAATCTTTTGACTTACTTTCGAATTTTTGATGAAGTTCATAGAAGTTCTCCCTTATTAGAAATATTCTTTACTCTAAGTGAGAAATCGGTTTCACTTCAAATAAAATTTGTGTAAAATTTTTCTTTTTACGTGAATTAATTTTATATATAAAAAATCAACCGACTCCTTAACGTAAAGAGAGTCGGTTGATTTGTGTATAAATTATATCCGAACATACAACTTCCTTATTTCCAATAGTTAGATCCTGTTAAGATTACCGTCATTAATTTTGGATCTTCTCCTTTTTTTATTACATCAAAGACAAACTTAATCGTATAGCCGCCAGCTTTGTAAGTCAGATATTTTGTGTTAGCTGAGCCATCTACCGAAACAGGTTTTCCTACTACTTGTTTCAGTTTAGACATGGTCACTCTCTTGTTTAACGTTGGATCTTGTAAATCAATACGAAGTAATTTGTCATTTGCTTCAAAACTTGTATGTTTTTTATTGGTATAGTCTAAAAAGCTATACTTATTGCTCTTAGCCCCTTCTGCTCCATATTTAGGCATGCCCCACTGTTTAATTATCGTAGATTTTTGGGTCCCGATTTGGAATGGTACGTTTGGTAATTTCCCTTGTTTAGCAAGCTGTATGATATTTTGAATCGCTTTTGTTGTTTGCATATCTATCGTTTGCCTTTGTGTTTGCGAAACATGTTTTGTAGAATCAGCTAAAACAGGTGTAAGTGAGTTGGATATTAACAGTAATGCAGTAGTAAATGTTCCTAATACAACTTTTTTTACGTTCATCATTTCTATTCGTCCCTTCTTGTTGCTTGTGTTATATATTTCACCTGGCTGTTCGAAGAACTTCCACAGATGGCAGATCCAATAGCCTATTTTATATATTCGTTACTAACTAATAAATCAGCAATTGTGTTGGTCGGTATGATAAACTCTAACACGCCCATATACCCTGGAGCGACTTCGTATTTATCAAAGGAGATAACCAGCTTTCCTTCATTGTTAATATAAAAGGCTTGATCTTTAGAAATCGTTTTAAAGTAGTCTATCGTAGAGTCCTTACTCCCTGTACCTTCTACCCAATAAAACTTATCGGGATCTTTCTTCATCTGCTGTCTCATCTGTTCCTTAATATTTTCACTGATCCGGCTTATATAGCTGTCATCTTTAAATAGACTTGGTAAGGTAATCAAAAGTTGATTTTTCTTGTCTACCGTATCGTATTTAAATGTTGTTGAAGAGGAACCAACTGTATTTACAACATACCTGCCCACAGCAAGGATCCGATCATTGTTGGTTTTGACCACATAACCGCTATCCACACCTACATGACCTCCGCCATTTTCGTTTACTTCCTTCATTTCAGCCATGAAATCATTGTACATCTTTTTATTTTCTTCCAGATATTTGTTGTTTAAAGTAGCTTCTAAGTCTTTATTTCCCATGTTCGTAATGGCCGGTACTTTAAAATTGGCTTGAGCATCTCCGTCATCTACTTTAAATTCTTTAAAAGTTACCACCTTGACAAGCGAGTCAACCAAAGGCACTTCTGATAAGACTTTTGCAAAGGTAGGGCTAGTATTGATCCCTGCGATCAATACAATAGCCGCTGCACCGACCCCAGCAAGACTCTTCGTCTTCACATATCTTTTCTTTTTTTGCTTGAGGGCTTTCTTCACAACGAAATCCAGTTCATCCGGGATCGGTATATTCTCATATTTCCGTTTCAATTGTTCCAGCTTTTCGCTCATGTTACTTTGCCTCCTCCAGAAGTTCATCGCCCATTTTAATTCGCAGTTTACGAAGTGCTGTATACAATCGTGTTTTTACGGTGCTGATGTTTTCATCCAGCACTTCCGCAATTTCTTCAATTTTTAAATCTTCAAAGTATCTAAGTATAACCACGGTCCGAAAGGCATGGGGTAATTCATCCAGAGCTCGCTCCAAATCAATATCATGATAAGCGTCTTCGCTTATAGGGCTATGAAATTCTAACGTTTTATCATCCATAGGTTGAATTTTCCCCTGTTTTCTCAGAAAATCGAGCGATGTATTCACCACGATCCTGTAAAACCAGCCTTTCATCGAACCTTCGGATTTTAGGGTTTCTGATGATGACAAAGCCTTATGGATAGAATCCTGAACAATATCGAGCGCATCTTCTGCATTCTTTACATAGCTGAAAGCTAATCGATACACATTCTCTTTATTTTCCGTAATTAAACGTATAAGTAATTTTTCTAACTTCCTATTCATTTGAATACTCTCCTTTGATACGCGCGCACCAATCACTTGCCTTACAAATGAAAGACGTATGAGCATCTTAAAAAGTTTGATTTTTGATTACTGGGGGTAAATAAAGGGAAAAACGTTTCGTTTGTCATTCCGGATAGCCCAATCAGAAAGGGCATAAAAAAAGGACAACCATCTAGGTAGGTTGTCCTTTTTTATCGTATCCATTTTTACTCTACTTATATATCAAATTCTTCCCTGCACCAATCACAAAACAACACGTAGTCTTCTTTCACTTGCTGCTTATACATCATTGACCAAAATATTATCTGTGCACAAAAGGCTTCAAAATCCTCACCAATCGCACGTAGAATCTCTTCTTCACTATGATAAGGAAGAAGATCTCGCTGCACATCTGCATCCGCACGCGCATGAATTTTTGCCGTGATCCGTCCCATAATCTCTACTGTCGAATTGATTTCTTTCACACCCGTCAAATGCTTCGCTTTTACCCGCTTCTTGAATGGTGAACGTTCCCGTACATAAAAATGTTGATCCCCTATAGTAATAAATCCAAGGTACGGGTCCTCATGATGATGCATGGCTTTCTGTGTAGTAATAACTCTTTCCCCTTGATGGGAATGACGCTGCCAGAATCCTTCGTTATACGGCAAGAAATATGCTGGAATGGGTGTACGCACCTCTTTTACTTCTAGTACAAGATCATCCAGCTCCCCTTGTCCATCTCCCTCCACAAGCACATAATATCGTGAAAGGCCTATGGAAGCCGTTCCAGAACCATGCTTGCATGCCATATCTTTAATTCGGTAGAACTCACGGGCACGCCGATCTTCTACATCCAGACTCTCCACATACTCTATCCATACTTGTTCAAGTGCAGCACGCTCTTCATTGCTCGCAGGTTGGATTTCATCTGTCCACACGAAACAACGGCGATTGTCTTCTCCAACATATGTAATTCCTTCAAGCCATTCGCTCGCTTGTCGCTTCTCTAGCTTCTTCAATACTTTGCGTATCGGCCCTTCTGTATTATCTTTGGTGAAAAATAACGTAACAGGATCTTCTTTTTTCCGTTCAAATCGCAGTAGCTGCTTGTAATAAGCAGCTACATACGCTGCAATACTTTCTGTCTGCTCATCCTCACCGAGCCCCTGTCCTTCACAAAACAGCGCAATGCTTGTCGTCATACGCAAAATGTCGTATAAATAAGACCCCATATATCCTTCGTCAAAATCATTCACATCATACACGATATGCCCTTGCTCATTCTGAAAGGCACCGAAGTTCTCGAAATGCAAATCTCCTTGAATCCATGTCGGTTTATCCTCTGGTGTATGAAAAGAAAATGGAACATTTGTTACATCATAATAAAATAAATAGGCACTCCCTCTATAGAAGCGGAAAGGATTTTCCATCATTTTGCTATATTTCTCTTGTCTCATGCTTCGATCTAACTTCATACTCTGCTCATCAAACTGATTTAACACGGCTGCGATGATCTGCTGGCGTAAGGTTTTTCTTGTTTTCTTTACTTGTTCAAGCAAATGAGTAACCATTCTATACCTCCCATCCATTTTCACCAATATTCTATCAGTCACTACCTTAGTTATGCCACTATTTACCTTAATAGATTTCCGTTATTTATGATAAGGTTCATCGTAACATCTTTAGCGCGAATTCGAAAATCACCTATCTGGGCGGAATCATCGACGGCAAGCTTCCCTAGCTATTCTAGTGGAAAAAACTTATGGAATATTAATCTGATTTTAAGATAGCCGCTATATGATTGATTCGAGATTACAGATAGGAGATATGTACGATATATGAACAAGTGGGATAACTTTTTCAGCACATTCCCGAGCATCCAGACAGAGAGGTTATTCCTGCGTCAAATCGTTGCGGCCGATGCCGAGGATCTTTATTGCTTTTATAACGACGCTAAGTTCAAACAATATTTAGACTGGAATGGTCCTAGTTCTATTGATGAATGCCTAAATATGATTGATTTCTGGAATCGCAGCTTCGAAGAGAAAAGAGTGCTTCCTTGGGGAATTTCAACACGCAATAACGACAAGCTCATAGGAACTATTATTATTATGCCAATTCGTGGAACTTTCGAAGATGCACCTCGTTATCCTTTTACGCTCGCTTATGATCTAGAAATGGAGTTTTGGAACAAAGGCTTTATGACCGAGGCTCTCAAAGCCGCTCTTAATTTCTGCAAAAAGGAACCTGACGTGCACAGAATTCAAGCAGAGGTTCTACCGGAGAATAAAGCCTCGCTTAGGTTATTGGAAAAATTAGGTTTCCACAAAGAAGGACTGCTCAATCAATATTTGATGCATGAATCAAGTAAAACCTTTATGAACGTAATCTTAATGGCATTGTTGTGTAATTGATTTCTTCTGCAATGCGAAGAGTCAAACTTCACATTGGTTCACTTCGTCTAAAGTAGCGGTGGTGCGAGGATGATATCCTTGCACCACCGTTTTGTCGTCCTTTGACTTTTAATTGGCCGACTTTGATTAAGGGCGATTCTTGCTTTTGAGGATCAGGTCGATTTTATCACCATCGGCAATGAGAGCAACACGTGTGAATGCCGCAACGTGTTGCTCTCTTCTTGCTTGTTTATGATTTAAAAACTTGCCCTTATTTATGATGCGGTTCACCGTATACGCTATAACGGCTAAAAATAACAAGATCTTGCCGTCCTCAAATTGTGCATTCAATTCATTCAACACTCTTTTTGTATTGGCGGAATGAGGTATTGGCAGTGGCCAAAGTTAATTATATACTTACTATATATTTCAATAAGTAAATATTATAATAGGCTGTGATCATATGTCTAACCATAGTGAAATTCAAAATGTAGAAATTATTTTAAGAGAAATGCTTGAAATACAACAAAAGTCCAAGAGGTTTATAAATTTTCTCTCTGAAGGAGAGCCACTATCCCAAAACCAGCTTATTCTCCTTCTTCAATTGAAATTCAATGGTGGAATGAAAGCAACTGAAATTGCTGATTTTTTCAATCTAACCCCGGGAGCTATTACTTCGATGTGCGATAAACTAGAAAAATTGAATTTAGTACAACGGGTAAGAGAAAGTGAGGACCGCCGAGTCGTAAAAATGGTCTTAACAAAAAATGGTGATAATAATGTCCGCGAAATATTTTTGAAATTTTCGCATGAAAAACTAACAGATATTAAAAAAGTTTTAATAGACGTAAATAAATTAATGAGTACGATCTTTTAAGGATTTCAAATCATGAAATCCTTTTTTTATTGCTTAAGCGTAAAGGCCTTGCTAAGTTGCTTCCAGAGATTATGGTGACACAGACTTTTGTCCTTGACAAATAGCAGTGATTATATTTTAATCAATATATATTTTAATTATTAAAGTAATTTTGGTGGTGTCTATGAGTGACTAATATTCAAAGTAAGAAACTACATAGTATTACCCTTTCAAGTGGCAATATCAAAGACTTGGCATCAGAATGTGAATTATTAAAAATTCGTGGTTCTGTTTCTTTACTTCAAGAAGTCCACTTAAAAGAAATCTATTCTCATGGCTACAGCTCTTTTCATTCTCATGTTGAGGCAGACGTACTAAAAAACTCAGGATCATGTGTCATTAAAGGCAATTGTGCGGTTAAAGAGATTGTGAATGCAGGGAATTTAAAAATAAATAATGGACAAACAACAAAGGTGATCAGTTCGGGAAAGCTGACAATCAATCAGCTTCTTCAGGCGGAACAATTTGAATCAATCGGCATTGTTCAGGCGAAAGAAATGCATACAAAACACTTTCATCTAAAATTGTCAGGTAAAAGTAAGATCGAACGACTTATTACAGATGAAGCATATGTAGAAAAGGATTGGAAATCTTTTTCTTTATCAAAGAAAAAGCTGATTTGCCAATATATAAAAGGAAACAACTTACATCTTATAAATACAGATGCGGAGATTGTTGAGGCAGATGTTGCGGTAATCGGCAAAAATTGCACGATACAAACGCTTTATTATAAAGAAAACTATTCAATCTCTCCAGGCGCTAAAGTCCAACATATCCTAAGGAATGAACAGTAATGAAAATAAAAAAAATGATTTGCACTTTTTTGATCTCGCTAACAATCCCTGTCCTATCCGTCCTGTACGCAGGGTTAGTATTGAGTGCGTTAATCTCACTACTTGCTGGTATATTGCGAACTCTCGGTTTTGAACAAATCAAAATGAGTATTTGGCATGGCATTGATCTCCCTGTCTCTTTAAGTATTCCATTATCACTTGTTGTTTCTTTCCTTCTAATAAAGTGTTCGCTCTATGTAAAACGCTCAATAAAATTTTGTGTTTTAAAGCTTCAAAAATTATTTTATGTTCAAACAAATAAGGCACAATCCTAATCATTGGTTGACCTTGTATCCTTGGGATGGCTGAATTGCTTCTTTCTTGGAAAGTCGATTCGTCAAATTTCTAGAGAGACAGGATATTCTCGGCAAGTCATACGTAAAGCCTTAACAACAACAAAAGTTCCTGTATACAAGCTTTCCAAACCAAAGCCGAAACCAGTAATTGAATCCGTTAAACCAATCATCTTGGAATAGCTGCGTCAAGATGGACAAGTACCTTACAGCAGCAAAACTTAGTAACAAACCAGAACTAGTACAGATAGTCTCGCATTTTTGACTATTGTCGCAAGACCTCCTAGGAGGTCTTGCGATCTTTTATTTGTGTCATTTGTGATAAGGTTCATTCCGATTAATCCGAAACCCTCGATACACCTGCTCCAGCAAAATCATCCGCATCAGTTGATGAGGAAACGTCATCTTCGAAAACGACAGCTTCTCATCCGCTCGCTTCATCACCGCATCTGACAACCCGAGCGAGCCACCGATCACAAACGCAACCGAACTCTTCCCATATGTCGCCCACTGATCTAGCTTCTGTGCCAGCTTCTCCGACGACCACATCTCCCCGTCAATCGCCAGTGCTACCACATGCTGATCTGACTTCAGCGCAGCCAGAATCCGCTCGCCTTCCTTCTGCTTTACACGCTCCATATCCGCCACACTCAGATTCTCCGGTGCTTTCTCATCCGCCACTTCTACCAAATCAATCTTCGCATACGCAGACAACCGCTTCGCATATTCCTCAATCCCCAGCTTCAAATATTTCTCTTTTAGTTTACCAACCGATATAATGGCAATGTGCATAACTTATTTTCCTTTCACTTTTTTCAAACTCTTTCGTATACTTATCCCCGAAAAAAATGAGGTTATACACAGGTGTGGATAACCTCATTTTGTGAATATATAAGTTTCACTATCCAATAAAAATCCTTGGTATTACAGGATTTTTTCAAGAAGAATGCAGTTGTTAACAAGAATAATTTGTAATACACAGGGTTTTACCAACAAGTTATCAACAATCCACAGCACCATTTTCTCTATATCTTGTTTACTTTTGTGGGAAACCAATTTATACAAGTAAGTACTTCGGTGTTTGTCCACAGTACCGGCAGCTTACAGGTTTGTTCCAGGAATGGAATACTTCTTGCTCAAGCAATACCACATCCGGCGCTTCTTCAAACTCATCTACAAATTCATCAAGCGCTACTTCCATATGTTCTTCATCACATACAATAAAATTCTGGCCGCCTTCTTCAAGATACTGCTTTTTTTCCGCGCTTAACATTTTCATTCCTCCTGTTTTCACCCTCATTATGTCGTATGTTCCTGTCAACTATACGCCCAGACAGCACAAAAAACGAGTGCGAATAGACGCGTGTGCGCTCGCACTCGTTTCTCCCTAGGAACTCTGCTGCTTAGACAGCACTACATTTACTGTTTGCTGCTTACCATCGCGATAGACAGTTACTCTCACTGTATCTCCAACATTTTTCTTAAACACATATTTGCGGAGCTGTGCCTGATTTTCGATCTTCTGACCATCGATCGCTACGATCACATCGTATTTCTTCAATCCGCCCTTGTTTTCTGGAAGAAGTGCCGGTGTATCTTTCACGACAACACCACTATTCACTGAGTCTGGAAGCTTAAGTGGATCTTTCCAAGCGTCGGTAGGCACTGCCTGTAGATCAATCGGGATGATTCCCAACTGCGGACGCTGTACCGTATGATATTTAATCAAATCATCAATGATTTTGCTCGCATCGTCAATCGGAATCGCGAATCCTAAGCCCTCGACACCAGCTTTCGATATTTTCAAGCTGTTAATCCCAATAACCTGTCCAGCAATATTCACAAGCGCTCCCCCGCTGTTACCCGGGTTAATTGCTGCATCTGTCTGTAGTACGTTCGTCTCGTAGTCTGGTTCTCCATCTCCATTAAGATCAACTGGCATCGTACGCTCAGTCGAGCTAATAATCCCTTCTGTAACGGTACGAGAGAATTTCAAACCAAGAGGATTTCCAATCGCAATTGCTGGTTCCCCGACTTTTAATGCAGAGGAACTTCCGAACTCTGCTACTTGTGTTACTTTAGAGCCATCAATTTCAAGTACTGCCAAGTCGGTTAAAGCATCCTGTCCAACAACACGGGCATCAATGTACTTCTCTCCTGTAGTCAGCGATACTTGTACACGCTGCGCCCCTTCAATCACATGATTGTTCGTTACAATATATGCCTTACCATTGGCCTTACGGAATACGATACCGGAACCAGTACCCGCTTCTCCTTCTTTTACTTGTCCAAAAAAGTTTTGTGTACTTTGAATATTGATAACACCTACAACTGCATTTTCTACTTTTTGTACAGCTTTCGTAACTGCCGTATCTACATTAACTGAATAATTAGCTGTTGGGCCTGGCAAATTTGCTGTGTTATCCCCATTTGGTGACTGTGCACCCCAACCTGGTAAATAACCGGACTTAAGCAATGTCGGTACCAGCATTAACACGATCAGGCCGCCAATAATAGAAGAAATTAGCGCGGTGAAAAAAATTGAACCGCGTCCGCCTGTACGCCGTGTATCTTTGTGCTCCTCATCGTAATAACTCATATGACTGCTCCTTTCTGTACGTACTCTTATTTACGAATAATCTCCTGCATGGCAGTAGGATGAATGGGGGATGTGTCTTTTAGCTGGACATGAGTTCCATCATGAAACCCGCTTTCCTCCAGAATGTTTTTCACAGTCAGACGTGCCAACTCCGTCATGTTGTTTTCTTTGCTCAGATGTGCCAAGTACACCGTCTCTCCTTTTCCCTCCAAAATCTCAGTCAGAGCTTCCCCTGCCGTATCGTTGGACAAATGGCCCACATCACTCAAAATGCGGCGCTTCGTGTTCCACGGGTAGCTTCCCATACGCAGCATCTCAACATCATGGTTCGCTTCAAAAATGTAAGCATCTGATCCACGCACCGTGTCTTTAATACGCTGACTGACATACCCAAGATCGGTCGTCAGGCTGACTTTGGCATCTTCTTCATGAAAACAAAATCCCATCGGCTCGGCCGCATCATGTGATATACCGTATGATTCGACTTTCATCGTGCCAAAATCAATCGTCTCTCCCGCCTCCATAAGCTTGCGCTGATCTTCCGCAAGCGTTCCTAGCTGGCGATCTAGCTGCTCCCATGTTTTAGTGTTCGCATACACCGGAAGCTGATAGCGACGGGCCAGCACTCCGACTCCTTTAATATGGTCAGAATGCTCATGTGTAATGAGAATGGCATCAAGCTCCGACGCATCCGCTCCTACTTCCGTAAGCAATTTCTCAACCTGCTTGCCGCTTAAGCCTGCATCGACCAATACTTTCCCACTTTTTCCTTCAATATAAAAAGAATTCCCTGTACTCCCACTGGCTAATACACTGAATTTCATAGCTTCCTCGCTTCCCTACCTCTTTCATACTCAATTATTATTAGGGATGTTTCATTTTTTTTCAAGTGCCTGAATTTGTTCAATTGCCCCAGTAATTCCATTTACATATTGCATGCCATTCGTGTGAACAATCCGCCAGACAGGAGCAAGCACTTGAATGTCTGCATCATACATATGACCGTAATAACCAATCGAAATATCAGAGATCGATTCCCCGTATCGGATATAACCATTATCAAGCAATGTTCGAACAGCTGTTAGTGCCGGGATGACCCGGCGACCATTTCCCTGGCTAATAATCTGAACATGTGTCTGGCTATAACCGAATACCCGGCTTCCTTTCACTCTAATATCCATAGGCACACTGAATAGCGGATAACGCTGATACGTTTGGACATAGTGGGCCGTGTACGCGCTACTAGAACGAGTATCATAGACATATTCACGTGCAAAAGGGACATACGGTTCCATAACCTTCAGCAAATCCACTCGATCCTCCGAATTAGGAACGAGAAGCGGACCATCAAACGTAACAATCACACCATTTCCCTGGCTTTCCGTTTCTGATTGTCCGGTAAGCCGTGCCAGATGCGCAGAAAATCCGGTAAACTTTACGTACATGTAATACATTTCTGGTGTTCCAGATGGAATATCTACTGTCAATTTGATATGACGAGACTGTAGTAATTCCTCCATACTAGAAGGAATCAGTTCCCCCTGCGGCATCCCTGCACGGTCACGGTTGTAGCTATAAATGATTTGATAGCCAAGGAACAAATCCAGAAGCAAAAACGTTAGAATCAGAATGGTTTTGGCTTTACTCCAATCCATTACCGTCACCTCTTCCACCTGATACAGCAGCCGGCAAGTACAGGGGCGGCTTATTTTTTTGCTGAACCACCCATACGGGATTCATCTCGATAAAGTCATAGCGTTTCCCCGCATACATCGCCAGTTCAATCCCGATGACTTGATCCTTTGGTATCCCTTTCCGTTCTAATTGCCGGGCAACTTCCCCGCCGTTCATTACCAGAGTAGCAGTCCGCTCAAAATACGTATCGAGCTGACGCATCGGATACTGTGCCTGCGCTATGCTATCGTCCGTTGTCTCGATTACCACAACCGTTTCTCCATCATTTTCACTATAAAGCGGATAAGGACCAACATGTTGGCGGAATCGGTATACCGCTGCCCGGCTTTTGCCCGGCAACGCGGTATCCACACTCGCAAATTGATACGTTCCTGGCCATCCTCCATGCTTGTTCATAAACGATACCGCTGCATGAAGAGAATCATTGAAGTTATGGTCCTCTCCCGTTTCTTTTGGCACCTGAACTGGATTGCGATACAATAAGTAATTATGATGCTTAGGAATCGAGACCGTCTGACTTCCATTCGTATAGATTTGTGTTCCGTCGCGTTCCGTTACTTCCCGAGCCAGACCTGCATCCGTAAATAAAAAGGATAGCATGTTCTGGGCGGTAATCGGCTGATAAAAATAGCGATAACGATACATCTTCAAACGCTCTTTTGGCATATACACTGCCGGATTTCCGGTTTTCTCGTTAAAAGGACGATATACGATTTGCTCAGTGAGAGAAGCCAACAGAGACGGTTGCAAATATGCTTCTAACTCTGCTGGTGTAAGCGATGTACGCGCCTTGGTGATACGCTGCCGACTATCTGAGATAAACAACGCCTGCACGGTTCCATCCTCTTTATTACTATACAACCAGATTCGGTTAGCAGACAGGATTCCGCTAATAGCCTGTCCCCGAATCGTCAACCGTTCTCCTAACGTATCTTCAAGCACATCGCCACTGTAGACAAGTTCAATCCCACGCTTTTTCCCCTCGATGCTCTCCCAATCTTCCTTATTCCAGGACATCGGAGTAAACGAATACACGTTCCATTGCTTCATGTTTGCCACAAGTTTCTTATACAAGTTCGTATCTGTGCGTGCCTGAAAATGCCTGCCGTCCCCTGTATGAACACGCGCATAAGCAGGTTGTACAAGCGCTTCCGCTTCATACGTACGTCCGAATGGCTGGGGAGCTACATAGTTGGCTGAACTTAAACTATCGAGATGCGGCATCGTATTCCACAAGACTCCCGACAATAGAAGGCTTATAATGATCAACACGACCAGTACAACCGTTTTGATCTGCTCAAGTTGCTTCATGTTCCCTATCCTCCTCGATTGGAAGCGTGAAGCTTACTTTTGTTCCTTTCTGCCATTCACTTGTCATCTCGATCGTCCCGCCATGCGCCAGTACGATTTGCCGGGCAATGGACAGCCCGAGTCCCGTTCCGCCCATGCTGCGGCTGCGTGCCTTGTCTACACGATAGAACCGTTCAAAAATACGTTTTAGATCACGCTGCCGAATCCCAACGCCTTCATCCTCTACCTCAATCCGCACCAGGTTCCCTTCCTGTGCAGCACGCACCGTAACCGTTGTGTTTTCATTCGAGTATTTCATCGCATTCGATAACAAATTATCCAGAACTTGAATGACCGCGTCACGATCAGCACGGACAAGGGGGAGACCTTGATCAGACAACTCCAGGTTCAAGTCAATTCGTTCCTGTTGAATTGGAATCCGAAACCTCTCCCGTACATCCCATAGCAGTTGCGCTACGTCAATCGGACGCATATCAAGCAATTGCTGCCGGGCATCGTATCGGGAAAGCTGCAAGAGATCATGCACAAGGCGCGTCATCCTGTCTGTCTCACTAAGCAATACCTGAAGGAATTTCCCGGCAATGGCCGGGTCATGCATGGCACCTTCCTCCAATGCCTCTAGGTAACTCTTAAGCGTTGTAAGCGGTGTTCGCAGCTCATGTGATACATTCGCTACAAACTCTTGCCGAACACGCTCTAGCTCCTCCTGTTCTGTTACATCCTGAAGCACCGCGATAATGCCCGGCTTCTGCTCTGCTTCATGGCTTGTCAGCATATTAAAACTAAAACGAATGAGTCGTTCTTCCCCTTCGACGTTCATATCCACAATGACTGGAGCTGCCGGTTGAAAAAAGGCATCGCCTTCTTCCTGATCCTCTGGAATCGAAAGTACCTCATACAGACTGCGCCCAATCGTTTCCTCATAGTCAACACCAAGCAGACGCTGGGCAGGACGATTGATCAACATAATGTTATAATCCCCGTCTGTCGCGATTACTCCGTCGCTCATATGTGTAAGAATAGAGGCAAGCTTTTCTTTCTCTGCTTCGTTCTGAGAAATGGCTCGCCTAAGACGACTGGTAAGTAAATTGAATGTCTCACCAAGCTGCCCAATCTCGTCCTCGGAATACACGCGGACACTTCCATTAAAATCTCCGTTCGCCATTGCGGTCGCCTGCCTGGTAATTTCTTTAACAGGTGTTGTAATGGTTCGGGCGAGCACAATGCCGAGCGCAGCGGTAAGCAGGAGGGCTATTCCCGTTCCGGTCGCCAGGATTTTGTTAATCTGGTTCATCGTTTGATACATCTCTTCCATGGAAGCAACCAGATAAAGAGCTCCGAGAATCCGTGCTCCTTTTTTAATCGGAAACGCAAGCACTTTGACACGCTGGTGAGTCTCTGGATTATACTGTACAGATTCACTTCGTGTGCCAAGCAATGCCATATTCACTTCAGCCCGTGTATTTTTCTGCCCAATGACTGATTTATTTTCTTCTGTTGTCGTCAGTACAATCCCGTTCTGATCAAGTAACTGTACGTCCGCATTGCGCAGCACGAACAGATTACGGATCAAGTTGTCCACATCTTCTCTGGGCACTGTATCTCCCTCAAGATATTTTTCAATATTCATTGCAAGCAGATTGGCCTGTGTATTTAATGTTTCAGTAAAGTTGTTCACATAGTACGATTCAGCTGTGCGAATGAAGTACGCACCGATCACCTGCATGGCAATCAAAATAAGCAGCAAATACAAAATGACGACCTTCCACTGTACCGTCTGAAAAAAACCAACCCGCTTCATCGCACATCCTCTACCGGGTTGCGCATCATATAGCCAAGGCTGCGTCGTGTAATGATGTATTGAGGTGAACTTGGATCATCCTCTATCTTTTCACGGAGACGCCGAATCGTCACGTCCACCGTCCGTGCATCACCGAAATAATCAAACCCCCAGACAGCCTGAAGCAGGTGATCACGTGTCAGCACTTGATCCAGATGTTGAGCGAGATAATGCAGCAGTACAAATTCACGGTGTGTAGTCTCAATGGGCTGTCCGCGTTTTTCTACGGTATATGATTTCATGTCGATAATCAATGTACCGACTGAGATTCTTGCTTCATCTGCTTCTTCCCTTCCTTCTGGCTTGGTAACCTTCGTATGCCGACGCAAATTTGCCTTGATACGAGCGAGTAGTTCCCGACTGCTAAACGGCTTAGTTACATAGTCGTCCGCTCCAAGTTCAAGTCCAAGCACTTTGTCTAACTCACTATCTTTGGCAGTCAGCATAATAATCGGAACATCGGAAGTCTGTCGGATTAAGCGGCAGACTTCGATTCCATCTTTGCCCGGCAGCATAATATCAAGCAGGATCATATCCGGTTCATATTTATTGGCAACATCAAGTGCCTCATAGCCATCATACGCACACTGTACGTCATATCCTTCTTTCTCCAACGTGAACTTTAGAATGTCTGCTATTGGACGTTCATCATCTACTACTAATACTTTCTGTTTCATTCTTTCCCACCTCTCTTCCTTTTCTTCCACCCTAACAGATGAATTCCTGCTCTATTCGTACATGCAAGAATAGGAAAAAGCCGATGCTCCTCTTCCATCGGCTTTTTGTCCTGCTTATCCTACTGCAAAAATGGACGGGGATCAATAGGTTCCCCATGCTTTCTGATTTCAAAATGAAGGTGGGGTCCCGTCGAGCGTCCTGTATTGCCAGAATAAGCGACCAGTTCCTTCTTTTCTACGATATCCCCCTCTGAAGCAACTAGCGTATCTAGATGTCCGTATACGGTCTCGTATCCATTACCATGGTCGATAATCATACAATTGCCGTATCCTGTTTTCACACCTGCAAATGTAATACGTCCATTATCAGCTGCTGTAACGGGTGTTCCAATTGGGCTTGCAATGTCAATTCCTTGATGCATTCGTCCCCAGCGCATACCAAACGGCGAGCTAAGCGGCCCCGGGGCCGGCATAAGGAAGTGCCCGTCACCATGCGAAGGCTTTTCTCGTACACTCCATGCCACTTTCTCTTCTGGCTTGGCGATCTGGTCTGTATAGACAGCTTGTTTATCCGGTTTTGGTGCATCCGTTATATAAGGCCAAGCCATTATAAGCATCTGTCCGCATGCAACTGTCAACAGAGCACTTGTAGCGGCACCTGTTGCGAGTCGGTATACGAAATAGCCAGGTTCATTTTGTAACGCGTCATCCGCAAACTCTTTCTTCTTCCATGACGCGATTCGTTCAAGTAACATCATAACCTCCTATATGATCGTTGCTACTTGTCTATTGTTAGTCATGGAAAAAAAAATATACATTAGAAATGATTTACACCCATAAAAATAAAAACATCCTGCCCGATTACAGGCAGGATGTCATCTAAATTCTACAGCGCATATACACTGCGAACAATATTTGTTTGATCGCGGTCTGGACCTACGGAGAACATAGACAGTGAAATACCTGTCAGTTGTGTCACACGCTCAATGTAGTGGCGTGCATTTTCCGGCAGTTCATCAAGCGAACGGCATTTTGTAATATCCTCTGTCCAGCCTGGCAGTTCTTCATATACCGGCTCACATTCAGCCAGAACGTTCAAGTTAGCTGGATAGTGCTCAATAACTTCACCTTTATAACGGTAAGCCGCACAAATCTTAACTGTCTCAAGTCCTGTCAAAACGTCTACAGAGTTTAAAGACAGTGCTGTGATTCCACTTACGCGACGTGCATGACGTACAACGACACTGTCAAACCAACCTACACGGCGTGGACGACCTGTTGTTGTACCGTATTCGCGACCTACTTCACGGATATGGTGACCGATCTCGTCATGAAGCTCTGTTGGGAATGGGCCATCGCCTACACGGCTTGTGTATGCTTTCGCTACCCCAACAACATGATGGATTTTCGTCGGTCCAACACCTGAACCGATGCAGACACCGCCTGCTACCGGATTTGATGAAGTAACGAATGGGAATGTACCTTGGTCGATATCAAGCATAACGCCCTGTGCACCTTCGAACAGAACACGTTTGCCTGCGTCGATAGAATCGTTCAGCACAACGGATGTGTCTGTTACATACTTGCGAATTTGATCTGCATAACCGAGGTACTCTTCGAAGATTTCATCGAAGTTGCAGCCTTCTACTTCGTATACTTTTTCGAACAGACGGTTTTTCTCTTCAAGATTGCGGCGCAGTTTTTTCTCGAACTCGGCTTTATCCATCAGATCAGCCATGCGAATACCGATACGAGCAGCCTTGTCCATGTAAGCTGGTCCAATACCTTTTAGTGTTGTACCAATCTTGTTGTCACCTTTGTTCGCTTCTTCTGCACCATCAATTTTGATGTGGTATGGCATGATAACATGAGCGCGGTCGCTAATGCGCAGATTGTCTGTGCTCACACCATGACTATGTAAGTATTCTAACTCTTTAATTAACGATTTCGGATTTACAACCATTCCGTTTCCGATCACGCAAATTTTATCACTGTAAAAAATCCCCGAAGGAATCAAATGTAATTTATATTTAGTCCCACCAAAAACAATAGTATGACCCGCATTGTCTCCGCCCTGATAACGTGCCACTACTTCTGCTTTTTCCGCGAGAAAGTCGGTTACTTTACCTTTCCCTTCATCTCCCCATTGGGAACCTACAACTACTACAGTTGACATTGGTTGGGCACCTCCTACTTTTTTAACATACTAAGTTTAGCAATCTGGTCTCCCTGTGTCAATAAAAACCGAACAATCAAGATACTTCAACAATATTTGTTCGATTAATTTATATGCATCACGAAAAAACTCCCTATCCTGTAGGATAAGGAGTTTTCATGAAATGTATGCATTACCCTTCATCATGGTGGCTCAGACTGACGAATTTATTGTATTCCTTAAGGAATGCCAGCTCTACTGTCCCTGTCGGACCGCTTCGCTGCTTGCCAATGATAACCTCAATAATATTCTTCTTCTCAGTCTCTTTATCGTAGTAGTCATCACGGTATAAAAACGCCACCATGTCGGCATCCTGTTCAATACTCCCACTCTCCCGAATATCAGAGAGCATCGGACGCTTATCCTGGCGCTGCTCCACCGCACGGCTTAGCTGTGACAGGGCAATAACCGGGCACTCCAGCTCACGGGCAATGAGCTTCAGTGTACGCGAGATCTCAGAGATCTCCTGCTGGCGGTTATCTCCGCCGCCTTTCCGTCCTGTAATCAACTGCAAGTAATCAATCAAAATCAATCCCAGCCCGGCTTCTGCTTTCAAGCGACGGCACTTCGACCGAATATCTGTAATCGTAATCCCTGGTGTATCATCAATGTAGATCGGTGCACTGGCCAGCGTACCAATCGCCATCGTTAACTTATGCCAATCATCATCCGCAAAATAACCGGTACGCATTCGCTGCGCATCAATATTCCCTTCCGCACAGATCATCCGCTGCACCAGCTGAGTCGCTGACATCTCCAGACTAAAGATTGCCACCGGCGCTCCGGCACGTGCGGCCACATTCTGTGCCACGTTCAAGGCAAACGCCGTCTTTCCAACTGCCGGACGAGCAGCTAGAATAATCAGCTCAGACGGCTTCAAACCGGCTGTCATCTTATCAAGGTCTGGATACCCTGTCGGCAGACCCGTGATTTCACCTTTGCTCTCAGACAGCGTCTCAATGTACTCATACGTATCCATGAGCACATCTTTAATATGCATAAAGCTTGATGTACGCTGACGCTGCGAGATCTGCATAATGTGCCGTTCTGCATCACCCAAGAGAGCCGGAATATCTTCTCCGCCTGTATACCCGTCCGTCACAATTTTAGTAGCTGCACGAATCAGTCGACGAAGGGTGGATTTCTCCTCCACAATTTTGGCATAGTACTCGATGTTCGACGCAGTCGGAACAGACGTTGCCAGATCGGTCAGATATGAAACACTGCCCACCTCATCAAGCTGTTTGCGGTTCTCAAGTTCTGCCGTTACCGTTACAAGATCAACCGGTTCATTCCGCTCTCCGAGATCGGTCATTACCTGAAAAATACGCTGGTGTGATGTCCGATAGAAATCTTCTGCCACCAAAATATCCGTCGCGGCAATTAACGCTTCTCTCTCCAAAAAAATAGCCCCCAAAACGGCTTGTTCAGCCTCGATGTTTTGGGGCGGAATACGATCGAGGAAAATATCACTCATTAGGATCCCTCAATTCTATTCTTCAACGACATGTACTTTCATCGTTGTTGTTACCTCTTGGTGTACTTTGATCGGCACATTTGTATAGCCAAGCGTACGAATCGGGTCATCAAGCAAAATTTTACGCTTGTCGACTTTGAAGCCTGCCTTTTTTAGCTCTTCGGCAATTTGCTTCGTGCTCACGCCTCCAAACAAGCGGCCACCTTCGCCTGATTTTGCCTTAATCGTAATCTCTGTTTCTTCCATAATCTTAGCAAGCTTCTTCGCTTCTTCAAGCTCTTCCTGCTTACGCTTTGCCTCACTCTTTTGGTGAGCCTGTTGCATCTTCATGTTGCCCTCAGTCGCCACTTGAGCAAGACCCTTTTTTAGCAAGAAATTGCGAGCATATCCCTCAGAGACCTCTTTAATTTCCCCTTTTTTCCCCTGTCCTTTTACATCTTGCAAGAAAATTACTTTCATTTCGGTTTCCCTCCCTGGTAATTTTTTAATACTTGTTTAAGCTGTTCAACTGCTTCAGCTACCGTGACTTCCTTAAGCTGAGTAGCCGCATTATTGAGATGTCCACCGCCACCCATCTCCTCCATCACAACTTGAACATTGAAGTCACCGAGTGAGCGGGCACTAATCCCAATCATATCATCTGGCCTGCGGCAAATCACAAAAGAAGCATCTATTCCCGCCATTGTAAGCAACGTATCCGCAGCCTGCGCGATAAGTAGCTGCCCGTACTTCTCATCATTTTTCCCCTGGGCGATGGCAATATTTTTTCCGATAATCTCCGTTTGCTGAACAATTTCAGCACGGCGAATATACTGTGTCAGATCTTCCTTCAGCAAAATCTGCACGAGAGCTGTATCGGCTCCTTTACGACGTAAGAACGATGCCGCTTCAAACGTACGTGAGCCGGTTCGGAAAGCAAAACTTTTCGTATCCACAACAATCCCCGCCAGAAGTGCTGTCGCTTCTAGCACATCAAGGGAAAGACTCTCACCTTGATACTGCAATAGTTCGGTTACAAGTTCGCTTGTAGACGATGCATATGGCTCCAGATAGATCAGAACAGGATCAGCAATAAATTCTTCTGAGCGACGGTGATGATCAATGAGCACGACTTTGCTCGTCATATTTAACAAACGAGGTTCAATGGTCATCGATGGACGATGTGTGTCTACTACGACAACAAGCGTCCGCTGTGTCACCATCTGGATCGCCTGATCACTTGTAATAAAGTAATCATTCAGGTCTTCATGCTCTTCTACAGCCTGCATTAGCCGCTCAATCGCCGGGTTACTTTCATCAAGCAAAATGTATCCTTGTTTATCCGCTGCATGTACAGCTTTCAATACACCAATTGCAGCACCAATCGCATCCATGTCAGGCATTTTATGACCCATGATCAATACGAGATCACTCTCAAGCATTAAATCCCGGAGTGCATGGGCAATCACACGGGCGCGAACACGGTTGCGCTTCTCAACTGCATTAGATTTGCCACCGTAGAACGTAAGCTTATCTCTTACTTTTACAGCAGCCTGATCCCCACCCCGGCCAAGCGCCACATCAAGGCTTGACTGCGCCATCTCGCCGAGTTCAATCAATCCGTCAACACCTGCGCCAATCCCAATGCTAAGGGTAATCGGAATCTTATTTTTCGTAGTCATCTCCCGAACGACATCGAGAACATCGAAGCGTGTAGCTTCTAATTGTTGCAGCGTTCCGTGATCGAGTACAGCAAAGAACTTATCCGAGGCGAAGCGTCGTAAATAAATATCATATTGCTGTGCCCATTTGGTAATCGCACCGGTTACATTTGTGAGTAGGATGCTCTGACTTTGTTCATCCATCCCCTGCACTACTTCATCCAGATTATCTAGATGGACAATTCCCATTACCAGCTTCTCATCCTCGTAGTGCATCTGCAGCTCTTTATACAGTGTGATATCAGTAAAATAAAACAGACGCTCATCTGAGCGGATCTCCACGTCATAAATACGCTTCTGATAGGTAATTTCTGCTTTCTCTTTTCCTAGCTTCACATCTGCAAGCGGAGGAAAAACCTCAAGCAACGTCTCACCAATTAAGTTCGTTCTACCTGTCATCATCTGTACATACTGATTGTGCCATTCAATCGACTGGTTATCGTTTACAAGCACAATTCCAACTGGCATAGATTGAATCACGTCATCGCCTGCATGTTGAATTCGATGGCCAAGTGAGGTGGCATACGATTCTACCTCATCGAGAAATTGCTTTTTATTCTGCAGTGTGACGTATATGATAAGAACCAGCCCCAGGATACCAAGCAGCCCGAATATCCAGTGAACATAAAACGCAAGCAGCCCCGTTGCCATCAGCCCAAAAATGAGAGCCAGTATCATATGCGATCCAAACCAGCGTTTTGCCAGGAACTTAGGCATATACTCAGCTCCTATTATTGAAGAAATCGACCTCGCAGGTCCAATCCGGCATCCATGATACCTATTAATGTTAGTATAAAGGTAAACGGCGGAAGAAGAAATATACATCCAGCCATAATAAGCCCCGCCCTTTTCCAATTCCTCTGATGCGCCCAATATGCAAATACCGCAAATCCTTGAATGGTTACCGCATAATGAAGAAGTATACTAACGTTCATAACAGCCATTCTTATAAACGAATATTTCACCGGGTCTATAAATGCCGGGATAATGAGCGCAATAAGATAATAATACAAAACTGAACGCGGAAAGCGCAAATGTCGAATTGCAGGCAAAGCAGGAGCATTGGCACCCATACGCTGTAAGACGCGGCGAGACAACACATGATTCAAAAACGCAGTTAATAGCGATGATGCGATTAATGACGCAGGGATAATCATCGATACCATAGGAGGAAGCTCTTGCTTCATCATCTTGATTCTCTCTTGCATCGCCATAATCTGATGCCCCTGCTCACCCTCTCGCTGTGCCTGTGGAAGTTGCTGGAGAGAAGTCGTTAACTTTGCTTCCGCTTCTTGAAACATCGTTTCGATTCCCTGTTTCATCGTTGTAACGGCCTTATCGATTGGATTAGTCTGGAGAAATGAAAGCGAGATTCCAATACTGATAAAGGTCATAATTAATGCAATTACAGTTCCCGTAATAAGCGCTTGACCCGCACTGTTTTTCTTCTTATATATATATCCCATTCCCAGACCGACTAAAGCTGCTGGCAAGGATATCAGCACTCCTGCTACACCAGCCGCTGATACAAATGTCAACAATACTGCTGCTAATACCGTTAATAACCCCTGCTTTAGCGAATGTCGATATCCGTATACTGTCATCGGAATTGGCAGTGCCATAATCACAATGAGCCCGAATGGTGTATAGAACGAAATCAGAAAAAGCACCAAAAAAATAGCGCTCATAAACGCACCTTCCAGAAGCCCTCGTACGTTACCCTGCATATAACACTTCACCTCTCTTTCTTGTTCATTCCTATTACTATACAACAAAAAGAGGCAGAAGAATCATTCCCCTGCCTCTCATGTATTTATATCCTACTCTGTCACGTATGGTAACAGGGCGATTTGACGAGAACGTTTGATTGCTACTGTCAGCATGCGCTGATATTTAGCAGAAGTACCTGTTACACGGCGCGGTAAAATCTTTCCGCGCTCGCTGATGAACTTCTTGAGCAAATCAATGTCTTTATAGTCAATGTGCGTGATTTTGTTTGAAGTAAAGTAACAAACCTTACGGCGTTTGCCGCGTCCACGACGTTGTGCCATGATAGTTCCCTCCTTGATTAATAGTTTGCCGGTAGCTTTCTAGAATGGTAAATCATCATCCGAGATATCAATCGGTTTTTGAGTATCAGCAAAGGGATTATCATTAAATGCATCGCGCGAACGGCTGCCGCCACTAGAAGAAGGAGCCTGACCGAATCCACCACCGTACGACTCATCCTGGAAGCCTGAACCACCTTGGCCCTGACCTTGTCCACCGATAAACTGTACGTTCTCTGCCACAATCTCTGTAACATAGACGCGTCGGCCTTCCTTGTTCTCATAGTTGCGTGTCTGAATCCGGCCTTCGACAGCTGCCTGACGACCTTTCTTCAAATACTGAGCACAAAGCTCAGCCAGCTTGCTCCAGACTACGATGTTGAGAAAATCGGTTTCTCTTTCACCCTGCTGGTTAGTCGTTCTCCGATCTATAGCCAGCGAAAACGTAGCTACAGCTGTTCCGTTCTGCGTGTAGCGCAATTCCGGATCTTTCGTTAAACGACCTAGCAATATCGCTCGATTCAACACGATAACCCCCTTTATAAAATCAATCGAACTTATTTTTCGTCTTCACGAACAACTAAGTAACGAATGACGTCGTCGCTGATCTTCATCAGACGTTCCATCTCGTTAACAGCCTGCGGCTCGGATTGGAAGTTCATGAGCACGTAGAAACCTTCACGATGATCGTTGATTTCATACGCCAGACGTTTTTTACCCATTTCGTTAACTTTTTCAAGCTCAGCACCGTTCTCAGTAAGGACGCCAGAGAAACGTTCAACGTTTGCTTTAGCAGCCTCTTCCTGAAGGTCTGGGCGTAAAATGTACATAACTTCGTATTTGCGCATACCTTTCACCTCCTTTTGGACTAAGCGGCCCCGCGACTGCGGGACAAGGAGCGAGCCCGTATTACACGTGGCAATTCTAAACTCGCATTTCACTATTATAATAAAAAGAGCAGATAATAGCAAGGTGTTAATTATTTGCCCTTCCTGTATTTAATTTACCATTTATTTACATGTTTGTCCAGCGATATTTTACACGTTGAAACGGAAGTGCATAATGTCGCCATCTACTACGACATACTCTTTACCTTCAAGACGGAACTTACCGTTTTCCTTTGCCTGGTTCATGGAGCCAGCATCGATTAAGTCGTTATAGGCCACCACTTCTGCCCGAATAAAGCCACGTTCAAAGTCATTATGAATAACAGCTGCTGCCTGTGGTGCTTTTGTGCCACGGCGAATCGTCCAAGCTCGCACTTCCTGCACACCAGCTGTAAAGTACGTAATCAAACCAAGAAGCGTATATGCTTCCCGAATGAGGCGATCTAGGCCAGATTCCTGAAGACCCAGCTCTTCTAAGAACATCGCTTTATCTTCATCGTCCATTTCAGCAATCTCAGACTCCACTTTTGCCGAAATCACGACAACCGCAGAACCTTCTGCAGCCGCATACTCGCGTACTTTTTCCACATACGGGTTTTCCCCTGCTTCCGCCTCATGAATCCCATCTTCACTTACATTCGCTACATATAGAACTGGTTTCATCGTCAGCATGTGGAAGTGATGAATCATTTTGTGCTCATCATCCGTTAGATCAAGACTGCGAGCTGGTTTCTCGTTCTCCAGTGCATCTTTTACCTTTACCAGTAGATCATATTCGACTTTTGCTTCTTTATCGCCTGACTTTACTTTACGTCCAAGACGATCAATACGGCGGTCTACTGATTCAAGATCAGCTAGAATCAGCTCAAGATTGATAGTCGTAATATCATTGATCGGATCGATTTTTCCTTCTACGTGCGTAATGTTCTCATCTTCAAAGCAGCGAACAACGTGAGCAATGGCATCGACTTCACGAATATGAGACAAGAACTGGTTGCCAAGGCCTTCCCCTTTACTTGCGCCACGCACAAGCCCTGCAATATCCACGAACTGGAACGCTGTTGGTACCGTTTTCTTCGGGATAACAATTTCTGTAAGTTTGTTCAGGCGCGGATCAGGAACTTCTACGATGCCTACGTTTGGTTCAATCGTACAGAACGGATAGTTAGCAGATTCTGCCCCCGCCTGTGTAATCGCATTAAATAACGTCGATTTCCCTACATTTGGAAGTCCGACGATTCCACAAGAATTTGCCATGTATATAAACACTCCTCAGATTAGTTTCCAAAAACACTTTTACCATTATAGCATGAGTTATTCTGTGAAAAAAAGAAGCATACTAGGAGCAGGGAGGTGACGAACATGGCAACCGAATCCGTAAATACGTTCCCACCAGCAGAACTGTCAGGCAAAGAAGTGGAACAGCTGCAATCTTTTGAGCGCCAGCTATCTCAGGAAACGAACAAAGACATTATCTTACTGGCATACGAAAAAGCGAATGCATAAGGATGGCATGAAAAAAGCGAAGGACGCCCTTCGCTTTTTTCATGCCGCTCTATTCTTCAGGTTTTGCTGTCTCTACAATCTTTTTTAACCGCTTCTCGAATTTTACACGTGGGATCATCACACTATGCTCACATCCAAGACACTTAACACGTATATCCATTCCCATCCGAATAATCTTCCAGCGATTTGTTCCACATGGATGAGGCTTCTTCATTTCTACAACGTCACCTAATCCGAACACCTTACGTTCCACACTACCCCTCCTTTATTACACTGACGTTTGCTTTTGTCGCGAACTTTCTTCTGTCTGCTCGATGTTTGTCCCTTTTTCCCCATTCATCATAACCATGTGCGGATACGGAATTTCAATGCCATTCGCATCGAACATCTCCTTAATATCGGCTCGAAGTGCTCGCATTACAGGAGCATGCTGTGCGGCTTCACATTCTGCAATGATACGAATGACCACTTCTGATGGACCGAATCGCTCCACGCCAAGCACAGATGGGATTTCTACAATTGCTTCAATCGTTTCTTTCCATCTTGGTGCTGCTTCTTTCAGCAATTCCACCACATGAGTAATGTCCTGTTCATACCCTACACTAATATCGACTACTGCAATCGAGTTTGCTAAGGACATGTTGGTTACTTCCGTAATTTGGCCGTTTGGAATAATATGAACTTCTCCTGTCCATACTTTAATTCTGGTTACACGTAATCCGATTTCCTGTACTGTTCCAGTTACCTTTCCAATCGTAACCACATCTCCAACGGCAAATTGATCTTCAAAAATAATAAAAAAACCGGTAATTACATCGCGCACAAGGTTCTGTGCTCCAAAACCGATGGCCAATCCAAGCACCCCAGCACTTGCCAATAGCGGCTGCGGATTATATCCAAGGAACGTAAAGACATTCAAAAACGCAATAAAATAAATCGTGTATTTAATGATGTTATTAATGAGCGTTCGCATCGTTTCACTACGTCGTGTGTCCAGACGCAACCGCTCAAATCTTCCTCCGCTCTCCCGTTGCTGAAAGATACGGTTCACCGCAGCACTCGCGATCTTCACGATCAAATTAGCGGCAATAAACATCACAATAATTTTCAGCGTAATGATCCCTAACGTCTCCCATTTGTTCAAATCGGTAACATATGCCACCAAGCTATCATAATATTTTTCGAAGCTCATTCGAATCACCCCTCTCCATTTTATCTTTCATACGGTTTATACAACCTATATGTACCGTTATCCTTATAGTAATACCCTTTAATCTCTACTTGCTCCTGGCGAATAATCTGATCCGCCTTTTCAAACTCCGATGCTGGAATATCAATGGATAAAGCGCAGCCTGCTGTCACTTCTTTCGGGGTTGGCCGCGTATCAATCTCAATATCGGCGTACTCTAGCAGCATCTCTGCACGCAATGCCTGCTGCGTGGAATCAAATGCAATCAAAATCAAAAGTTCCATTTCCTGCTCTTCGCCTATCCTTTCTGCCTCATCCGCTTCTGTTAACGACTATACCAAAAATCAGTACAGTTCGCACATCCAGAAATGCTCATACAGATCTCACAATATTTCCATATTTTGTCCCCTTTTTCTACTTTACGAATACATTACAGCAAAAGGTATATTTGTAATAGATTACGCATATACTATTACTATTATTTTTAGCGGGAGGTACACATGATTAACGACAACAATATGGTACACATGTACCCGCTCACACCGTATCGAGTTGATTATACAGCGGATCAAGCAGGCGCTTTGCTCACAGAACATATCGGGCAGCGACTTCACTCATATCGCAACTATTCAGATATCGTCGTTTTCTGTATTGGAACGGACCGATCTACTGGAGATGCACTAGGGCCGATTGTCGGCTCTCATCTTGAAAAAATGTATCTGAACAACATTACGGTATACGGCACACTAGAGTCGCCTGTTCACGCCGTTAACTTGCAGGAAACGATTGAACAGGTGCAGAGAAAACATAAAAACCCACTCATTATCGCCGTAGATGCCTGTTTGGGTCAACTAAATAGTGTAGGAAAAATCACAGTTGCCCACGGCCCTATTAAGCCCGGTGCAGGTGTGAAAAAGCAACTTCCCGAAGTAGGAACGTTCCATATTACCGGCATTGTTAACATTGGCGGCTTCATGGAATACTTCGTGCTTCAAAATACTCGCCTCAGTATCGTAATGAAAATGAGCGAAGTAATTGCAACCTCTATTGCTCAAGCTATTACTTCCGCCAAAGAATCCCCAACACGCTTTATGTCACACTTATCTTCTAGTCCTTTTTATCAAAGTGCATCCGAATAACAAAAAGAGCATATGATTCATCTCGCATGTCTTTCGATATCATGCAGAGAAACGTATGCTCCTTCCTTATTAAAATATCGACATAAACCACCCTTGAACAGCAGACCAGTTTTTCATAACGGGTACACCCACTGTCACAACGAGAAGAGCCGGCAGCATATTTGCTGTTCTAATTTTAACAACACCAAGCAAGTTCAAAGAAATCGCCATAATCATAATCCCACCAGTTGCTGTCACTTCTTTCACAATCAGCATCAACATTTCCTCGCTTACAAGCTGATTAATAAAATGAGCGCCCAGTGAAAGTGCTGCTTCGTATAGAAAAACGGGAACAGCCGAGAATAATACACCAATTCCAAGCCCAGATGCAAAGATTACCGCCGAGAAACCATCCAGCATTGCTTTTGTAAATAGAATCTGATGATTATTCCGCAGGCCGCTGTCCAGTGAACCAAGAATCGCCATCGCCCCTACACAATATACGAGCGTAGCGGTAACAAAAGCTGTAGCGATACTCCCCTTCCCGTTGCTCCCAACTCTATTTTCTAGAAACTGCCCAAGCTGATGAAGCTTATCCTCCAGCTTCCACCACTCTCCAAGAATAGAACCGACAACTAGACTAAAAATAACGAGCAAAAAATTGTCTGATTTCATGCCCATTTGTACACCTAACACTAAAACCGCAAGTGAAAGCCCCTGCATGACTGTCGCCCTTGTACTCTCTGGAATACCGGAAAGCCTGGAACCAAGCAGCGCGCCGATGATAATCGTCAACGCATTGACGATCGCCCCAAGTAGTACCACTCATATTCGCTCCTTTACCTACATACCAAATGCTTCTTGAATCTCCTTAAGCGCCGCAATGAGCGCCCACACATCCTCTTCCTCATTAAAATATCCGAAACTTATTCGAACCGCTCCTGTTTCAGTTGTACCTACTGTCTCATGTGCAAGTGGTGTACAGTGAAATCCAGAGCGTACGGCAATGTTATACTGCTGATCCAGGATATATGCAAATTCAGATGCCTCAACTCCATCTACTGTAAATGCAATCACAGCCAGGCGCTCGACCTGCTTATCCGGTCCGTATACATGAATGCCTGGTATTTGTGTCAGTTCCTCTAGCGCGAGCTGTGTTAACTTCCACTCTTTTTCACGAATTGCATCAACACCGGTCTGAAGGACAAATTCTACGCCAACTCCCAAACCAGCAATTCCTGGTGTATTCAGCGTACCGCTTTCATATCGATCAGGCCTTGTTTCCGGCTGATCAGCCAACTCTGATTGACCACCGGTTCCCCCATGAAGAAGCGGTACAAGCGAAAGATCAGGGCATACGTACAATCCACCCGTCCCCTGCGGACCATACAAGCCTTTATGCCCCGGAAAAGCCAGCATATCAATATGCATCTCTTCTACATGAATGGGAAGTACACCAGCCGTTTGTGCTGCATCCACCAGATAAGTGATCCCATGTTCGCGTGCTAATTTACCAATCTCGGCGATAGGCGTAATGGTTCCGAGCAAATTGGAGCCATGTGTTACTACAATCAATCCTGTTTCCGGGCGAATTGCTTTTCTGATTTCTTCAACAGAAAACAAATGATTATCATCAGGCTTACTATATGTAATTTCGATACCGTACTCTCGTCTCATAAATTCAAGTGGACGACGAACTGAATTATGCTCCAAGGCCGTCGTAATGACATGCATCCCTGGCTTACAAAAGCCTTTAATCGCCTGATTGAGTGCCTGTGTTGCATTTGCTGTAAAAAAAATATCATTCGGATTACGAATGCCAAAAAGTTGAGCAAGCTTTACTCTCGTTCCATATACAGCCTTGCTTGCTTTCATGGAGAGCCTATGGCCGCCTCTCCCTGGATTTGCGCCATATCCCTCCACACATTCTAACATTGCCTGACTTACTCCCACTGGTTTTGGCCAGGTCGAAGCTGCATTGTCCAGATAAATAGTACGCACCTAATCACTCCTTTTCTCTCTTTCTTACAAGTATCCCCGAATCAGAATGAAAGGCAACCTGTAGACTGCAGGTTGCCTGTTTATACACTACTTTTTTCAATAATTTCGAGAATGCGCTCCAGATCTTCTTCTGAAAAATAGGCAATCTCGATTTTTCCTTTTCGTTTATTACGAGCTGGCTTAATACTGACAGATGTCCCAAATGTCATGCGCAATCGTTCCTCAAGCGCTTTAACAAATCGCTCATTCTCATTTGTTTTTGTTTCACGTGAAACTTTTTTCTTTTCATTCAGTCTTTGAACAATCTCTTCAAGTTCACGTACACTCATCAACTTTGCTTCCACTTCTCGGGCAAGCTCTAGTTTTATCTCATCATTTTCAACCGCAAGAAGAGTTCGGGCATGCCCCATAGATAATGTTCCATGTGAAACACTTTCCTGGATTTCATGGGGAAGATGAAGAAGGCGCAGGAAATTCGCGATATGCGGACGGCTTTTTCCTACACGCTTTGCCAATTCCTCCTGCTTCATCGAAAAAGTCTCCATCAGCTTCTGATACGCTTGTGCAACCTCAATCGCATTCAAATCTTCCCGCTGTAAATTTTCAATCAGAGCAATCTGCATAACCTGTTCGTCTGTAAAATCTTTAACGACAACAGGCACGTAGTCTAATTTAAGTGATTTAGCTGCACGTAATCGACGCTCCCCAGCAACAAGCTCATATCCTTTAATACTTTTGCGAACAACAAGCGGCTGAATAATTCCATGTTCTTGAATGGAATCAGCCAATTCACGAAGTGTATCCTCGGCAAAATGCTTGCGCGGCTGATACGGATTAGGTCGGATTTTTTGAACGTCAGCATGGAGGATTTGGTCCCCTTCTTCTACCTCAACCGCAGGAATGAGTGCATCTAAACCGCGACCTAGTCGTTTACTCAATTCCAATCACCTCTCTGGCCAGGTCACTATATACTTCCGCTCCCTTAGAACGGCGGTCATATGTAATAATCGCCTGCCCGTGGCTTGGCGCTTCACTAAGCCGCACATTGCGTGGGATGATGGTTCCGTACACTTTTTCCTGGAAGTATTTCTTTACTTCATCAATCACCTGAATCCCTAGATTTGTTCTGGCATCCAGCATGGTTAGTAATACACCTTCAATATAAAGATTTCGATTCAATTGCTTTTGAACAAGACGAATCGTATTTAACAGCTGGCTGAGTCCTTCGAGGGCATAATATTCACACTGAATCGGAATCAATACCGAATCAGCTGCTGTTAGCGCATTTATCGTTAAAATACCAAGTGAAGGCGGACAATCAATAATAATATAATCATACTTATCTCGAACAAGATCAAGCGCCTTTTTTAACCGCTTCTCACGTGCATATACGGGGACAAGCTCAATCTCGGCTCCTGCTAGCTGAATCGTTGCTGGAAGTACAAATAAGTGCGGAATTTCTGTAGGCAGAACTGCATCTATCGTATTAATATCGTTAATTAAAACATCATACACACAGTAGCTCACATTTGCTTTTTCGATTCCGATTCCGCTTGTGGCATTTCCTTGCGCATCAATATCAACAAGCAGAACTTTCCTTCCTTCTTGTGCGATGCAGGCGCTGAGATTGACAGAGGTAGTTGTTTTGCCTACGCCGCCTTTTTGATTCGTGACTGCAATAATTTTCCCCATCCGTTACACCTCTGCTTCACTTATCGGGATTTTTACGTATGCTTTTTTTTCGGGATTTTGATCACAAACTGATAAAATTCATCATGATCTTCTTCCTCTGTTTCAATCTGTAGACCACTCTGCACAACCATATCAACCGACTGACGCACCGTGTTAATGGCAAGCCGCATATCCTTTGAGAAGGACCGTCGTTGCGACCCTTTTCTCTCTTGCTGTTTTTCCAGCAATAGTTTTACTCGCTGTTCTGTCTGTTTGACATTCCAGCTCTTATCTATGATTTCCTGAAGAACCTTCAACTGCATCTCTTCATTTTTTAAGGAAAGCAGTGCACGAGCATGGCGTTCTGAAATCTTCCGACCGAGCAGCGCTTCTTGTACCGCATCCGGCAAATGTAGGAGACGAAGTTTATTCGCAACCGTCGACTGACCTTTTCCCAGTCGATTAGCCAGATTCTCTTGCGTCAGGCCATGAATATCAATTAGTTTTTGATAAGCAAGCGCCTCTTCAATCGGAGTTAGTCCTTCTCGCTGCAAGTTTTCAATTAAGGCAATTGATGCTGCTTGCTCGTTGTTGAAATCCTTCACAATCGCTGGAATTTTTTCCATGCCAAGTTTAGTTACCGCCCGCCAACGACGCTCCCCTGCGATGATTTCAAATACACCGTTACGCTCCCGGACAACAATAGGTTGAATGACTCCATGTATTTTTATCGTTTCGCATAATTCATCAATTTTGTCGGTATTAAATACTGTTCGTGGCTGATAAGGATTGGGAACAATCTGTGTAACAGGAATCTGTTTGATTTCTTCATGCTCCGTCCGCTCTGTTAACCCAAACAAACGGGAAAACTGATCCTTCATAAACTCACACCACCCACTCTCCTTCTTTCCGCTTCTGTCCTATTTCGCCATTTACTTTTTTATTTCCTGCCCTCTTCCATGTTTCACGTGAAACATTGCAAAAAATACACAGAAGAAAAGGCAGCCAAAACGACTGCCTTTTCTTACTTACTTACACAATCGGTTTTTTTGCCGGTGTACCCGCTTTGCGTGGGTACGTGCCCGGTGTTTTCTGCTGCTTACGAATGCTAATAACATTACGTTCGGATTGCTCTTCTGGGAGCTGGAACGTCTCTACCTTTTCTGTTTTTCCGCCAAGCACCTTGATCGCTTTTTTACCTTCAGCAAGCTCTTCTTCAACGTTTTGGCCTTTCATAACGAGGAATACACCGCCCTGTTTAACAAACGGCATACACAGTTCAGACAGAACGTTCATACGCGCCACAGCACGGGCTGTAGCCATATCAAATGCTTCCCGATATTTTACGTCCCGTCCTGCATCCTCTGCTCGACTATGAAGGAAGGATACGTTTTGCAGGCCAAGCTCTTTTGTTACCTCCTGTAGAAACACCAGGCGTTTATTCAGTGAATCCAGAATGGTCAGTTTCAGATGCGGAAAGCAAATCTTAAGCGGCACACCTGGAAATCCTGCACCGGATCCGACATCAATTACTGTCTGAATGGCACTGAAATCGTGATAAAAGGCGGGGGTAATGGAGTCATAAAAATGCTTCTCATACACTTGTCCCTGCTCTGTAATCCCCGTCAGATTCATTTTTTCATTCCATTCGACAAGCAGTTCATAATATCGATGAAACTGTGACAACTGTTCCTCTGACAATGAAATCCCGTGATCAGAAGCGAGCTGCCTAAACATCTGTGCATCCATGATTTGTCCCCTACTTCGCAACTTTATTGTATGTCTCAAGGTAAACCAGTAATACAGAGATATCCGCCGGTGTAACACCAGAGATGCGTGATGCTTGACCAATAGACAATGGCTTCACCTTATCGAGTTTTTGACGAGCTTCCATCGCTAATCCATGGATATTGAGATAGTCAAGATCCTGCGGGAGACGCTTCTGTTCCATCTTCTTCAGACGCTCTACATCCTGCAGCTGCTTACGGATGTATCCCTCGTATTTAATTTGAATTTCCACCTGCTCCGCTACATCAGCTGGTACATCTACTTCTGCTGGGAACAGCTCAACAACTCGCGCATACGATACTTCTGGACGCTTCAGCAACGAGTATAGATCAATGCCATTATCAAGTTCTTTGGAGCCGACTTCACGCAGCAGTTGCTGAACTTCAGGTGTTGGGCCGATCTTTGTTGCCTGCAGACGTTCTTTTTCTACTTCGATCTGCGCCTTTTTCATCTCAAAACGTGTAAAACGTTCATCAGGTATCAGGCCGATCTTATGGCCGATTTCAGTCAGGCGCATATCCGCGTTATCATGACGAAGTAGCAAGCGATATTCCGCACGGGACGTGAGCAGACGATACGGCTCATTCGTTCCTTTGGTTACCAAGTCATCGATCATGACCCCAATGTATGCCTGAGAACGATCGAGAATAATCGGATCATGGCCTTGTACTTTGCAAGCTGCGTTAATACCTGCTAGCAATCCCTGACCAGCTGCTTCTTCATAACCAGATGTTCCATTCAGCTGTCCAGCGGTATACAATCCCTGTACCTGCTTCGTCTCCAAAGTTGGCCAGAGCTGGCTTGGTACGACTGAATCATACTCAATGGCATAACCAGGACGCATCATTTTGACATTTTCCAATCCTGGAATGGATTTAAGAATATCAAGCTGTACCTCTTCTGGCATGCTTGTGGATAATCCCTGCACGTATACTTCTTCCGTATTACGCCCCTCTGGCTCCAGGAACAATTGATGACGCGGCTTGTCACTGAAGCGAACAATTTTATCTTCAATAGACGGGCAATAGCGCGGACCCGTCCCTTCAATTACGCCAGAAAACATCGGAGCACGGTGCAGATTAGAATTAATAATCGTATGCGTATCTTCGCTTGTGTACGTCAGCCAGCAAGGAAGCTGATCTTCCACGCGGAATTCCGTTGTTTCATACGAGAAAGCACGCGGGACATCATCACCCGGCTGAATTTCTGTCTGTGCATAATCAATGGTACTGCCATGCACACGCGGTGGTGTCCCGGTTTTGAAACGGACAAGCTCCAGCCCAAGTTCACGCAGATGATGAGACAATTCAACAGACGGCTGCATGTTGTTCGGGCCACTCTCATACTGTAAGTCTCCGATAATGATTTTGCCGCGCAAATACGTGCCCGTTGTCAGTACAACCGCTTTAGCATCGTATTCTGCCCCTGTTTTGGTTACTACCCCATTGCATACGCCATTCTCTACAAGAAGGCTCTCAACCATTCCCTGACGAAGTACCAGATTATCGGTTGCTTCGATTGTTTTCTTCATTTCATGTTGATACAGGAACTTATCCGCTTGTGCACGTAACGCATGAACAGCTGGTCCTTTCCCTGTATTCAGCATCCGCATTTGAATGTATGTTTTATCAATGTTTCGACCCATTTCTCCGCCGAGAGCATCAATTTCACGCACAACGTGCCCTTTTGCCGGTCCCCCGATAGATGGGTTGCACGGCATATAGGCAATCATATCAAGATTAATCGTCAACAGCAGTGTTGAACATCCCATTCGTGCAGAAGCAAGCGCTGCTTCTACTCCCGCATGACCGGCACCAACTACAATGACGTCAAACGAACCTGCCTTATATCCCACTTTATATGTCCTCCTCTACGCCAGATGGCGCGTCCTTTCCTATTTGCCGAGACAAAACTGTGCAAAGATCTGACTGATTAGGTCATCACTTACGGTATCACCAATTACCTCGCCAAGCAATTCCCATGTGCGCCGAATATCGAATGCAACCATATCAACAGGCAGACCACTTTCCACTGCCTCAATCGCTTCCCCAATCACCTGAGAAGCTTCTCGCAGCAGCTGAATATGGCGGGCATTACTCACATACGTAAGATCATCACTCTGAATCGAACCAGAGAAGAATTTACTAGCAATCGCTTCTTCCAATCGTTCAATTCCTTCTTCCTTAGCAATCGACATCATCACTATAGGCATAGTACCGACCATCTGCTGAACGTCACTCAGGTCAATACGCTGTGGCAAGTCTACCTTATTCACAATGATAATGGCGTTCATCGGTTGAACGACCTGCAGCAGGTTCCGGTCTTCTTCGGTTAACTCTTCGCCATAATTCAACACAAGCAGCACGAGATCTGCTTTACTCAACATTTCCCGCGATTTTTCGACACCGATTCGCTCCACAATATCTTCTGTATCTCGAATGCCAGCCGTATCAACAAGTCGAAGCGGAATGCCGCGTACGTTGACGTATTCCTCTATAATGTCACGGGTTGTCCCTGGAATGTCTGTGACAATCGCCTTGACTTCCTGCAGCAAGCTATTTAACAGCGAGGACTTCCCAACATTCGGTCGCCCAACAATAACGGTTGATAAACCTTCCCTGAGGATTTTCCCCTGCTTAGCGGTACGCAACAGCTTCTCAATCTCTTCCTGTACCCAGCGGCTCTTCTCTGACAGGAGATTACGTGTCACATCATCTACGTCATGCTCTGGATAATCAATGGTGACTTCAATATGCGCCATTAATTCAATTAATTGACGGCGCAAATCTTCAATCAGAAGGGATAATTTGCCCTGAACCTGATGCAGCGCGACCTTCATGGCTTTATCTGTTTTTGCACGAATTAAATCAATGACCGCTTCCGCCTGAGAAAGGTCAATTCGTCCGTTCAAAAATGCACGTTTTGTAAACTCACCTGGCTCTGCCATCCTTACCCCTTGTTCAAGAACAAGATCAAGCACTCGCTTCACCGAAACAATCCCGCCATGACAGTTAATCTCTACTACGTCTTCCCTAGTAAATGTACGCGGCGCCCGCATAACAGACACCATCACTTCCTCCAGTACGTCCCCCTCACTATCCACAAGGTGGCCGTAATGAATCGTATGGGTATCCACAGTTAACAACTTGTGTCGCCCTTTATAAATTTTATCCACAGCTTCTACAGCCTGCGGTCCACTCACACGAATAATGGCAATCCCACCTTCGCCCAGTGGCGTAGCAACCGCTGCAATTGTATCGAAATCCATCATTATATGTCACCACTCAGTAAAGACATGTTTTTTTAAAGCTTTCCCTAAATGTATAGAATACCATACTCTATGAATATTTGACAAAAAAACCCCCTCTCTAGTACGAGAGGGGGCTGTGGATAATCACTATGTTTACTTTTTCAACGCGATTACGACCCGACGGTACGGTTCTGTTCCTTCACTGTATGTCTGCACCTGCGAATGTTTTTGCAGGCGGCTGTGAATAACTTTACGTTCGGTCGGGCCCATTGGCTCAAGCCGCACTACTTTTTTCGTACGTATTACTTGATTGGCCATCCGTTCCGCCATCTGCTCGAGTGACTCTTTCCGCTTCTGACGATAATTTTCTGCATCAATTATAATACGAACTTTTTTTGTCGCATTCCGATTCGCCACAATATTTACCAAATACTGAATGGAATCAAGTGTCTGCCCATGTCGTCCAATGAGTAAACCAAGGCCTTTACCCAAAATCGTGATAACAGGTGTACCCTGCTTAACTGATAGCTGAATATCCGCTTTGATCTCCATTGCAGCTAACATTTCTTCTAGAAACGCTCGTCCCTGTTGAATCGGATCAATATCCAATGCAGGACTTTCCTGTTCTAAAACCGGAGTTTCTTCCGATTTCTCAAGCTTTTCAGGTTCCGGCAATGGTTCACTAACAGGGTGCGCTTCTTCTGATGACAAAATCTCTTTCGCCACCTCTTTTTCTACCAATGTGACTTCTACCTTTGCTTGCCGTACTCCGATCAAGCCAAAAAAACCTTTACTTGGCTCCTCTAGCACACGAAAATTCACATCTTCTCGCTTAGCATTCAACTGAGCAAGCGCTACACGAATCGCATCTTCGACTGTTTTTCCCGTTGCCGTTACCTGATTCACTTCTTACTACCTCCTTGAGGTGTCGTATCACGATACAGGAAGTATGTCTGAACAATTGTAAAAATATTACCGTACACCCAGTAAAGAGAAAGTGCTGATGGAAGCGAAATGGAAATAAAGAGAATCATGGCTGGCATAATATACAGCATCATTTTCATCTGCGGATTATCTGCCATAGCTGCATTATTTCTCATTGTCATCCATTGTTGAAAGAACGTTGTTGCTGCGGCTAGAACTGGAAGGATAAAGAACGGGTCCTTCTGTCCAAGTTGAAGCCACAGAAAATTATGTTCCCGAATCGGGGCCGTACGAATAATCGCATGATAAAATCCCATTAAGATCGGCATTTGAATCAAGATCGGAAGACATCCCGAAAGCGGGTTCACCTGGTGCACCTGATACAGTTTGATCATTTCCTGCTGATATTTCTGCGGATCATTCTTGTATTTATCCTTAAGTTTAGCCATCTCAGGCTGCAGTTCCTGCATTCTCTTGCTGCTCTTCATCTGTTTGATCATAAGCGGCAAAATAAGAAGTCGAACCAGAACGGTAGCAATTAAAATTGAGATACCATAATTACCGCCAACTAGAGCCGCAGCTTCCTGCAGCAACCACGATAGCGGATATACGAAAAACCGATCCCATATGCCTCCGTGTGGATCAATCGGGAGCGGATTTTTTGGATTTGCCGCACTACACCCTGCTGACAAAAGGGCGATCAGAAGAAACAACAGCGCCATTTTTATTTTTTTAGGCAGCAAGAATAATTCCTCCTTGCAACTCATATAGTTGACCGATAGAAATATGAACTTTCTGGACGTAAACGAAGGGAATTTACTTCCCTTCTTCTTTATGTATAGAAGAAAACAGCTTCGCCTTCCTCATGCAGTGGTATAAGCTTCCCTGAAACGCATCGAATTCCAGCTCAACTGCCGGAAGCCTGCAGATTACAATGAAATCTACATTTGATTTTACCTCATCTGCACGCAGGCGAATGCTTTCCTTTATGAGCCGGCGCAAGCGATTACGCACAACAGCATTCCCCATCTTCTTGCTGACCGATACCCCTACACGAAATGAATCTTGTCCTTCTTTTGGCAACGAATAAATGACGAACTGGCGATTAGCCACAGATTTTCCTTTTTTAAAGATCATCTGAAATTCTTCATTTTTTCGTAATCGATTCTGGCGATACAAAGGGCACACCCCTTACCTGCTGTTCTGCTTCTCCGTTCTGGCCAGGGAACAAGTCCCTGACCAAACGGTAGAAAAGGCCACTTCAGTAGTGGCCTTATGCTGATAATACTTTTCTTCCTTTTCTACGACGTGCAGCCAAAACTTTGCGACCGTTCTTAGAGCTCATGCGAGCACGGAAGCCGTGAACTTTGCTGCGTTTGCGGTTGTTCGGTTTAAATGTCGGTTTCATTATATCCACCTCCTTGGGAAGGTTCCATCCACTCTGTTATATAGACAGTCTTGATCATTATATCGATCGGTTATGTATCATGTCAAGTCTCTTCCTAACCCCCCGCACACTATCCACATTTTTTATTTCCCGACCTTTTTGTGGACAAAAATATTTCCCGCACGCCAATTATCGACAAGCTTCTCCCATGCTTGTGCACAAAATCTAGTGTTGTGAATATCAGGTTCGCACAAGTTGTAGAGTGTGTGGATAAGTATTAAAAAAACATTGCGCTTTGTATAGTTATCTGCTATCATGATTTTGTTTTAACCAGTGGATAACTGGTACTCAAAGTATGGTTTATCCACACACTGTGGATAATATTGTGGACAGTTATACAAAGGTGTGGAAAAACATATCCACACCTTTTAAAGATTTTGTCGAAAACCATAAGAATATCTTGAAATATAGCTGACTTTTATTAAAAATCTTATCCACATTCCGCTTGTTCAACTTCTTCTTAGCTGAGCAAAACAGCAGTCCGCTGCTGAACATACGTATGCGGAAGAGAAGAAGGGAGGAGACTCATGGTCACAAATATAAACGATTTGTGGGATACTGCACTTGCTCATATACAGAAACGTATTAGTAAACCAAGTTTTGAAACTTGGCTAAAATCAACAAAAGCTACGTCCCTTGATGACAACACACTTCTAATCACAGCACCCAATGAATTTACACGCGACTGGCTCGAATCTCGCTATTCCGATCTTATTCTTGAGATACTTTATGAAATTATGGGTAAAGTTATTACAGTAAAATTTGTGATTCCAACTTCAACAAATGAGCAAGAAGACACAGTAGCAGTTACCCCTTCAAAAAAAGGAAAAAAATCAAGTGGAAACGATGATTTTCCACCAACAATGCTAAATCCCAAGTATACGTTTGATACATTTGTCATTGGTGCCGGTAATCGTTTTGCGCATGCCGCTTCTCTAGCCGTAGCAGAAGCGCCCGCTAAAGCATACAATCCGCTTTTTATCTATGGAGGAGTTGGTCTTGGCAAGACACATCTCATGCATGGAATTGGTCACTATGTGCTGGAACAAAATCCAAATGCGACAGTCGTGTATCTCTCTTCAGAGAAATTTACGAATGAATTCATTAATTCAATTCGAGACAATCAAACAGGAAGTTTCCGCAATAAATATCGAAACGTAGATATTCTTCTGATTGATGATATTCAGTTTCTGGCCGGAAAAGAGCAGACACAAGAAGAGTTTTTCCATACATTTAACGCCTTACATGAGGAAAGCAAACAGATCATTATCTCAAGCGACCGACCACCAAAAGAAATTCCGACGCTAGAAGACCGACTTCGGTCACGTTTTGAATGGGGATTGATTACAGATATCCAGCCTCCTGATCTAGAGACACGGATTGCGATTTTGCGGAAGAAAGCAAAGGCTGATAATTTAGAGATTCCAAACGAGGTTATGGTATACATAGCCAATCAAATTGACACAAATATACGTGAACTTGAGGGGGCTCTTATTCGTGTAGTAGCCTATTCCTCTCTTATTAATCGTGATATCGATACAGAGCTTGCTGTAGAAGCGTTAAAAGACATCATTCCATCTAGCAAACCTCATGTCATCAATATTCCCGCCATTCAGCAAGCAGTAGGGGAACATTTCAACCTAAAGATGGAAGACTTTAAAGCAAGAAAACGGACAAAATCAGTAGCATTTCCACGTCAGATCGCGATGTACTTGTCCCGTGAGCTAACTGATTTTTCGTTACCTAAGATTGGGGAAGAATTTGGTGGACGTGATCATACAACTGTTATTCACGCTCACGAAAAAATTACACATGCCCTGCAGACAGATAGTCAGCTTCAAACTACCATTCAAGGTTTAATTGAACGGATTCGAAAAGGGCAGTAATCGATCTGTGTATAAATGAAAATAACAGCTACAGCCTGTACACAAGCTTATCCACATGTGTATAGGCTGTATTTCTTTACTCTATCGCTACTTATGCACATATCCACCGCCCCTATTACTACTAGTATTTAAAAGAGTATAAAATATAAGTGTATGTAGAATGTACATTTAACATTCCAAGGAGGCTACAATGGAATTTACGATTCAAAGAGACCAATTTACACATGCTATTACCACAGTAAGCAAAGCTGTTTCCTCACGTACAACAATTCCAATATTGACTGGTATCAAAATTGTTGCTCATGAGGATGGCATTATATTAACAGCTAGTGATTCTGACATTTCGATTGAACAGTATATTCCAGCTGAATCTGGTGAACACCAATGGATCGAAAATATAACCCCTGGCAGCATTGTACTTCCCTCTCGTTTTCTAGGAGAAATCGTTAAGAAGCTTCCGGGAGAACAAGTAACCATTTCTGTACATGACCGGTTTGTCACAACGATTTCTTCAGGAAGATCTCAATTTAATTTGAATGGAATGAATGCGGAGGATTATCCGCGTCTTCCACAAATTGAGGAGAATCAAGTTTTAAGTATGCCAGCTGATCTGTTGAAAACAATGATTCGACAAACCGTATTTGCGGTTGCAACAACAGAAACACGGCCTATTTTAACGGGAGTCATGTGGAGCCTTGAAAACGGAGAATTAACATTTGTTGCAACTGACAGCCATCGCTTAACTACGCGCAAGGCAGCGGTAGAATCAGCAGAAGGACTTAGTTTTCATAATGTTGTAATTCCAGGAAAAAGCTTACTTGAATTAAGTAAAATTCTCTCAGATGATGATAAACTGGTTGATATCGTAATTACGGATAATCAGATTCTTGCGAAAGTAAACCATATTTTGTTTTACTCTCGTATTCTTGATGGAACATATCCGGATACAAGCCGAATCATTCCACAACATATGAAAACAGAAATGATTTTATCCACAAAAGAGTTTCTCGGAGCAATCGAACGGGCAAGCTTGTTAGCAAGGGATGGAAAAAATAATGTTGTTCGCCTGTTTACACGTCCGGATGGTGTAATCGAGATTTCATCCAACATCCCGGAAGTCGGTACGGTGACAGAAGAAATTGTTCCATCTTCCATGGAAGGTGAAGATGTGAAAATTTCGTTCAATGCAAAATACATGATCGATTCGCTTCGAGTAGTAGATAGTGCCGAGATTCGAATTGGATTTACGGGTGCCATGAGTCCATTTATTATTCGCCCAACCGATCATGACTGGATCTTACACCTGATCCTTCCTGTTCGAACCAACCAATAGGAGAGAGAAAAATGGAAAAGACAAGTGTAGAAATCGCAACAGAATATATCCAATTAGGACAATTTTTAAAGCTGGCAGGAATTGCCAGTACGGGCGGTCATGCTAAAATTCTCCTTGCGGAAGCAGAAATTAAAGTAAATGGAGAAAGTGAAAACCGACGCGGCAAAAAATTGTATAATGGGGATACGGTTTACGTAGAAGGGTTTGGAATGTTTGAAGTCTCTCGGCAAACCGTGCAATAACCAGAAGTGCTTGCACGAAGCAGCGAAGCGCCGGGAGGGAATACATTTTGATCCTTACTGAACTTGAAATAACACAATATCGTAACTTTGAGCATGCACATGTCCAGTTTGACCAGCCGATTGTGTTATTTGTTGGGCAGAATGCACAGGGAAAAACAAATATGCTCGAAGCGATCTACGTATTGGCTATGGCTAAGTCGCATCGGACTAGTAAAGATAAAGAATTAATTCAGTGGGAGCAGGAGTATGCATCTCTTTCATGCCGCACAGAGCGGCGGCATGGAGCCATATCACTGGATATCAGGTTGACGCCCAAGGGAAAAAAGGCGAAAATTAATAGTCTTGAGCAAAGAAAATTAAGCGATTATATCGGCGCAATGAATGTGGTAATGTTTGCCCCGGAAGACCTTGGAATCGTCAAGGGGAGTCCGAATATTCGGCGCCGTTTTCTTGATATGGAGATTGGACAAGTCTCGAAATCGTATTTGCATGCGATTTTACAGTATCAAAAAATTGTCCAGCAGCGAAATCAGGCGATGAAAGAACTACAAATGGGTAAGCCATATCGTGATATGTTAGATGTGTACAACATGCAAATGGCAAATATAGCGGCGGAAGTTCTTGCAAAACGGTACGGGTTCATGGAAAAGCTGGAGCAGTGGGGGCAGGAGATTCATGCTCAGATTACACAGGGAAAAGAACGGTTGCAGCTTGCTTACCACAATTCGCTACCGGTTACAAAGGACATGTCCAGGCAGGAAGCAAGCGATGTCATTTATCAGCATTTAACCTCTATTCAGGATAGGGAGATTGCACGTGGTACGAGTCTAGCCGGTCCTCATCGCGATGATATCGAGTTTTTTATTAATGGGACAAACGTGCATCAGTACGGGTCCCAGGGACAGCAGCGAACGACTGCTTTATCCCTAAAATTAGCTGAGATCGAGCTGATTCATCAGGAAGTGGGGGAATATCCGCTTCTTCTTCTTGATGATGTGCTATCGGAACTAGATGCGAATCGGCAGTCCCATCTTCTACAAAATATTAAAGACCGAGTACAGACGTTTGTAACGACAACGGGCGTAGAAGGACTGTACCATCAAACTCTTCAGCAGGCTGCTCTTTATCGGGTTAACCAGGGAACAGTTGTGCGAGAAACGTAAGGGGGAGAACTATATGTTTATTCATCTGGGTGGCGATATGGTTGTACGATCCAAAGATGTTATTATCATTCTTGATTTTCAGATGAAGCAGTCTTCGAAAACAACCCGCCAGTTTCTTGCACAGGCTGAGGAAGCAGGACGCCTGATTGTGCTCGGCGGTGAACAAACAAAGTCGTATGTAGTAACAGAAGGTAAGGTGTATGGGTCTCCCATCTCTTCACTTACACTGAAACGTCGTGCTAATTTCTTGGAAAGCAGGTGAGACTTGATATGACAACGAACGGAGAAAACAATTACGGTGCCAGTCAGATTCAGGTATTAGAGGGTCTTGAAGCGGTTCGCAAGCGTCCGGGTATGTATATTGGCTCGACAAGTAGCAGAGGTCTGCACCATCTTGTATGGGAAGTTGTAGACAACGCCGTTGACGAGGCTCTTGCTGGATACTGTGATGATATTCATGTATATGTTCATGAAGATAACAGTATTTCTGTAACAGACAATGGTCGGGGCATCCCGACTGAAATTCACGAAAAAACAGGCAAGTCCACAGTCGAAACGGTACTGACTGTTCTTCACGCAGGTGGTAAGTTTGGTGGGGAAGGATACAAAGTTTCTGGCGGTCTGCACGGGGTTGGGGTATCGGTCGTAAATGCTCTTTCTAAGTCGTTGACCGTAGAAGTAAAGCTAAAAGGGAAGCGATATATTCAGCATTATGCATATGGTGAAGCACTCGATGAGCTGAAAGTGATTGGGGAGGCAGAAGAGAGCGGCACAAAAGTTACATTCCTGCCAGACCCGGAGATATTTACAGAAACAACTGTGTATGAGTATGAAACGTTGCAGAAGCGTCTACGGGAGCTCGCTTTCCTGAATCGTGGAGTAAGCATTACACTTCATGATGAACGGGATGAAGGTAGAGAAGAAACGTATCATTATGAGGGCGGAATCCAATCTTTCGTTGAATATCTTAATAAGAACCGTGAAAAATTACATGAGCCGCCGATTTTCCTTGAAGGTGAAAAGGATGGTCTTACTGTAGAGATCGCGATTCAATATAATGACTCATTTGCCAGCAATATTTACTCGTATGCCAATAATATTCATACGCATGAAGGCGGTACACATGAGTCTGGCTTCAAAAGTGCGCTGACCCGTGTGATTAATGATTATGCCCGTAAGCAAAACTTGTTGAAAGATAAAGATGTAAATCTGACCGGAGATGATGTACGGGAAGGATTAACCGCTATTATTAGTGTGAAAATTCCAGACCCACAATTCGAGGGGCAAACAAAAACGAAGCTTGGTAACAGCGAGGCTCGCGGCATAACAGAATCATTGTTTGCAGAGGAGTTTTCTGCGTATTTACATGAACATCCTCAAGAAGCCAAGCGGATTGTCGAAAAATCGCTTATGGCAGCACGCGCCCGGGAAGCCGCTCGGAAAGCACGTGAACTTACACGTCGTAAAAATGCGCTTGAATTCAGTTCCCTGCCAGGTAAGCTTGCTGACTGTTCGAGCCGTGATGCTTCGATCAGTGAATTATATGTGGTCGAGGGTGATTCAGCGGGTGGATCAGCCAAGCAAGGGCGTGATCGCAAGTTCCAGGCAATTTTACCGTTGAAGGGTAAAATTTTAAATGTCGAAAAATCGCGTCTCGATAAGATTTTGTCCAATATGGAGATCCGAGCAATTATTACGGCGCTTGGTACCGGAATTGGCGAAGATTTTGATATTTCAAAGGCTCGTTATCATAAGATTATTATTATGACGGATGCGGATGTTGATGGAGCGCATATTCGAACACTCCTGTTGACTTTCCTCTTCCGCTACATGCGTCCGCTGATTGAGCAAGGGTATGTGTATATTGCCCAGCCACCATTGTATAAATTCCAGCAGGGTAAAACGATTCTATATGCGTATAACGATGCGCAACTGAATCAAATTCGGGCAGAAGCGCCTGATCGTCCCGAGCCGAATGTGCAGCGTTATAAAGGTCTTGGGGAGATGAATCCAGAGCAGCTTTGGGAGACAACGATGGACCCAGAGAGCCGTACATTGCTACGTGTAGCATTGGAAGATGCGATGCAGGCAGATGAGATCTTTGAGATGCTTATGGGTGATAAAGTCGAACCACGCCGTGATTTTATTCAAGAAAATGCGAAAAAAGTGCGTAATCTTGATGTATAAATGACGAAATAAGCCCCTCTCTGAACGGGAGGGCTTATTTTTTTGTTTTAACGGGGAAAAATGGTATAATAACAGGTATGGATAAAACGTTTGGGCTTATGTTTTTTGGAGTAAGGAGACGTTAGAGACGGAGGTAGCTATGTCCGAACAACAATCAAATGTTATTGACATTAATATAAACCAGGAGATGCGCGAATCATTCCTGGAATATGCGATGAGCGTTATTGTCAGTCGTGCGCTTCCAGACGTACGGGATGGTCTGAAGCCGGTACACCGCCGTATTCTGTACGCAATGAATGAAATGGGTGTGACACCGGATAAGCCATATAAGAAATCAGCTCGTATCGTTGGGGATGTAATTGGTAAGTATCACCCGCACGGTGATGCAGCTGTTTATGAAACAATGGTACGGATGGCGCAAGATTTTTCTTATCGGTATCCGTTAGTAGATGGACATGGAAACTTTGGTTCCGTTGATGGTGATTCAGCAGCAGCCATGCGGTATACAGAAGCACGGATGTCTAAAATTGCGACCGAACTTATGCGAGATATTAACAAAGATACGATTGATTTTGGTCCAAACTATGACGGCAATGAACAGGAACCTCTTGTGATGCCTGCGCGTATCCCACACTTGCTTGCAAACGGAGCAGCAGGGATTGCGGTAGGGATGGCAACGAATATTCCTCCTCATAACCTTACAGAAATCATTAATGGTGTATTGTTACTCATTCAAAATCCGGATTGTACAGTTCGAGATTTAATGGAGTACATTACAGGACCGGATTTCCCGACAGGGGCTCTTATTATGGGACGCAGTGGTATTCGTCGTGCATTTGAAACAGGACGCGGATCGATTGTAATTCGAGCGAAAGCAGAGATTGAAGAACAAGGGAATAAAGCACGAATCATTGTGTCAGAGATTCCATACCAAGTAAATAAAGCACGGATGATTGAGAAGATTGCAGAGCTTGTACGTGAGAAGAAGCTTGAAGGGATTACAGATCTGCGGGACGAATCTGACCGTACGGGTATGCGAATTGTCATTGACCTGCGACGCGACGTAAACCCACAGGTTGTATTGAACAACTTGTACCGTCATACGGCGATGCAGACAAGCTTTGGGATTAATATGTTGGCACTTGTGAATAATGAGCCGCGTATTTTGAATTTGAAAGAGATGCTTTATTATTATTTGGAACATCAGAAAGAAGTTATTCGTCGTCGTACTGCATACGAACTACGGAAAGCAGAAAGCCGACTTCATATTGTTGAAGGTCTACTAAAAGCGATTGATATTGTGGATGATCTCGTGGATCGACAAGGTCCAATTCGGTCG